>NZ_CCEJ010000004.1 GCF_000750955.1 Criblamydia sequanensis CRIB-18 | reverse complement strand
GCTGCTATTTCAAAATTTTTCTCTTTAGACAGCAAATAGCTTTTTATTGCGCGGCTCTTTAATTTCTTCGCTGTTTTTCAGATAAAGCTAAATAGCTTCCTTGATAAGCTTCATTCTCTCATCTTAGCTTTCTGCATCAGTACAGACAACTGGTAATTCATTTCTTTAATGATGTAGTACTCTTAGAAGTTTCTCTACCTTCAAGAATTATTTTTATTAATTTTTCAAACTTGCTCATACTATTAGTATAGGATGGATGACTCAATTTGAACATTCCCCACGTCTTTCCTCTTGCGTAAGCTTAACACTTAATCGAGCCGTCAAAAGACGGGAAAGAGGATCAATAATTTAATTTTTTAAATCGGGAAAAATAATGTTTCAAGAAAGATTAAAAGATCAAGTAGCACTCATTACGGGAGCAACTCAAGGGATCGGAGCGGAGATAGCAACAGCTTTCAGTCGAGAGGGAGCGACAGTGGTCATTACGGATGTTAATGATTCTAAAGGAGTATCATTTGCCAAGGAGATAGGGAAAAATTGCTTATACCTTCATCTTGATGTCAAAGAGGAGTCTGAATGGCAACAAGTCATGGCGACAGTTGTTGAAAAATTCGGTAAACTTAACATTCTTGTTAATAATGCAGGAATTACAGGCTTTCAAGAGGGGTTTGGACCTCAAGACCCGGAAAATGCCTCTTTAGATAGTTGGAGGAAAGTGCATGCGGTAAATATGGATGGTATTTTTCTTGGTTGTAAATATGGAATCCAAGTCATAAAAAATACTGAGAAGGGATCCATTATTAATATATCTTCGCGATCCGGACTGATTGGCATTCCTGAAGCTGCAGCTTATGCTTCGAGTAAGGCAGCGGTTAGAAATCACACAAAAACGGTAGCTCTCTATTGTTGTCAGCAAGGCTACAACATCCGTTGCAATTCAGTACATCCTGCTGTCATTCTTACACCTATGTGGGAGCCCATGCTTGGCAGTGGTCCGGAAAGAGAAGTCAGAATGGCTGAAATTGCAAAAGACATTCCAATGCAAAAAGTCGGCATGCCGATTGATGTGGCTAATGCCGTTCTTTTTTTAGCCTCTGACGAATCAAAATATATCACCGGCATCGAATTGTCAATCGATGGTGGAATGTTGGCCGGAATTTGCAACACACCCAAGAGAAATGATGTCTAATTTCCGTAGCAAGTAGAAAACTCCAAGGCTACAAGAGCCTAAGCAAGTTTTGAAAAAACTTAAGAAAACCACAATTGCATAAGACAGGCTTAATTAAATATTAGCCAAGATAGATGACTTCTTCAAAAAATGCGGACGTAGCTAATACACCTTAAGGCTCGTCTATCAATTTTTCTTTCTCTTTTGGCTTTAGTTGTAAAAGCAAAAGATAATAGGTGATCCCTAATGCGAAGACTGTAAAAGCAGAGGCTAGCACAAACATTGGGGTTGTGTAAGCGTAATCGAATACGATAATCTTTCTAGAAATTGCCATTAAAGCTGTTGCAACAACCAATCTGACATGAATGGTATTTTCCTTAAGATAGAGGACAATATTCACATAAATTTCTATTGCGATAAGGACGGCAAGAAAGGCCCCAAAAACGCTGAACATATCACTGATGTTGAGGAGAAATGCTGGCTCTTCCCACAATTTTTGATAGAGAATCCAACATACATCTGCGACGCCAAGCACGACAACGAGTGCCATCAAAAGGGCCAAGACACGAAGTGACCAGCGAATTATAGACTGAAGAAAGTTTAAATATCTGTCTTCAGCATTTTTAGATGCTACGATCCCTAAATGTTCATCATCCATTTATCTTTTTCCTTTTTTACCTTATTGGTATCAAAACAAGTAAATCAAAGCAATTGGCAAACCAGCAATTTTTCTCAGAAAACCTGACAATCGTATTTCTTTTTAACTTAAGTATCGAAATGATGCTAGGAATCAATTGGACATCGTCTTTTTTTAGGATTTATTTAGTTTTTTTAACTTGTATGCGACGTAGTAAATGAATAAATGGCTGGAGAGGGGTATTGTTATAAATTGAAACAAGATGGTCAGTAAAACCTTAAGGTTAACAGCTTCAGTGCCTAGATGAATCCATAAACCGATCAGCATAAGTATAAAGCCTAAAGTTACTGCTTTGGAAAGGGCATGGGCCCGGCAGATAACATCCGGCATAATTAAAATTCCCAAATTGGCAATCAAAATAAAAAAAACGCCCGATAGCAAGAAAAATGCGACTAGTAATTCATTCAAGATCATAGGTATCCTTTTGCTCAGGTTCTTTCCTTTTATCCAGGCTGCCAAGATAATCCAAATAGCCTAAAACAGATGTAAATCCCAATAGGCTGAAAATTAGCAATACTTCAAGAAAATAAATAGAATAAGTTTCAAGTGAAAATAATATGGTCATTCCGGCTGCGCATAAAGCGATGGCATCGAAAGCTAAAACACGGTCAAGAGTTGAGGGGCCTAGAATTAAGCGGATTATGGTTAAAATAGCGGATAAGAATAAAGCTAAATAACAAACCATAATAACGTTCGACATCATCTTGTAAACCCTAAAATTAAGAACTTGATTTCATCGATATTTTTATATACCCCCTCGGGTTCCTTTAGATCTATGATATGAACGAGTAGGGTGGACTTTTCTAAATTAACACTGACTGAGCCCGGTGTTAGAGTAATTAATTGACTAAGCAAAAGAGCTTCAAAGTGAGTCAGTTCTTGGATGGGATAAGAGATAAAAGAGGGGTTAATCTTATTTTTGTAGTAAAATAGAATGATTTTAGCCATGTTTAAATTAGATTTTATAAATATCAGAGAAAAAATAAAAATAAATCTTACAAAACCTCTGGCCATTTTAACATATTTTGAGGAGTTCAATAAATGTTGAAAGGTCCACAAAATCAGAAAACCAATACCAAAACCGAAAAGAAAGTGAAAAATATCGGCTTCGCCATTCAAAATAATCCAAAGCACAGCCAATAGGATATTAAGGATTAAATATTGAATAGGTTTCATGGCAATCCTTTTCCTGACGCTTTAATAACAGCCAGGATGTATGGCTCCTTTTGAAAAATCTGGTCAGCTGCTAAGACCGCTGTATTATAAATAGGCTCTATGCAAAGCCCGATTATTAGGCTTGCGAATACAAGCATGCCGACAGATACATAGTTTTCCTTAAGTTTTATTTCTTTTATTGAACTCTTTTCGCTCGGCGAATTTTTCCAAAAGGCTCCTATCCAAATTTTTACCATGCTGAAAAGAGTAAGCCAGCTTGTCAAAAGAGCAATAGCCGCAGTAAAATAATTTTCCATCTTAATGGTTTCTAAAACCAATAAATATTTCCCCCAAAAACCGCTTAAAGGTGGTAATCCCGCTAAAGAAAAAGCTTGGATTAAAAAACTTGCTGCAAGCCAAGGCATAACTAACGATAAGTTTCCCATTTTTTTCAAATCGTCCGTTCCTGAAGCTTGCGCGGCGACACCCCCTATAAGGAATAAGGAGACCTTTACCCAAATATTATGGATAATAAACAAAAGCGCAGACGCTATGGCTAGAGGGGTATAAAGGCTCAGCCCTAAAATCATATACCCGATTTGGCTGATGATATGGTAGGAGAGAATCCCTCGAATAGTCGTACAAGAAACGGCCCCTAAAACTCCTAAAAGCATGGTGAAAGTTGAAAGAACAAGCAAAATGGTATTTAAATTACCTAAAGGGGAGGGTAAGAGAACGACAAACACTCGTATTAAGACATATATTCCAACTTTAGTTAAAGACCCTGCAAACAGTGCGGCCAAGGAAGCGGGTAAAAGGGAATAGGTCCTTGGAAGCCAAAAGTATAGAGGAAAGATAGCGGCTTTTAACCCAAATACTCCGAGAAGTAAATACCCCCATCCTAGGAGAAGAGGGTCATTATTCTGATCCTTTAATAGCTCTGATAAAGCGGCCATATTTAAATGGCCTGTATATCCATAAATCATGGCTGCAGCACATAAAAACCCTAAAGTGCCTATCAAGTTGATAAGGAGGTAAGAAAAAGCCCATTTTAAATTCTTTTCAGAAAGTTCCAAAGCCACAAGGGCGTAGGAAGCAAAGAGCATCATTTCAAAAGAAACGAATAAATTAAAAAAATCTGCTGTCAGCAGGCTCAATGAAATACCTGCTTGCAAAATAAAGATAAGAGGTATGCGAAGGATATGGGTCTCCGTGCCCCCCTCAACTATTCCGTATATATTCGTCGCTAAAAAGATCAATGAAATAGTAAATAAAAAAAGAGAAGAAAACAGGTCTGTCACCAATACGATTCCATAGGGCGGAAGCCAGTTTCCGATTACAGTAACTTGTATTTCTCCTTGAAGACAGCTCCACAATAAAAAAGCTGAAACCATGGTGTGCAAAGCAGAACCGGTTATCTTTAGGGTAGTACGCCAATGATCCTTGCGGCAGAATCCGGATGCTACTGCAAAAAGCAAAGGGAGTATAATAGGAAGGGTTACGCTAATCATCGTGATTTATCTTCATATAAGTGTTTGTATCGAGAGTACCGAAATAACCAACTAGGCGAAAAGCTAAAACGATCATAAAAGCGATCAAGCCAAATCCAATCACGATAGAAGTTAAAATAAGGGCTTGAGGTAATGGGTCAACTAAGTTTTTTTCAACCCCTTCTATTATTATCGGGACCGTCTTTCCTTGCGGATTTTCAGAAGTGAATAAAATCATTAAATTTATGCCATTTGATAAGAGAGCAAAACCAAAAATGAAATCTGTCAGGCGTGCTTGCATAATTAAATATGAGGAGACGCTAAAAAGAATAAAAACAAGAATTAAAGCATCTAACTCCATCTAATACCTATAAAGTGAGCTTCCCGAAATAAAAAATAGACTTTAGCAGTCATGGCTAAAACAACAAGATACACTCCCGTATCGAAAATTAAGGGTGTGAGTGAAGAGATATAGGCTACCTTTGGCAAAGTAGAGAAGTCGACATAATGGGTTAAAAAAGGGGCGCCTAAAAAGAGGGGAAGGCATCCTGCTAATAGTATTATTCCAATGCCGAAAAATCCAAGACGCATAAATAGAAGAGGTCTATTGAAGACTTGTATCGAAAATCCAAGAATAATAATAGAGATTCCATTTGTCAGCCCCGCTACAAAGCCTCCTCCGGGATAGTTATGCCCTCTTAATAATAAATAGATGGAGAAAAGATTCAGCAAAATAAAAATCAAAGGCATAATGGAGCGCAAAATAGGAGAATTTGTCGGAACGCATGGATTAATTTTCTTAAAAAATATCTCTTTCTTGTTAGCTAGAAGGCCTATGACCCCTAGCATCGCCGTTAAAATAACCGTCGTTTCACCTAATGTGTCTAAACTCCGAAAGTCAATAAGAATCGTGTTCACTATATTGGAGCCGTGGGCATAGGGGATTGAATTAGCCACAAAAAAATCGATCATGGGTTTATGTGAGGAATGATAAAGAGCAACTATTAGAGCCGCTGTCAGCCCGCATGCGACAGCAAGCGGAATTGTAAATCTACGGAATTTTGAAATAGATGGTTCCACATAACTGACGCTATTTCCTAAATGTCGAAATAGCAAGAGAATAATAAGAGAGGTTGCGACCTCGACTAGAATTTGCGTTAAGGCAAGGTCCGGAGCTGAGTATAAAGCAAAGTAGATCGCTATAAAAAAACCGCATCCTGATAAAGCCAATAACCTGGAAATAAGATTGTTGAAAAAGGGTATTAATAAAGTAAATAGGCCTATTAAGAATATCGTTAAAATTCTAACCGGTGAAATTAAGGCAAAATTAGAAGAGATTGAGTCAGGAGGAGAATAATAAATCAAAAATCCACCCAAGAAAATAGAGAATAAAGAGAATAAAGTCGCTGATTGCTGCTGATAAGTCATCGGTTCAAAAGGTTTAACCAGGATTTTGCACATTTTGGGAAACTTATTAATAAACTTATCAAACAAGTCCCCGAAATTTAATTGTCCAATGATGCTTGTAAAACGCCATTCAGTCCTTTCTGCGGCATAAAAAAACAAGGCTCCTCCTAATATGATCGATAGGCTGACAAGCAACTCAATTGTCCAACCGTGCCAAAGCTGCATTATACGAGGGTCTAATTTATGCAAGCCCGATACATAGAAATAAGAGGTTAAATGCCCAAATTGAGTTGGCAATATACCTAAAATGAAGGCCATCGAACTTAGAATTAGCGGAGGAAATTGTATGGCTAAAGAGGGCGGATGAATAAGATCGATTTTTCCTCCCCTTTGGACATCGCGCACAAATAAATGAAAAAAAATTCGGATCGCAATGGAAACTTTAAATAAGGAAGCCACAATAAGCACACCTAGGATTAACCAGCCGCTATGGTTTGATCGTCCCAATGCGATAATATCCATTAAAATAAGTTCCTTACTAAGAAATCCGGTAGTTCCTGGAATTCCGGCCATAGCAGCTGCAGCTATAAGAAATATAAAAGAGGTCAGCGGTAGCTTTTTCCAAAGACCGCCTAGCTTACGAACGTCCCGTATGCCTGTGGCATGATCGACAATTCCGACCAGCATGAATAAGCTGCCCTTATAAAGGGCATGATTTAGAATATGAACATAATCATATTCGATGCCCTCTTCTCCTCCGATCCCATAAAATCCTAAGAAAAATCCTAGTTGGCTCACAGTTGCATAAGCTAAAATTGCTTTAAGATCATTAGATAAAAGGGAAAGGATGGCCCCTATTAGAAGAGTGATAAAGCTGAATGTCGTCAGCATGTAAAACCAAAGTTCATGCGAAGCAAATAAAGGATACATTCTAGCAGTCAAAAACACTCCCAGATTTACCATTGTGGCAGCATGCAAATAAGCTGAAACAGGTGTAGGGGCCACCATGGCATTAGGAAGCCAAAAGTAAAATGGGAATTGAGCTGATTTGCCAAAAATACCTATTAAAAAGCAAATGATGATGGGATAGGTCCATTCGGCATGTGCTTGAAAGGTTATTCCCTTCGTAGCCATGAGATGCCATTCAAAAGTCCCTGTCAAAATATCTAACATGATGATGCCGGCCAATAAAGCTAAACCGGAAAGTCCTGTCACCAAAAGGGCCATGCGGGCTCCCTTCCAAGCCCCCGGTTCGGGATGCCAGTAGCCGATTAACAAAAAGGAGGCGACGCCCGTGAGCTCCCAGAAGAAAAAAAGAACCATAAGGTTGCTCGAGAAGACAGTACCTAACATGGCTCCCATGAAAAACATAAGGCATGCATAAAATCGCCCTAAATGGGGGTCTTTTGGATCCATGTAATATTGGGCATACCAAGTCACCAATACTCCCATTCCTGTGACTAAGATTCCAAAAAACAGGGAAAGGCCATCTGTGATAAAAGTTAAATTAATTCCTAAGCTCGGAACCCAAGGGATCGTGATCATCTGAGGCTCATTCCAACCGGAAACTTTCCCGCCTAAGATAATACTGATCAAAGATGCTAAACAAACAAAAAGAGCGATAAAACCCAAATAACGAGGAAATTTTGATTTCAAATAAAAAAATAAAGGACTGAACAGGACCGGGAAAAAAATTGCGAATAAGAGATAAGGTTTCATCATAAGTACATTCAAATATTTAACAGGCTTAATATCTTGAATCTTTAAGAGGCTTTAAGCTGCATACCATTCCCTCCAACAAGAATAATGAGAGGACTGCCTGGTTACTTTTTTGCACGCCCCACCCACATTGGCCGAGCCGATTCATTTGGGATATTTGTGTCAATAGGAAGACGCCTGTCATTCCTATAAAATAATTAAAAATTTATTATTAACATAAAGTAATGTTTTGACAAAGGGATATTAAGTTCAACCGAAACTATTCTTGAAATGAATCCTGGAAGACCGTCGCATTTAAAAAGAGAGAGGCGGTCCGATAGATCTATTTTTTTTATCCTATGCTTAGAGCTCTCTTTAATCGAAAAAGCTGTTGGCTGATTCTTTAAAATTTTCCTTGCTTGTAAATTTTTTAGATCAAAAGTTAAGTAAATGGCGAAACCAAAGAGAGTTAAGATAGCTAAATGCTGCCTCTGATTAAGAAATTTTAAGTCCGTGCGGCCCCCATGTCTGACGCTATTGTCCGACAAGGGATTCGGATTTGGGCATGGAAAAATTTCAGACTGCTAGTGTATTTTAAGCTTCGAAGTCGGTATTTAGATAGTAGTAGCGCAACTCTTGATCGGTTTCAAAATCCGGCTGACCGGCCACATTTTGTTTAAGTTTGGTATAGTAAAGTTCTAAGTCTAGGGCTGTCAAAGTAATCGTAGCGCCTGATTCCAGAGTGATGATGATACGGTCCGGAAAAGCGGCTGCTTGGGAGGGCTTGTCATATTCACATAGAATATGAGAGGCTTTCAAGAGTACGCCACGGCCTGTATCGTTCCATAGAATCTCGTGACCATGAATAGAGGGCTTAATCGCGATAGGGTTTAACTGCCTTCTCGCTTGAGCCGCTTCGACAAAGTAAACCTGTTCATAGGTGACTGGGGGTAGACAATCCATTTAAATTCTCCTTGATTCTTAATTCCACATGCTTGGGTCAAATTTATGCGCAATTTTAATAAATTGCTCTATGGGTTTTCCATAAACATAGTCTTTACCCATTATAGATTTTACTATTGAGGCCTCTTTTAAGGCCTCGACTAATTGTTCGTAAGCGCCCTGATTTTGTACGACAGCCCCTTTGATGTATTGAGGATCGATGCGATTTTTTAGCATCACCTCATTGTCAGTTTGCGTGGCTGTGAAGTCTAAAATCGATGCGCGCTTGGCATATTCATAATAATTGTAATGGACCGGATTTCGGATGCCATATTTATCCGAATTATAAGCATAACAGCCTCGGTTGAGAGCCTCTAAATCGATCAATAGCTGTATGGAACCTGAAAACGGAAAATTATTGATCGGTTTGGGGCTCGTTTGCTTATTGATCATTCGGGTGAAGATACGGTCTCCGCCTCCGGTTTCTAAGTCGGCCCCTGTGGAGGCGCCATGAATCATTATCCCGGCTTGCAGACGATCCTGTGAGGAAATGGGGCCAAATTTTATCATGTTGGCAGCTCTCTTAGCCGCTATTTTTAAGTCTAGAAAAGAGCCAACACCCATCATCAGCCCATAATTGCCCTTCTGTTTTAACTGGCTGGCTATGTCACTGAGAGCCCAGCTGGTTTTACCAGGATACAGTTCGACTTTTTGCATCATTCCTGGATGACTGTATTTCTCAAGCAGGGCTTTCATCTGGGGTACTAAGGCAATTAAGTGTGCTTTTAGCTCGGTTAGGGGAAGCTCATAAAATTCCTTGGTCCGTTCCAACTCATTGGCTCGGCTAGGATAATAAGTTCGAAATATCTGGGCGATTTTAAGCCGCTCATCATCCTCAGGTCTTTGCTCGGCAAAGAGGGGCCCGAGCCCCAAGACCGTGAGCATTTGATGCATCAGCTTGAGAGCCTGGCCATCTTTCATGGAGGCATCAATCTCGACGCTGACATCGTTATATAGGCAGCCATACTGCGGATTATTGCCGACGATAATTCGGCCAACGCCTTGGAAGGTGATTTCTAGAGCGCTGGCATCAGCCGGTTGCCATCCAAATTTATTGGAATAGACACTCTCTTTTTGCCCTTTAAAGCAGTAGGGAATGGCTTGGATGGAAATTCCGGGCTTAAGTTCTTTTGGTAGATGCTGATTGAAAAGGTCGATATGCTTTTCGATACAAGCTAGATTCTCCTGTAGATCTCGTCTAGCAAACTGGCTGAGACGAAATTGCAGGATATCTTTAAGGCCGGCTTCGGTCATCCGTCTATCGATGCGGAAGTTGCTGCCCTTTAAAATGCCTGTATCGTAGCCGCTAAAATGAGCTCCGAAATCAGGATTGCCTTGCTTTGCAGTTTGC
The DNA here is from genome assembly GCF_000750955.1 of Criblamydia sequanensis CRIB-18. Classification (NCBI taxonomy): domain Bacteria; kingdom Pseudomonadati; phylum Chlamydiota; class Chlamydiia; order Parachlamydiales; family Candidatus Criblamydiaceae; genus Candidatus Criblamydia; species Candidatus Criblamydia sequanensis. The sequence goes on along the minus strand of NZ_CCEJ010000004.1, from coordinate 280,604 downwards.
CGAGCGATGGCGTCGTTCATTTTAATTAAGGGATGGAACTCCGGTAGTTTTAAGGAGCTTGCCAGCAGGGCACGCATCTTAAAAGCCATATCAAAGTTTTTTTCTTTGGAGTACGCTTCGGACGCCTTATCGTAGAGCTGATGAATCGAGGTCCTTATGTAGGGATCTTTTTGAAGCTCTTTAGCAAAATTCAAGCGCAGCTTTTCAGCTCCTTGAAAATATTGATCTCCACTGATCTTATAGCCCATGGCTTGGAGTCCAAGCAGTTTTTCCGGATCTGACTTTATGTAGCTTTGGACTAGGGATTCAACCGGGTTTACCGGAGCAACCCATGCAGCAGGGACCGATGCAGGGGGCGGAATGATAACCTTCTTTTTATTTTTTTCAGAAAGAGCTGCGGGGTTGAGCTTTTGGTTGTTCAAGCCGGAAAGATGAAGCTCGGTTTGGCTAGTAAATAGAAGCGGGTTTGACGAAAATTTTAAAGGGCTTTGGCTTTTTGGTAATGCAGCGCTCTTTTTTAACGGGGTCAAAAAGAGCTTTTTTAGTTCGGGCTCGGTCAAGAGCTCTCCCGGATTCAAAAGATGCTTTGGCCCCTTGGAGGTCTCCATTATCCAAGTTCCAATGCCGCTTGGTTTAAGTAATACTGAAGAGTACTTGCCATTTGCCTGAATATAGCAAACCACTAATGCTCCGGCTGTGCTTTGACTATTTTTTAAAAGAAAGGTCCCGGGCGGCTTGCCAACCAGCAAGCTAAAGGCCTCTTCTCCGCTTAAGCTTCCATAGGAAGCCGCTTTAACTTTGCGCTCTTCAGATGTTAACGCGTTTATCGGTTGTGCGAACAAATCAAAGCTTTTAAGGGGTTTTTTCGATTCGGCTTTAGGTTCGTTTGAGGTTTTTGGTGATCCAGGAGCAGGTTGAAGCTGATTTTTATAGGTTGTCAAAAATTCCAGTCGCTTTGACAAGGAGCTGTGGTATTTTTTATCTATACTTTTAAACAATAGATCTTCTCGAGCTAGCACCCAATCGATTTGTATTAAGATCTCTTGATTGGAGAGTGAGCCATATATTGACGCAGCAGAAGGGTTTATTATCCAGTCCCGCATGGAATCAAGTTCGGTGACATTTGGAGAGAAGCCCTCTTTCTTTAAGCCGCCCTGGGCGCGAAACTCAAAGGCTGAACCATTATCGATGCGTATGGGCGTCCCATCTGTTGTGACTAACACATTATCACTCTCTAACCCGATCACATCCCAATTTGCTAAGAGGCAATCTATTACAAAGTGCTCTTGCAGTTTTGCTATAACCTTGTCTTTGTTTTCCTGCGTAATGGAGGAATTTTGCAAATATTCTCCTAGGGGGATGCAAGGCTGAAAATACTCTGCCAGCATTAGGGGATGGGTGGGTTTTGCCTGTCCTGCAACTTTTGCACCGCTCGTTTCATCATATAAAGCAACCTCAGGAACGGGTACTCCGAGGGCCTTATAAACCTTATTCGCGCCATATTCAGCGAGTATGTGCTCGGCATGATTACCTTTTTTGGACACAAAGTAAGTGTCGTTTGACTTAACAAGCTTCGCGCCTGTTGATCCGCCAAGATTCGAATTGATTATTTGCACTTGCTTTAAGCTATCAGGAAACTGGACCGCGGGTTTTGAATTTGTAGTTGCTTTTTTGCCAGATAGGCTAAAAAGAGCTGATAGAGGCATCTTATCATTTTGAGGGGAATTATCAGCAGTTTGGCTAAGCTCCTTCTCGGTTTCCTTTGCAGAGTGGGCAGGAGGTGCCGCTGCGCTATTGGTTTTCAATAATAAATTATGAATGCCTTCCACCATCTTATTACCTTAATTACTTTCCGAAAGGTTTAATATTATAATGATGGATTTCTAACAGTTAATTAACTATAGATTAAGAATGCAATAATTTTAGTTGATCTATTTTAATAGATAATTATAAATAGATTCCTTTAGATAAGGAGATGAGTACGTAGATTAAAAATTTTTTTTGTCTAAGAGGTTTGCTCTTTTCGATCCAGCGAAAATGTTTACACCCATAGTGTAACAAAAGGGAAATAGCGATTTACCTATTCAAATTTGAAGTCTCAAGAGCATCGTCTTTTATCTTTGGTTGCCTCAGGTTGTTCAAAGGCGCCATCGAGAATATAACGACCGAGCAGCAGTTTTCATTTATTTCCCGCGCTATCTCTGCCTTTCGTTGTCTTTAGATCAATCTTGAGCTCTTGCATCCGGTTATGAGGTTGGCGTGTGCTTTGATTAGCTCGCCATACTTTCGTCCCGTTCCTATTTATTCATCGTCGGATAGATGCCATCTTAAATTTTGAGTTATAGTTTTGGTTTGAGCGACCGGAGGGTGATAAGATTTTTCTTTGTTGCACTACGATTGGGGGTCTAGCCTGATCTCTATAAAGATAAATGTGAATTGGGACTGTGGGTGAAAGAAGTGGGGCAACCTGGACTCGAACCAGGGACCAACGGGTTATGAGTCCGTTGCTCTAACCAACTGAGCTATTGCCCCAAAAAGGTAAGTAGACATTCTAGCAACATGAATTGAGAAATGCAAGTCTCATTTTATTAAAAATAAATTTGGGTAAAAAATAAGCCTCATTCCAATTTTTTCTTTTAACTTTTGTCCTAATCCGCTAAAAATTGCCTTTTGCATACACAAAATCTCGATGGAGACTTACGCATGATCGCACGATGGGTATTCCTAACATTCTTATCATTTGTATTTTACGGCGGATTGGCCGCGAATGACAACGGGGATGCTTGCTGCACCAAAGTCAATTGCGACTGCGGCTGTTTATACGGAAACGCCTGCAGCTGCGGGCCGGAAAGCTCACAAAAAGCCGAGTTTGTTTGCGGTAAAGATAGTTGCGACTGCGGATGCGGGGATGGATATCCTTGCAGCTGCGGAGTCAAGGAGAATGAGGGTTGTTCCAAAAAGCAAGAGTTTGTTTGCGGTAAAGATAGTTGCGACTGCGGATGCGGCGACGGGTTTTCCTGCACATGCAGTGAAAAGGAAAGCAAGAAAACTGAGTTTGTTTGCGGTAAAGATAGTTGCGACTGCGGATGCGGGGATGGATATCCTTGCAGCTGCGGAGTCAAGGAGAATGAGGGTTGTTCCAAAAAGCAAGAGTTTGTTTGCGGTAAAGATAGTTGCGACTGCGGATGCGGGGATGGATATCCTTGCAGCTGCGGAGTCAAGGAGAATGAGGGTTGTTCCAAAAAGCAAGAGTTTGTTTGCGGTAAAGATAGTTGCGACTGCGGATGCGGCGACGGGTTTTCCTGCACATGCGGTGAAAAAGAAAGCAAGAAAGCTGAAGGTGTATGCAGAAAAGACAATTGCGATTGCGGATGCGGAAACGGAGATCCTTGCAAATGTGATAAAGGATTTGCTTGCGGGAAAGACAATTGCGATTGCGGCTGTGACGATGGAAATGCTTGTAGATGTGAACCTTTTCAGCCGGCTTTAGCATACAATCCGGAATATGCTTTTCCAGACTTTCAGTATGAATGCGAAGAAGAGACTGACTATGAAGAAGGGGACGCAGAGTGTTGCAACTTGCCCTGTTTTTATCAGTATTGCGTTCCAAACTGCTGCGGTTGCTGTCAAAAATGGCCTACCTGCGAAAGAGACAGATGGTGGTGTTCTGCTAATTGCATTTATTTAGGTCCCTATACTTACTTATGCGGCGATTCTTGCTATTCGTTTGGCCACTGCGGACTCTGGGGTGTTTGGCTTCCCCAGGAAGGGCCTCTTTATAGGCCCATGATTGCAGATCCAAGACAGCTCACTTACTCAGTCGGCTGGAGATTTAATGACGACGCCTTAACTAAAAACGTGATTCCTGTCTCTTTTGCCGATAACATCGCCTTTATCAGGTGGTGTAACGTATGGCCCTGGGGCGGTTTTCTTCAAATTAACTTAGAGGGCGGTCTATGGGCTGTCTTTGATCCTTTGCATGAGTCAGCGCCTCTTTATAATGCCGACTATTATGTCGGTTTCCCCATTGAATACGCTGTCGACAGATGGGTTTTTAGGTTAAGGGCCTATCACATCTCCTCTCACCTTGGGGATGAGTTTCTTCTCAATAACCCGGGATTTGACAGAAGAAACCCTAGTGCTGAATACTTAGATTTCTTTGTTTCCAATTATATCACAGATGAGATTAGGCTCTATAGCGGTATCGGATGGGTCATCCAGCATGATGAATCATTTGATAGCGGAAACTTTTACGTTCAAGCAGGTACAGAGCTTCGTTTTCCAAGACTTGGCTTTTATAATCCCTGTCAGCACCTTTACGGGCTTCCTTTCTTTGCCATGGATTTTAAGTACTTTAATATTTACAAAGAGCACATTGATCAAACCTATGTTCTCGGCTGGGAATGGGGTAAGACTACTTGTGAATTTAAAAGGCTTCGAGCCTACATCATGTACCACGATGGGTACTCAGCCGATGGCCAATTCAGCGAATATGCGGACAATTGGTTTAGTATAAACCTCTCCTACGGATACTAAAAAAATGAATCCCAACGCAGAGGAACCTCAAGATACGATTGGTCCAAGCAAATACGCTGAAGAGCCTCCTCCTCTAGAAGATAATTTACCAGGAGAGCTTCCGGAAAAAGATTTTGTTAACACCAACGGTTTTAAGAAAAATCCAAGCTATTTTTGGATTTGGACAGGTTTAATCTCAGCACTAATGATGCTTTTTTGGGGCGGCTTTAACTGGTACGGCAAAACTTTAAACACCTATTTTTCAAAAAGCCCGTTTTTACAAGTAACCAATCGGGATCTCTCTCTTTTTTTATGGCAGTTCCCCCAATACCTTCGTCAAAACGTCTCCAATAGAACTAACTATCTAACCGGCTTTGACTACGAATCCAAAGTTGGGATAAAAGAAGGGTATGCCGGTAATTTTGTCCTAGCCCCTCCTGAAGTCTTATTTTTATACCACACCTGGGATAGGCTTTTAAAAAATGAATTTACACAAAGAAAAGTTCCTAAAAGTGAGTTTTTAGAATTTTTATTTGCGTTACCGGAATGGAATGCTGCTGGTTGGCCTGACGCACCTCCGGGGTATAAAAAATTTTTAGATAATCTATCCGGTGAATCCACAAGTAATCTTGCTGATCTTCCGACTTCCGTCTTTCCAATAGAGGTGAGAATGGCCTTTCAAGGGTGGAAAAATTTTTATAAGGAAGGCGAGGCCATAAATGAAGCCAGCTACACTTATGAAGAACTGGAGGCTTTTATAAAGAAACATCCTAATTATGCCAGAAATTACTGGATCAATATAGTTAAGGATGATTATCCCGAATATCTACAGGTTTTTACGAAAAAAAAATTTAAATCCGAGGATATTGTCCCTGCCCCTGAAATGACTCCTTTCTTAAAAGTGGCCTTATTTAACTGGAAGCAAGCGAGGGAAGGTAAATAAACTGATCTGGTTTTAGTTAATTAACGTTGACTTGTTGAACTAATTAAATTAATATTTTCTCCTTTAATTTATTAAAGGTCAGTATGGGTGCAATTACCGTAAATACTTCAAGCCCTTCTTCTGTTGGGATCCTCTCTAACACCTTTCCTTTGATACACTCTAGCGTACCCGAATGGAAAAAAGCTAAGATCATCGTTTTTCTAATCAATCATAAGAAAAAAGACTACTATCCCACCGTTCACAATGCGATTCAAAATATTGAAAATAAAAGTAATGCTATTTTGCTTTTCGAATCACCCTCTGAACATGAAAAGTGGAATTCACTTGAAATAGAGACAGAATGTTGGGAAGACAAAGATCTTATAGCAAAAATTAAAATTGAAACTTTATCATTTCACAAACTTCGAGACGAACTGAACAAACTAACAGACCAAACTCTTTTGATCAGCTTAAAAGAGGAAATTATTCTTTCGCTTCAAGCCCTCTCAAAAAAGTGGAATACAGAAATTTTGGACTGCACTGATGTATTAGAAAGGCTAAAAGAAACATCGCTACGTTCACTAGAAGAGCTTAAAAAAGAAATGATTGAATGGTTAAATAAGATATTCAGGAATTTTAAAAACCAGATTGTTAAAAGTACCATGGAAGAAAGGCAAACAGGGCTTATAAAAAAAATTCAGGATCATCTAATCAAAAGCAACCTTTTTGTAATTTGCGGGTCTTGCCATGGCCATATAGAGAAGTCTAATTTTCCAAAACAAGCAGAAAGGCTTATCGATTTTTTAAACGAAAATGGAAGCTATGCATTAATGGATTGCACCACTTAAGCTTTAAGGGTATAGATTCAATAAAAGACTTTGCACTTGCTCTGTATCAATTAACTTATTTTCCACCTCATCCGGGACCTGAAAGAGTTTTTTCACTTTTTCTTCCCAAACTTCCTTAGTTACAAAAATAAAATTAAATCTCTCGCCAATATCGCTCACGGCAGTTATCTTCATTTCAGCAATGTCCGGCTTTTTTTGGAGGGTAATGGCTCGTTGACGCCCGGCTATTTGATCGTGAAAACTAAGATACCCCCATACTTTTTCGTCAGGCTCATTATCAGGTTTTAAAAATACAAGACCGACAGCAAGTGTTTCGGTTTTCTTTCCTTCAGGAACGCCAATTTCAAGAAAAAAGACTCTATCTAATATCTGAGTCATACTTTGCATAAAAACCTTTTTGTTATAATTCGAAGGGGTTTTTAATCATTTTAGGGGAGAGTTTACCCACAAAAATCGCTTCATCAAGCGGTTTACCGCCAATATTATCAATTCCTTGTTCATTTAAAACTCTAATAACGGAAGCTTTTTCTTCTTCTGTTTGGACAACAGCTCCGTAGATATAGCTTGCGCCAATAGTGTCTTCAAACATGACTTCAGCGGTCGGCAGCGTAAGATCGCTTCTTCTTTGATTTTCGAGAATTTGAGGAAGCGGTTGGCGCTCCCTCATCAATTCGCCAGTTAATCCTTTTTCAGGCAATTCTTTCTGCGCCATTCTGACGGCTTTTTTGCTGATATGATGAGGATTTCTTAAACCGGCCCTGTCTTTGGTATAACCATAGGGGAGTCTTTCAGCTAATGTCGCATCAAAAAGAAGGAAGATATTGCCTTCAATGGCATAGTTTCCCCAATCATGTTCCGAATCAAACTGATTATCGGTAAGGGGCCTTGTAAATACTTGATTCGCTGAACCTGTTTCCACATTTTCATCAGGACAGCAACCACCGCCGACAATGCCTTTTTCAAATCGTTCCATGCTTGAGAGCTGCCCCCCTTTAAGAATATAAGCCATTGTCAAAGCTGAATTTTCAATCTTTTGCTTCTTATAAGTTCCGCCATGAAGATATATTTCATATAAGTTAAAGGTCACTCCGCTATGACCAAGCGTTGCGCCAAACCCTCTTCCACCGGATGCCCAAAATTCGACAACATTTTGGTCGTCCACATACTCCAAACGATTGTTGCCTACATCTTTTAAGCGCATAGCCTTAGCACGATCGACTATGGCTTTAGCATCAGTTGCTGAGAGATTGGAATTTGCAGGGTTTTCAACACTATTTTGATAGCATTCTTCCGGACTTTCATAAAAAGCCATTTCCACGGGATGTCTTGCAAAAGCAACTCTTGCGGTATTCTCATGATGAATATCCTCCGGCCGTGATTCTAGTAAAACCATTGGAAGACCGATAGTAGATAAAAATTCATGTAGCTCTTGAGAGGTTACCTTGGGATCCACCTGTACGCTAACTTTTTGGTATTGATTCCATTTTTCGATGTCATTTCCGATTGTGACTGAGATCTTATTAGACTTATCCCTTATCACAAGAGCATCGCCCGTATTTACGACAATGCGTTTTTCATCCCAAGCTCCTTTGAAAGCACCTTTTGGAAAACTATACTCAGGGTACTCGGCTTTCGCAAATCTATCTATTGTGATCCCTTGCTCCCTAAAGGAAGGTGAGCCATCCAAAACCTTAAGACGCGCTTGAAAATCAGCTCTTTCTTTTCTTGGCAAAGTAAAACTAAGATCTAAAAATTGCTGTTTTCCCTCTTGCGGTGTCGTGACAGCTTTTAGTTGCACTCGAACTTGTCTTCTCCTAACCTCTGTTCCATCTACTTGAACCCATTCCGCATCTTTTTGAGTTCTTGAAGCTACTCTTTTAAGATCACCTAGTGGATGCGAAGGAACAATTTGGATATTTCCTATTTTCATAAGGGATTCTTCAAAGGACTCTTTATCTCCGACTTCTCGATAATATTCCGAAAGTTGTCTATAAGCTGTTGCAAGAGTTGTTTGCATATGGGGATGGCGATCCTCGCTTTTTAACCAGATATCTGCAGCAAGAAGGTTGTCGGCAAGATGCTTAACGAGTTCATGATTCTTTTCAAAATCGCCTGTCCGGTAGCTTTCTTCTAAATTTGAGTTTAATTGATGATGAAGGAGGATTGCAGCGCCCCTAATCTGTTGGTCGGAAGGGGGAGTCACCTCATCTTCAGTTTCTTGGACAACATTGATTTTTCTTTGCGCTGTGACTATTTGCAGGCTGCTTAAATCTTTTAGTGCTGTTTCCCTATAAGACTCTGGCAGAGATTGAATTAGCCGGGCAACTTTTGGTTCGGAAATAAGGCCGGGGGGAAGATCTGCAATTAGGGTATGGATAGTTTTTCTGTCGTTAGCTTTCAAAGCCTTGTCAAAATCATGTTTAAAATCTTTAAAGGCTTCAACACGTAATTTTAGCTCAGCTTTTAAGGTCCTTGAGGCTTTTAAAATCCTTTCCTCATTTCCTTTGGCTTGTTTTAACTCTCGTTCAAGTGTACGCCCCATTGATTTTAATTCATTAAGACTTAAAGTGTGTAGTTTTTGACTTAATGCTTTTTCAATGAAAGAGACTTGAGGAGATTCAGAAAGATGCGTGACGATAGGTTTTGAATTACTTTCCTGGACTAGAAAAAAGCTCTCATCGAGTTTTCCCGTGTAAGGCGCTAATTCTTCTTCATCAAGAAAACCAAAGGCAGAGGCCGCTAAATCTTCATCGTCATTTTGAGGTTCCCTTTCTTTACCTTTTTGATTTATAAAATTCTCGATTCTTTGTCTGTTTTCTTCTAATAAATGTGATTGCTGATCAAACTTCATAGCAGCTTCTGCCTTATAAAGTGCTTTAGAAGCAATCCAACTTGATTTTTGCTGCTCTTGGTAAAGCTTGGAAAGGTTGTCTAAACCTCTTTTTGCTGTGATAAGTTTAATTGAAAGCTCATGAAGTTTTATATCGTCTCTATAACGGCTTGGATTTGCTTCCATGTCTTTAAGAATTTCTGTCACTTCCTCATTTAAGGAATCAATACGCTTGGCTACACTTTGCCAATCTGATTTGACACCTGTAGCTCCGCTTGTTAAATTAGTGACAGTTTTTGAAAGAGAGGCTCCCCAGGAGCCGCTTGTAGAGGTTTGATCCGTCTTTGAAACTTTTAGGTTTCCTGTTGCATCAAGATAGAGATAGTTTCCTTTTTCTATTTTGGATATTTCATCAAAGTTTCTAAAACAATCTTCATACCGGGAAAAGGCATCACCAGCAGATTGCATAAAATAACCTCAGTTTTATTAACTAACACTAATTATAACAATTAGTTTAATAAAAACTGGTTTATTTTATGAAGATAATTAAATTAATTTATTCTTTGTAAACGTTTAATTAATTTTTAATCGCCAAACTATCTTCGCCTACTAAGACAAACCCTCTAGGATAGCAAGGACCTTCTCTTCCTATAAGTAATCTGTCTTTTAAAAATTCCGAGTAGACTTCCAGTCCTTGAGCTGCATTTTGAATGCAGAAAAAGCAATTGCTTAGCCATTCAGATCCCTTTATGGTGCCGGCTTTTAAATTCTCCTGGAATCGAGGGGTAATTTTATTTTTCCAGTAGTCCGGGCTGCCGAAAAGAATAATAGGAGTAAGGTAAACAGAGCCTACTTTTCGTCTAACTTCTTCGAGGCTATATTCAAAATCAGTTCCGATGCCTCCTATTAAAAATATAGGAAAATCTAAGTTGAATTCCGCTTGTCTTTCAACTAGTTTATCGAGCCTATAAGTCATCTTAGCTTGAACATAAGGGTTTTGCTGCTGTTCATTAACTACACTTTGTGATTTATGTCTAAAATCAACAATATTTGCGCATGACAAAATATTAAGCTGTCTTGCTACTCTATTGCCGACTTCCATAGCGCCGGGGCCCCCTCCTGTAACAAGAGCCAAGGGCTTTCCTTTAATAAAAACGGGGTGTGTCGCGCTATCTTTTAAGACAAGAAGACCTTCTAATAATTGTCTAAGCTCATTTTCAAAATCCCCTTCAAGCAGGTTTGATCCGTAAATTCCAATCATTGTGGCTTTCAAAAAGGTATCCACCTGATCCAAAGGCACAAACATGCCACTATCCCTATCCGCTTTTTCAACATAGCGCAATATTTTATTTGTAATCTGATCCACCCAAAAAGTCGGGATGGCAAATTTTTCAAGATCATGCAAAATTGCCCTGTCTTCGGCGGAGAAAAAGCCTTGGCCCGCAAGGCTTGGGTATTGAAAATAAATTCCTTTCAGACAGCGCTGAATGGTATCTCCAAGAAGCATTCTTTTAAGCAAAGGGGAGGGAAAATATCGTGTGAGTAAAATACCTTGACTTGTGATTGAACCGTCGCTAATGCTTTTTAAGAAGGGGTAAGCCGGCTGCTGTTCTATATATCTTTCAATAAGCAACGCTTGGCGCTCGCTATGGGTGGCCCCAGGAAAATCAAAGGGTCTCGTTTCCCTGACAATCCAGCTTTCAGCATTTAAATTCAAAAGCTGATCGCCTTTCACAACGAAAGTTGCGGCACGCTCATTTAGTGTTCCGGGAGCAGTCTTAAAAGCATCAAAAAGAGCGCTTTGATTTTCTATGCAGATTTGAAGCTGATCCCTATCTGAAAAGAAAACGTGCTCCCGATAGGGTTCAAGAGTGTAGAATTCAAGAGGGATATCACTTAATTCACGCTTGCTTTTACCGTATAGTTCATAAATATCGCCTGAAGCTTTGGTATCCGGCTGCAAAATTGAAGCCGAGGTGTGTTTATACCCTTCCGATAAAAGACTATCGACAACTCTTCCAAATACCGTTCTAATATGCAAGGGCAAGGTTCTCACAAGTAGAAGCTCATCATCTCCAATATTTCGTGGCAGATGAGGGTGCCATTCTTGATTGATGCGAACCATATCTCTTGATTTGATATTGGCAAGAAGAGCTTTGCCAAGAGTCGGTAAAAAACCATCGATTTCAGGAGAATAAAGAACTCTTCCATTTTGAATGGAAAGATAAGCAATCGTTCTGCCATCCACTTTATCTAAAATCAAATCATCGCTACCATGCAGTCCACCCAAAGAAAGAAGTGGCTTGCCAAAGCGATCCGCTCTGCCAAACATACGTGCTAAATAATCCGGATCTCTAACTCTTCGTCTATCATCTGCCGCAAATAATTTGCCGATAGCTGAACCCACTTTTATATAAGGAAGCATTTTTTCCCCAAGAGAGCCAATCCCCTTGATTAATACTTGAACTTGCGCCGATCGACTTATGGGATCCAATTCAAAACCTTGCGTTAACCCATCCACTCCGACTTGGGCAAGCGTACTTTTGATATTGAAGAAGATAAGGTTTTTATCGATTTGAAAGCCCACAAAAACGGGAGAGATATTTTCAATGAAAACCTCTGCAAGTAATGTTTTTTCGTCTATTCGTTTCAATTCAACGATTTTGCCATCAGGGGTAACAAGATCATGTTGGGAGGGATCAAGATAGTAGGTGATTGAAGGCATTAGGCTCCTTTAGCTTTTCAAAGTGGAACCAATAAATAGCAAAACTTGATTTTTCTATAAAGCAGGTTCAATTTTTAAAAGGTTGAGAGTAAAGGTTTGTTTTTGTGGAAAACTTGTCGAAAACTTGTTTATAAAATAAAAACTTTACATTGGTTTTTTGGTTTTCCGTTTTGTTTAGTTTGTTTTTTCAAATAATTGCATTCGTATAACACATTGAACATAAGGCTTTTGTGTGACACCAAGAGATAGAGAAAGAGCCGAAATTTAAAAAAAATCCCTTTAAGTAATTGAAGTAAAAATTGTTTATAACTTTTAAAAGTGGATTGCGAAACCTTAAAACTTAGGCACCAAAAAGTTCCACATGGCGTTTTTCTTTGAAGAAAAGAAGTTCTTTGACATAATCGAATGTTTTTAGGGATTTTTGCCTATCTCAAATTTAGCCGCTTGAGAAAAAAATCAGTGAAGAGCGATAGGAAGGTATATGGGGGCTCAAAAAATACCGCGAAGCTGTGGGATTCATGACGGAACATTTCATGCCGATGAAGTGACAGCTTGTGCGCTGCTTATAATCTTTAATCTGATTGATCAAGACAAAATTAAGAGAACACGTTCACCGGAAATCCTTTCAACGTGCGAATATGTTTGTGATGTTGGGGGAGTCTATGATCCTGACCACAAACTTTTCGATCACCACCAAGTCGAATATCAAGGTCCGCTGTCCTCAGCCGGGATGATTCTTTTATATTTAAAAAATAAAAACATCTTAAGCCAGGAAGAGTACAACCAATTCAACAATAACCTTGTGATTGGGGTGGATGACCATGACAATGGGGTTGATCCTCAATTGCCCGGAATTTCTACTTATTCTCATATCATGGCGAATTTCACACCCATTCATCACGATGCCAGCGAAAAAGAAAATGAAGAAGCTTTCTTTAAAGCTTTAGAGTTTGCTAAAGGTCATTTGCAGAGAATGTGGGATCGTTATAACTACAACAGGTCCTGCCGTGAGATTGTGGCACAAGCTATGCAGGAAAAAAAGGTTGTCCTCATGTTTGATAAGGCCATTCCTTGGATGGACGCTTTTTTTGCTTTAGGGGGAACCTCCCACCCTGCAAAATTTGTCATCATGCCTTCTGGAAAACATTGGAAGCTTCGCGGCATTCCGCCTACTATAGAAGATAAAATGGATGTCCGTATGGCGCTTCCTAAAGAGTGGGCCGGGCTTCTTGATGAAGAATTAAAAAGAAAGTCCGGAATCGCAGGCGCCATATTTTGTCATAAGGGACGTTTTATATCTGTATGGGAAACTCGGGAAGATGCATTGAAAGCTCTTGAATATACGCTAAAAGGATGTTAGGATAAAACTTCCGTTAAACTTCCAAAAGGCAATAAAATTATGACTACGATTTTCGGCCGAATTATTAAAAAAGAGCTTCCGGCAGAAGTTGTTTTTGAAAATGATCGCTTCTTAGCAATTAAAGACATCTACCCTATCGCGCCTGTCCACCTTTTAATCATGCCGAAAAAAGAATTTAAAAACTTGCAAGCCATGCAAGAAGAAGATTTGAAACTTTTTCCTGAATTGATTGAGATCGCACAAAAATTAGCAGAAGAATTTGATGTGGAAGAAGGGTATAGGCTCCTAACAAATAATGGGGAGAGTGCAGGTCAAACCATCTTACATTTACACTTTCATCTTATTGGCGGAAGGCCGCTTGGAGCTATGGGATAAACATGGAAAACGATAAAAATTGGTTTCTAGATAGAAATAATGCCGGTCTTCTTGTAGTTGATGTGCAAGAAAGGCTTTTTCCTTTAGTTGAAAACCCGGAAGAAGTCCTTAAGGAAATAGAAAAAATGGTAAGGGGGGCAAATATCTTAAAACTTCCTATTTTTGTTTCGGAGCAATACCCTGAGAAAATGGGAAAAACGCTTTCTCACTTAAATGGACTTTTAGAGGGGAATCAACATTTATCAAAAACCTCCTTTTCTTGTCTAAAAGATAAAGAAATAGAAGCGATTTTAAAAAATTCTTCAGTAACACAGTGGATTTTAGTCGGCATTGAAGCTCACGTTTGCATTTTACAGACGGCTAAGGATCTTATCAAAAACCGCTATGAAGTAGCCGTACTTAACAATGCCATTTCCTCAAGATCAATTTACGACTATTCGACAGCGATAGCTGAAATGAGAGATATAGGGGTTCGGATAACGAGCGTTGAAACGGCCCTTTTCGAATTAATGGGAAACTCCAAGATCCCTGAATTTAAAGAAATCAGCAGCCTTATTAAATAATTTGTATCTTTTGTGAATGATAAAAAATTCTTCTTCTTTCTTACACTCTTGGCTTTTGCTAAGAGCTTTGCTGTAGATGAATTACCGATTAGAAATCGGATTTCCTCCCATCAACTGATTGGCGATTATGGCTCAGCTGTAAAAGAAGCTTTAGAAGCTGTAAGAAATTATCCTGATAATCAAGTTTTTGAAGAAGACCTGATAAGAGCTTATTTGAAAGCCGGGAATGAAAAAGAAGCGCTTCTTAGCTGGAAACGCTATGCGAAAAAATACCCTGAAAAAAGTAAAACCCGGGGTATTTTAGAAGATTTGGCATGGGGCGTTATTGAAAATGGAGCTAAATCTTCTTATCCGCAAGTTCGATTAATTGCTCTCATTGCCTCTTACCTAGGTCAAGATGCTAGAGGGGTTGATCTTTTGGAAAGAGGCCTTAAAGATCAAAATAGCAGGCTTCGACAAGTGGCCCTGCAGCTTGTCAAAGGCATGTATGACAAGAGGCTTCAAGCGCTTGTTTTTAATCTCGCAAAGAAAGAGCCCCTCTATGATGTAAGAGCTGAAGCTATTAAATGCCTTGGAACGATGCAAATTAAAGAAGCTATCCCGGAATTAACCCGTATCGTTGCTGAAAGAAACCTCGGCGATAAATTAAGAGTCTCTGCCATCGCCTCGCTTGTTCTTCTTAAAAAAGATATGACAAGCCAGGACCTTTTAAAATTATCGGGAAGCGAAAGAAGCGGATTTCGGGAACTTGCTCTTGCTGTCATCGACCACAATGAATCTTTTAAGGACGTTGGAATTGCTTTTCAATTATTAAACGATCCTTCAAGAGATGTCAGAAAATCTGCGATCCATACATTAGTTTTTATGAGAGATCAAGAAGGTATTGGAGCTAAAACCCTGCCTAGGATTTTGCCCCTCCTTCAAGATGAGGATGATGAAACAGCCATGATGGCAGCTTGGGGGGTCACCATTTTAGACCCTCAAAATAGGGGTTACTCTTTCTCTCCCTGGATTTTTTCCGAATTCCAGGAAAAGAGATTAAAGGCCGCTTCTCTTCTTGCCAAAACAGGAAAGCATGGATTGAGCTTTGCAAAAGAAGCTTTTTTAAAATCTCAAGACCTTTATGTGAAAATGAACCTTGGGATGTACCTGTTGTCGCACAATATAAATGAAGCTCAAGCTTTAGAACTTTTGTTTCAGGGTCTTAACTATTCCAAAGACCGATGGATGTGGAAGGAGTTTTTATTTACAGAATACTTAGCTCCAAGCACCCTTCGTTTTGAAGAAGAGATAGGCGCTCATCCGGAAGCTATAAATCAAGCCGCCAGGCTGCAAGTTTTAGCATTACTTGCCTCCAAACGTTTTCCTGAAGCTAAAGAAGCGATTCGTAAATTTTTAAAAGAAAAGACATGGGGCATATCGGCCAATGCTTCTGCTCTTCTCCTAAGTGAATCAGATCCTGTTTCCTGTCTTCTTATAGAAGAGCTTTTAGAAGATAGCGATGAAAAAATAAGCTTGCAGGCAGCTTTAATTTTAAGTCTTTGGGGAAATAGTCCAAAAGCAGTTGATGTTTTAATAAAGAATTTTTCATCGAGCGATAGGGAAAAAAAATTATTCATCATAGAAGCGCTTGGATCTGCAAAAGATGAGAGAGCGCTTCCTTTCCTTGTTAACCTTTTGCAGGAAAATTACCCGACCCTTCGAATTGCGGCGGCTGTTTCCGTTATTAAAACCCTCTATCAATAAGGTGTCAGATGAGTTTTAGTCCAGTCATAAAAGAGGTTCAAAAACTTTTAAAGGAAGAGTCTTTAAAAGGGTGGCTTCTTTATGATTTCAGGGGAAGGAATACCCTCGCTTGCAAATTCTTAAAAATCCCGAAAGAAACTCATTTGACAAGACGTTTTTGCTATTGGATTCCTGCAGAGGGAGAACCGCTTAAAATTGTTCATGCCGTTGAAAGTTTTGTTCTAGATTATTTACCCGGAAAAAAAGAAACATACGCTTCTTGGCAATCCTTTCAAGGCTTATTAAGCAATCTTTTCAAGGAAAGGGATAAAATCATTCTAGAATATTCTGAAATGGGGTCTATTCCTTACGTTTCAACAGTCGATGGAGGAATGATCGATTTTTTAAAAAGTTTAAAGCTGAATCTTTTTTCTTCGGGAGATATTTTGCAGCATTTTACAGCCACTGTTAATGAAGAGTCGGCAAAATCGCATCTTAAGGCAGCATCTTTTCTTGATAAAACAGCCCTTTTTGCTTTTAAATGGGTTGAAGAAGCGCTTAAAGAAAATAAAACAATTTCTGAGTATGATGTGCAGCAATTTATTGTAGAAAAATTTGAGGATAATGGCTTTATAACTGATTCTCCACCGATTGTTGCGGTTAACAAGAATTCTTCTAACCCTCACTATGCACCTTCAATAAATAGCACGGAAATCATTAGAAGAGGTGATTTTATTCTAATAGATCTTTGGGCCAAGGAAAAGGGTGAGGGCTCAATTTATGGAGATATTACAAGAGTTGGAGTGGCAAGAAAAAATACGCATGAACAAGAGGAAAAAATATTTAACATTGTAAGAGAAGCTCAAAAAAAAGCTTTTGAATTTATAAAAAATCGATTGGCCCAAGGAAAATCGATACAAGGTTTTGAAGTCGATGATGTTTCGAGGGAAGTTATCGAGAAAGCAGGTTATGGACCCTTTTTTATCCATAGAACCGGCCACAGCATTCATGAAGAAGGTCATGGAGAAGGCGCTAATATCGACAACTTGGAAACTCATGAAGAAAGAAAGCTATTAAACAATACCATTTTTTCTATAGAGCCGGGCATTTATCTGCCTGATCTTTTTGGCGTCAGACTGGAACATGATGTCTTTATTAATGATAAAGGCGAGGCTATCCTGACGGGCGGTGTGCAAGATAAAATATATACTATGAATCTTTAGGGATTTCAAAACCTAATTGTTTCATTAAAATGATAATTTCAGGGGCTGAAATCGATAAAGTATTCCAGGTTAATTTGGTTTCTTCCTTATTTCTATTAATTTCAACAAACAATTCATATAGAGGCTGAAGGCTCTCTTTTAAAGTAGCTTTCTCTTCTTCTCCGAGTTGACTTTCCTCTTTTGATTCTTCATAAGATTTAAGCTGTTCCGGGGTTAATAATGCTTTTGATTCTTCTGATAAACTGATTGTTTGAGGGTTTAATTGAGAAATTGTTTTCTTTATTAAGCCCGCAAAATCATCAACTGAGGGTTTGACTTTGCTTTTGATTCCTTCGAAATCTGTAATTTCTAATTCTAATTCATTTTCTAAAATGGATGGGTCGCTCGCTACCTTATTGAGAAAAGTTTTTTGCGGACCATCCCGTCCTGATAATCTAAATACCCCTTCTTGTTTTTGCCCTTCTTGTTTTAGGATTTCTTGGACAGCTTTTGGTATCAAAGTTTTTGCTATCTGAATCTTATCTTCTTTTGATAGCTCCGAAAATTGTTTAGTTGAAACAGCCTCTGTTTTCTTATCATTCGCATCTTCTGTCCGATTCGATGTAAAATGCTTTACGATGTTTTGGGGGTTTAAACCATGCATCAAGCTTTTGAAACCTTTTCCAAGTTTACTCATAGAAAAAGAGTTTTTGAATATTTTTTGCTGTATGTATTTCTTTGCTTTTTTGGTCGCATTGGCAAGAAAGGCTTGGCTCTTGTCATTAGTCTCGTTGACCTCTGTAGATTCTCTCAAAAACGAGGAGTCTCGAACTTTATGAACAGGGGAGGGGATATCTTTTTGGGTAGGGCTAAGGCTTTCTTTAGCGACTTTCTCAGCTTTATTTAATTCAGACATTTTTTGAGAGGGAGTTTTTTTCAGCTGGTCTCTTGCCGATTGCAACTGCTGAGGAGTGACTGTAAATTTTGAACCTTCACCAATATTTGGCATAAGTATCTCCAGGTGCAAAAAAATTCTACCTACAATATATTATAGCATACCCCTATGTATTTGGATTGTTAATTATTTATGATTAGTAATTTAAAAATAATTGACAATCTTAATGGAATCTTTTAAATACTATATAATACAGGAGGTGAAAAATGTGCTCCCACGTCAGAATTGGTGATCAAGCACCTGATTTTACAGCCGAGACTACCCAGGGAAAAATTCGATTTCATGAGTGGATTGGGAATAATTGGTGTGTTTTTTTCTCCCATCCTAAAAACTTTACTCCTGTTTGTACCACCGAGCTTGGCTACGCTGCCAAAATGAAGAAAGAGTTTGATAAAAGAAAAACGAAGATCATTGCTCTAAGCATTGGCACGGTTGAAGATCATAAGCATTGGATTCCGGATATCAATCTTAGCCAAAATACCACAGTCGAGTACCCTTTAATTGGCGATAAAGATAAAAAGATTGCTTCGCTTTATGGCATGGTCCATCCAAATGAGAGTGAAACGACCACTGTAAGAACCGTATTTATTATCGATCCCAATAAAAAAATACGCCTTATGATAGCATACCCTGCGTCTACTGGGAGAAATTTTGATGAACTTTTACGTGTGATCGATGCTCTTCAGCTAACCGATGATCAAAAGGTGGCCACACCGGTAAATTGGCATCATGGAGCTGAGTGCATCATTTTACCAAGCATTACTGATCCAAATGAGATAAAGGAACTTTTTCCCCAAGGGTATAGAGAAGTTTTGCCTTATCTTCGCTACACGCAAGTTCATGAAAAATCGCTAAGCTAAACCTAGTCCTTTAATTTTTCCGTTTTAACGAAGGCGCGAATCGTTTCGGCGACACTCCAGGCTTGCGCAAAGCAGCCTCTTGCAAGATAAGGCTCTTTCGCATCAAAGATCTCGCTTATGGATCCCACACAATTTTCATTTAAGCTGTCGAGAAGCTCTTTTAAAAATGAACGCGCCAGTTTTGCATCATTTGGATAGACTTTCATCCATACGTCGATATAGGGACCGATTAACCAGGGCCATACAGTGCCTTGGTGGTAAGCGGCATCCCTTGCTCTTAAATCGCCATCATAGCAGGATTTATAATCAGGGTGTTTAGGAGATAAGGTCCTAAGCCCAAATGGAGTTAGCAACTCCTCTCTCACGCATTTTAAAACCGATTCCCATTTTTTTGGCTCAAGAACCGGAAAGCGAAGGGAAATTGCAAAAAGCTGGTTAGGCCTTAAGGCAGAATCCGAAGAGCTATTTTCATTGTCAACTAGATCAAAGAGATAGCCTCCGCTTTCATACCAAAAGCGTTTATTGAAAGATTCGTAGCATTTTTCCGCATATTTTTGAAAAAGAGGTTCCTTATTTAATGCCCATTTGTCCATGAGCTTTAAAGCATTGTACCAAAGGGCATTTAACTCGACTGCTTTCCCCCTTCTTGGAGTGACGACCCAATCTCCGACTTTTGCATCCATCCATGTTAACTGAACCCCTTCTTGACCCTGAACGAGAAGACCATCTTCATCCACTTTTATTCCAAATAAAGTCCCTTGGATATGATGCTGTATAATTCCAAGAAGTTTTGGGTAAAGATCTTCTAAAATACTGTCATCTTGGGTGAGATCGATATAGCGATCTATAGCATGAAAAAACCAGAGGGAAGCATCCGCTGTGTTGTATAAACCTTGATTTTCTCCATCCGGGAACATATTCGGTATTAAACCATCTTTAATGTAGTGGGAGAAGGTATTCAAAATGGTTCTTGCTTCTTTTCCTCGTCCTGTAAGAAGAACTAAACCTTCTAATGAGATCATGGTATCGCGGCCCCAATCGGTAAACCAGGGGTAGCCTGCAATAATTGTGCTAGCTTCTTCTCCTGAAGCTTGCATGAGAATAATATCTGTCATTCTAGTGTAGGGTGTGATAATAAAGTTATCTGCCGATAATACAAGCTCTGCCATCACCTTTTTGCTAACAAGAGATCCGGCTTTTCTAAGTAAATTTCTTCTTCTATAATTTTCTATGGAAGGGGCAATTTGTGGTGGAACGGCTTGAATTTTTTTCCATTCTTCCGTGGAAAAAACTAGGGTAGCCGGAGTATTTAATTCCAACTCCATAAGGTAATAACCCGGACTTTCCATAGAACCTAGAAAATCATAGCCTCGATTTTTTTCAATATCGTAATACACGATTGGAAGATGATCGCTTGTTAAAATAAAACCCGCATTTTTATCCTGATAAAAACGAAGCCTTGGGAAGGCTAAATGTTCAATTTCGTAATAATTATCGCGAGCATGAACAACATAGGATTGAGAGCTGCTTTCAAGGTTTACAGATTGTTCGTAGCCGCGAAATTGCAAATAAGGCCTCCACTTCAATAAAAGGGAGGATGGCCCTGAAAGAAGTTGATAAGTGATATGGACGGTGTTTTGAAGATGCACCATTAAGATTCTTTTTTCCAAGATGATATCGTTTATTTCATAGCGCCAAACGGGCAGCCCTAACTCTTGCCGAAATTCAACCAGGGGGATATTTCTTGGGTTCATTGTTTCGTTTGAAAACACATATGAAAGAGGGAGTTCTTGGCTTTCCGGTAATATTAAGTTCTCCTCAGCAAAAGGAATGGTCATAGTTCTGCCATAAGGGGAAGGTAGTGCTGCGATCAAAAGACCATGATGCTTTCGCATGGGTGTTCCGGAAAGAGTTCCTGAAGCAAATCCCCCAAGGCCATTAGTCACAAGCCATTCAAGGGATGTAAATTTTTCCGGTTTAGTGCCTTCTTTAAATTCGATGTGCCTTGATAAAATCATTGGTATCTCAATGTTTAGCTAATTTTTTCTTTGAGGGCTTTACTGCTTTTAAAAGTTGCGAAGAAAACCCTATTAACTTCCACTGAGGGATATTAAGAGGCGCTGTTCCATCTCCACCGTAAACCGGGGACTCGCTTGACCAAATAATCTTCCATTTACAGCCTTCAGGCGGAGCTAAAAGCGGGTTTGGGGCAGGATTTAAAATTTCCTCTACCCCAAGGTTTACTATGAGCATGCGATCTCCTTCTGCTTCATCAAAATAGCGTAGCAGAAATGAATTTTCACCGAGAATGGAAGCCTCATACTTTTTTGAAGTTTTTCGAAGAACGGGATCATTTTTTCTAAGGTGGATTAAGTCTTTATGCAGGCTGTAGAGTTCTTGATTCGCTTCATTGAAATTCAGCTTGCAAGCAAGGAAATTTTTAGGATCCGAAGGTTTCAAAATGATGTTTAACCCTTCATTTTCAAGTTGCGGGAATTGCGAAAGGAACTTTTTTCTTCCTTCAAAAACCTTTTCATTTAAATCTTCGGAATGATCAGCAAAATAGTAAAAGGGCTTTTCTGAGCCGAATTCTTGACCTTGAAAAAGCATTGGAGTATTAGGTCCAAGAATTAAGAGGGCGGTCAAAGCTTTGTAGACCCCATAATTGGTATTATGATGCAACCTTAACCCATGTCCCGAGTTTGCCACTTGATCGTGGTTTTCTAAAAAAACAATCATTGACTCCGGCGGGAAGAAAAGAGAAGGGGAGCCTCTTCCCTTCTTTTGCCAGGAATAATATTGACCTTGGTAGAGAAATCCATACTTACAGCACGAAATGAATTCATTGGGGGTTCCTTTGTAGTCTGTGTAATATGCTTCTCGTTTACCTTTTAATTTGACAACTGCAGCATGATGAAAATCATCATTCCAAAGGGCGTCAAAGCCATACCCTTTTTGTGAATGGGGTTTTAAAAGGGTATTGTTTTGAGTTTCATCTTCGCCAACAATGATAATGGATTTCTTTTTCGCGGATTTTCTCGCCACTTTGGTGAGTTTGCTTAAAAAATGCTCCCCTTTATCACAAAAAAACCAGGGGGTGGCATCCACCCTTAGACCGTCAAAGTGGTATTCCTCGATCCAATACCTAGCATTGGTTAAAAAAAATTCGCTAATGGAATCATCGTCAAAATTGATGGCAGAGCCCCATTCGGTCGTATGGGATTCGTTTAAATATCTTTTTGTAAACTCGCCTATAGTGTTGAACTCAGGTCCAAAGTGGTTATAGACGATATCAAGAATAACCCCGATCCCAAGTTTATGGGCCTCATTAATGAAATCCTTTAGATCGGAAGGGCTTCCATAAAGGTGGGTCGGGGCAAATAAATTAACACCATCATATCCCCAGCCAAAGTGTCCCGGAAAATCATTTAGGGGCATAATTTCTATAACTGTAATCCCAAGATCCGCGAGTCTTTTTAGTTGTTTTTTAGCTCCCGCATAGGTGCCTTCTTCTGTAAAGGTTCCTATATGCATTTCGTAAATAATTTGCCCGGGCATGGATAGCCCTTTCCAGTCCTTATCGGTCCATTTAAAATGAGGATTAACTGTGAGGGAAGGACCGTTTGGACCATGAGGTTGGAACCTTGAAGCCGGGTCAGGAAGCCAATTTTCTTTATTGCCTAGTCGGAATCTATAAAGAGAACCCTCTTTTAAAGCCGGAACAAAAAGTGAAAAGTACCCTCCTTTTTCCTTAACCATCTTATGATAAGTAGGTTCTGAATTTTTATTTTCAAGAATCAGGACCGCTTTTGCATGATCGGCTGCAAAAATGCGGAAATGAACGCCTTTGCTTGAGATTTCGGCGCCGATAGGGTATTTTCTTTTTATTTCGGTACTCACTAAAAACCAACGCTTTACTGTTTATTTGTAAAAGATAGAATTCCTTGTCTTTTTTGATTTTCCCATATTGAATAGATATGTCAAAAGTTTTTTTAAAATTATAAATATTATTTGCCGTAAAAAAGGCCTCGTGCAGGCATTTAACGAAACTTAAGGGCAGCAGAAGAAAATTAATCCTAAAAATAAAAAAAAATATTAACGCTATTTTACTTGATGTCTACCTAGAAAAATTTTAAAATTTTAGCGTTAAAATTCCACCTTCGGGAGAAAAATGAGTAATACTAATGTGATAATCCAAAAAGCAAGCCTTCTTCCGGCAATGTTTCTTGTTGCCGGCTGTTGTGTCGGAGGAGGGATGCTTGCTTTACCTGTAGCCTCTGGAGCAAGCGGGCTTTTTCCTTCTCTTTTTATGATGTCTCTTTGCTGGATTGGAATGACTTTGTCTGCGCTCTTGCTTGTTGAAGCAAGCCTTTGGATGGAAGAAGAAGCTCATGTCATCACGATCACCTCGCGTCTTTTAGGACCTGTCTTTAAAGTGATTGCTTGGGTTCTTTTCCTCTATATCTCATATGCTTCTGAAGTAGCTTACGCAGCAGGCGGGGGCTTGCAGACTGCCAACTGGTTAAACTCACTTTTTGGGTTAAACCTCACTAAGGATTTTGGGACTGTCCTAATCACGGTAATCTTTACAACAGTCATTGTTTTTGGCGGCAGGGTGGTAGGGCGTGTTAACTCTATTCTCTTCACTTCCTTAATAGGCGCCTACTTTTTGCTAATTTCTTTTGGAGCTGATGAAGTAAAGCCAGAACTTTTATTGAAATCCAATTGGTCTAAGTCTTATCTGGCCATTCCACTTCTTTTAACTGCCTTTAGCTTTCAAACTATGGTGCCAAGCTTAACTCCTATTTTAAAGCGGCAAACCAAAGCTTTAAAACTTTCTATCATCGGTGGAACCACAATTGCGCTCATCATTTACGCTATTTGGCAGATGTTGATTTTGGGCATTGTTCCGGCAGAAGGTCCAAATGGATTAATTGAAGCCAATAAGCTTTCCCTTCCGGCTACAGAATTTTTGTATGAGCATGTTTCAGGAAAGTGGGTGGTGCCTGTCGCTAACTATTTTGCTTTTTTTGCCATCATCACTTCCTACCTCGCTATGGGTTTAGGTCTTTTTGATTTCCTTTCCGATGGTTTAAAAATACCTAAAAAAGGATGGGGAAACCTGATTCTTTGTCTTTTAATCATTGTCCCAACCTCTATTTTTGCCACCCAATTTGAAAGAGCGTTTATGGTTGCTATGGAAACCTCAGGCGGCTATGGTGACACCATTTTAAACGGCATGATCCCGGTTCTTCTTATTTGGGTCGGCCGATATAAGAAAGGCTACAACCATTCCTCGTTTAGAGTTCCGGGCGGAAAACCTCTTTTGATAGGGGTTTTCTTATTTTTTATGATCGCGCTTGGAATTGAAGTTGGGATACAAACTAATCTTCTTGGAAGCGGCAGTCATCAAGCGGTTGAAAAAATTGAAATACAAACTCCACCTGTTGTGGAATAAAAGGTTCTTAAACTATGCGAATTTTTATAGCCATTAAAGCATTTTTAAAAGCACTGAGATACCCGGAGAAGGCTCAACTTTTTTTGGATGAAAAGGCCTCTCCTCCTAAAGAAAAGGCCCCGAAAGAAACTGCTCATCACATACAACTACTTTCACTTTTACAGCAATCAGGAAGACTGATTGACTTTTTAGAGGAAGATTTAAGTGCCTTTAGCGACGACCAGGTCGGTCTTGCGGTTCGAGAGATTCATAAGGAATGTAAAAAAGCCTTAGATGAACATGTCTTAGTAAAACCCCTTCGAGAAGAAAATGAAGGAACTCTTGTTGACATAATGCCGGGTTATGATGCCGCAGAAATCAAGCTTATCGGAAATTTGAAAAAAGAACCTCCTTTCCAAGGAGTTATAAGGCATAAAGGTTGGATTGCGACAAAGCATAGCCTTCCAAAAAGAGTGGGAACCGGTTCCTTTGTCATTCAACCCGCTGAAATTGAAATTCGTTAGTTAAGGTAAATTCTCTATGACCTCGAAAAAAAAGGCCTCTAAATACATCATTGGCATTGATCTTGGCACAACCAACTGCACCCTTGCTTACATAAAAAAAGACGATGATTCGGCCGCAATCCAACAATTCCTCATTCCTCAAATAACAAGGGACGGAGAAGAAGAATCCTTGCCTTATCTCCCTTCATTTATCTATTTTCCCCTTGAAGAAGAACTTAAGTCGCAAGGTCAAGGAATTTCCTGGGACAAAGAAAGAACCTTTGCCGTTGGAAAATATGCTAAAGCTCGTGGAGAAGATTGTCCCGATAGAGTGATCTCTTCTGCCAAATCCTGGCTTTGCCATTACGGGATTGATCGAAGAAAAAAATGGCTCCCTATAGCCTTTGAAAAGGAAAATAGTGCTCTAAGTCCTGTGGAGGCTATAAAAGAAATTTTAAGTCATTTGAAAGAGTCTTGGGATTCTTCTATGGATCATCCTTTTCTTGAGCAAGAGATTTTTATTACAGTTCCGGCGTCTTTTGATCCGAGTGCCAAACAGCTCGTGGAAGAAGCCGCAAGACTGGCAGGATTTACAAGTCAAATCTTACTTGAGGAGCCTCAAGCGGCTTTCTATTCATGGCTTTATCGTCAAAAAGATACATGGAGAGAAAAACTTCAAGTTGGCGACAAAATACTCGTGGTTGATATTGGTGGAGGAACTACAGATTTTTCTTTAATTCAAGTGAAAGAAAATGATGGCTCTCTTAGCCTTGAAAGGGTAGCTGTTGGCTCGCATCTTCTTTTAGGAGGGGATAACTTGGATTATGCTCTTGCCTATTATATTAAAGAAGAGCTTGAAAACCAAAATAAAGTGATTGATGACTGGCAGTTTCAAGCTCTAAAGGCCGCTGCAAGCCACGCAAAAGAAATTCTGCTAAGTGACAGTGAGAAGGAGATGGTTCCTATAACCCTAATGGGGCGCGGCAGCCGATTGATCGGAGGCGCGATTAAATTTGAACTACAAAAATCAGTCGTCCTAGACCTTCTTGTTAATGGTTTCTTTCCTTCTATTGGCTTTGAGAATCAAGCCTTGAATGAAAGACAAATGGCCTTTCAAGAAAAAGGGCTTCCCTTTGCAAGAGATGCAAGAGTGACTTCCCAGCTTGCCTCTTTTCTTGCTATGCAAAGCAATAATGAGGAAGAAAACTCCTTATTCCCGACCGCGCTTCTTTTTAATGGCGGGACCATGAAAGCTGAAGCCTTTCGTGATCGGCTTCATTCTGTTTTAAATGACTGGGCAGCATCATTTGGCAAACCGAAGATAAAGCTTCTTGGCGATGAAGATTATGACTTTGCTGTAAGTTCCGGGGCTGTCTATTATGGTCTTGCTATCAAAGGAAAAGGGGTTCGAATTAGAAGCTCTTTGTCCCAGAGCTACTTTATAGGAATAGAAGAAGCCATTCCTGCAATCCCCGGAAGAGAGCCTCCGCTTAAAGCCCTTTGCATAGCTCCTTATGGAATGGAAGAAGGGTCTCAAGAAATTCTTGCAAGCCAAGAGTTTGCTTTAACTTTAGGTAAGAAAGTATTCTTTCGATTCTTTTCCAGCAATGGCCTAAAGTCAACCTCTGGAAATCCTCCAAAAATGGGATCGTTTATCAAAAACTGGAAAAAAGATTTAATAGAGCTTCATCCTATTGAAACTAAACTTGGCGATGAGGAAGAGGAGGAGAAAATGGTTTTTGTCACACTAAAGGCAAGCTTTACTCCTCTTGGATCGCTTGAGCTCTCTTGTCAAGAAAGCGATAAACGAAGCTGGGTCTTAGAGTTCGATCTAAGAAAGGAAGAGGAAAAAGCTAAGGTTGGCTAGTCCCTAGAATTCAAATAGGCATAGGCCGCTTTGAACTGCTCTTCGTTCTGAAGAGCTTGCGGGCCTCGTTGCAGTCTCAAATCTAAAATATGCTCAGCAAAAGAAGGAAGCTTTCTTTTAAATCTAAGGGAAGCTTTCTTCATAAGACGATAGCTTTGAAGGGCGGTATAAAAACCGGATCTACCGACTCCTGCGCTGCAATGAACGGCAAGCGTTGTCGGGTTTTGAGCTAAATCTTTTCCGGTAATTTTAAGAAATTTATCAAAGCAAATTTTATCGGGTGTCCCATGGTCCGGCCAATTTTGATAATGATATTGGACAATTTCTTTAGAAACTTTTCCTATAGTTAACGTAAGCACTCTTTTAATGATGCTTTGGTCGCCCTGCTTTATTATTTCTCCTTTCTCATCTTTTAAAGCTTCTTCACTTCTTAAAATGAGACTGATCTCATTTTTTGGATCGCCATTATTATAACCAAGCCAATAGGGAAAGCATTTTTTTTGTCCCTTTTCTTCATCCATTGCAAGCGTGATGATCGTGTTAGAGTCCTCTTTGAAAAGATACTGAAGCGTGTCTGAAATCGTTTCTTCTTTCGGCCCTTGCATCAGAATAAATGTAAGCTCTCCAAAAATGACTTTGCTTGCGTTGACATAAGGGTTAGGAGAGATATAATCGAAAGGATAAACAGAAAAGCGGTTTTTAGAAATGTTTTCCGGATTCGTAGCGTTAAGGTGACTAAACTTATCGGGATGTTTATCAATATACTCGCCGACTACAAGAGAGATGGTGTTATTTAAAGCTTCATAAGGATCCTCGTCTGCATCATCATCGGATAAATTGGCGCTGTCAGAATCCGATAGATAATCCGGTTTATCGCAACCTCTCGGGTTTGGAGAGCCATCCCCTTTATCGGATTCTTTCGGGGCGAGGTAACCCTTTTCCAACTCATCCAATTTGTTATTTAGATAAAGCGGGTCTTTTCGAAAGAAAGGTTCTTTTCGATCTAAGACTTTAAGGCAAGCTGCAAATCGATTTCTTGCTTGCCTAGAAAAAAGAAGAAGACTTGCTTTAAAGCAAATCCCCACGATGGTTGCCGGAATAAATAGAAGGATTGAGAGCGCGATTCCCAATATCTTTTTTAAAGGAGAGATATCCGATGGCTTCTCCTCAATAAAGATCCCCTTATAAAAAGTAAATGTACGGCCGTGGAAAAGATTTCTTGCAGGCAATAAACAGACATTTGCTAGATTTTCGAAGAAATTATTGCTATTGACAGCCGTCGTTAAATATAAACCCATAACCCGCCTTTATAGAATTCTTCCGAAATTCCACTTGATTGTCTAAACGACTCTTTTACATCATTATTGCTAAATTTTTAATCATACACTCTTATACGCATTCAAAATTTATCACAATTTGAACAAAAACAGCTCATTTTTCCCATCAAAGCGAATTTCTACAGAAGACTATTCTTAAAATTCTTAAATCGTCTTATAGCAGCTTTAACTAAATAAACACTACTTTTGCTTTTTAATGGGAAATGGTGTATACTGGAAAAGTTGATTAAAATAATTATTTGGAATTATTGATTAGAAAGCGAAGTGCTTCTTTTTTCATCTTTAAATGGATGCTGTATAATCCATTGGCGCGGCTTGGCGTTAATGAAGCGCTAATTCCCAGTTCCTCCAAATAGGACGGGGGGCATTTTAGAATGACTTCCGGGGTTTCGCCGCTATAAACTTCAATAAGGATACGGGCAAGTCCTGCAGATATTAAAGCATCGGAATCGGCATTAAAGTAAACTTTGCCGTCTTTATATTCGGCTGCAAGATACATCGCGCTTTGACATCCTGGAACAAAATTTGACGGGGTTTTTTCGTCAGGGCTTAGCTTGATGAGTTTTCTTCCAAGCTCAATGATTTTTTCGTAGCGAGCTTCCTCACTTAAACCTGAAAATAATTTTTTAATCTCATCCTGTTTCTTTAAACAAGAGCTGAAATCAGACATCCGAAATAGAGCTCGCTAAATAATGGTTTAAAATTGGTTTAATTTTGGTTCATTATAGGGGCTTTATTCATTAAAGTTTAATAAAATTTTACCCTTTTGCTGCATATAATTTAAATTTTAGAATCTGCTCTCTTGTTTTTGCTTGACAATTATTGTTAAATCAACAACTATTTTACAATTATTAGCTGGTTTTTGCGAGGGCAAATTTAAAACTCATGCCAAAAGAAGATACCTTAAAAATTGAAGGTTCCATAGAAGAGCTCCTTCCAAATATGAGATTTCGCGTGAAGCTCAATAATGGAATGGTGGTTCTGGCTCACCTTTGCGGAAAAATGCGAATGAAGAATATCCGAGTACTTGTGGGTGATCAGGTGACAGTTGAACTTTCTCCTTACGATCTTACAAAAGCACGGATTGTCTACAGACAAAAATAAGGGGGATGCCTCCCTTGTTTTGTGATAAGGTTAGAGTTTTAAAAAGTGCTAAATGAAAAAGCTCTCTTTTTTGCAGGAATCATCTTGCATTTTTTTGCTGTAAAAACTAAACTTACGTCCTTTCGAGCTGTAAGCTAGTTTGAAAAGCTAAGAAGAAGCCCTCAAATTTAAATACAGCTTAAAACTCAATGCCCAGATAGCTCAGTGGTAGAGCATTTGCATGGTAAGCAAAAGGTCGTAGGTTCAATTCCTATTCTGGGCAGTGTGCCAATTAAATATAAGCGAAAACGGGTCTTGATATCTGCTAACAAGACGCAAGATTTATATTAAATGTGAAACACATTTAGCCCGTTATGAAAAAATTACAAAGAGATTAAGACGGAAGTCCACGGAGGATACAATGGCTAAAGAAACATTTCAGCGAAATAAGCCGCACGTCAATATCGGTACCGTCGGTCACGTCGACCATGGTAAAACCACGTTGACAGCAGCAATCACAACAACACTTGCTGAAAAAGGATACGCAAAAAAGAAAGGGTACGACGAGATTGATAATGCCCCAGAAGAAAAAGCTCGTGGTATTACAATCAACGCGTCACACGTAGAATACGAAACAGACAACAGACACTATGCTCACGTTGACTGCCCAGGCCACGCCGACTACGTAAAAAACATGATTACAGGTGCTGCCCAGATGGACGGTGCTATTTTGGTTGTTTCCGCAACAGACGGCGCTATGCCGCAGACACGCGAACACATTCTCCTTTGCCGCCAAATGCAGGTGCCGGCAATCGTTGTGTTCCTTAACAAAGTTGACATGCTCAGCGAAGGCGACGAAGAGTTGCTTGATCTAGTTGAGATGGAATTGCACGAACTTTTAGAGTCAAAAGGCTACAAAGATGCACCTATCATCCGCGGATCAGCATTAAGAGCTCTCGAAGGCGACAGCAAATACAAAGAAAAAATCTTGGAGTTGATGAGCACAGTCGATTCCTTTATTCCAACTCCAAAACGTGAAATCGATAAGCCATTCCTAATGCCGATTGAAGACGTGTTCTCAATCTCTGGCCGTGGAACAGTGGCGACAGGTCGTGTTGAGCGTGGTGTTGTACGTATTAACGACAAATTAAGCCTTGTTGGTTTTGAGCCTACAATCGATACAGTTGCAACTGGCCTCGAAATGTTCAACAAGACTTTGGATGAAGCAAGAGCCGGTGAAAACGTTGGTATTCTTCTCCGCGGTATTGACAAAGAACGTATTCAAAGAGGTATGGTCTTGGCTCAACCGGGAACATGCACACCGCACTCTGAATTCATTGGTCAAGTGTACGTTTTAACAAAAGAAGAGGGTGGACGTCATAAGCCGTTCTTTACTGGCTACCGTCCTCAATTCTATTGCCGTACAACTGACGTTACAGGAACTGTTGATCTCCCTCAGGGTGTAGAAATGGTTATGCCTGGCGATAATGTTGAAGTAACTGTTAAGTTGATCGCCCCTATTGCGATGGAAGAAGGTATGAGATTTGCGATTCGTGAAGGCGGACGTACTATCGGTGCCGGTACAGTATCTAAGATCTTAAAGTAACACGTAAGTGTTTTTGGGTAGGGGCTTAAAGTCCGCTACCCAATGGGTGTGTAGCTCAGTTGGTAGAGCAGCGGCCTCCAAAGCCGCCGGTCGGGGGTTCGAGCCCCTCCGCACTCGTTAAGATCTAGCTTTAGATGAAGCATAAGTCCAACTGACGTTAATCAAAGGACCGCAAGAGAATGGATTCACTTAGGGAAGCAACTAAATTGAAACACTATAATTAAGCATGATCCAAGAGGTGAACGATGGCGGTGAATGTGAAAGCAATGGACGATAAAAAATTACAACAACGACCAGAAGTATCTAGCGATAGTGTAAAAAATGTCGGTAAGAAAGCTGAATCCTATCTTTCTGAGATTAAGTCAGAGTTCAGCAAAATTACCTGGACTAGCAAAGAAGAGCTTAAAACCTACACACAGTTGGTTGTTGGAGCCACGTTTGTTTGCGGACTTGGAGTATACTTAATCGATCTTTTCATCAGAGGATGCTTAGGCACTCTTGATATGATATTACGTTGGATTTTTGGATAGCCGGTCAAAGTGCTTTATGGCGTAACCTAATGGAGAGAACGCATGCATAAGTGGTATGTCGTCCAAGTTTTGTCGACACATGAAAATAAAGTTCAAAAAGCGCTGCTTGAGCAAATTGAACATAAGGGAATGAACGATTTTATTGAACGAGTTCTTGTTCCCACTGAGAATGTGTCTGAAGTCAAACAAGGGCAACAGCGAATTGTCGAAAAAAGAATATGGCCCGGTTATATCCTCATTAAGATGTTGATGACGGATGATTCTTGGCAATATGTAAAGACAACTGCCGGAGTTATTGATTTTTTAGGCGGAGATAAACCGACAGCCCTTTCTGATAGGGAAGTCGATGAAATTTTAAGAGATTTAGAGCAGAAGCAAAAATCTGTTACACAAAAGCACAAATTTAAAGTGGGCGACACTGTTAAAATTGTGGATGGAGTTTTTGTTAACTTTACAGGCACTATCACCGAAGTATTTCATGATAAAGGCCGTTTAAGTGTAAATGTTTCTATTTTTGGTAGGGAAACACAGGTTGATGATCTTGAATTTAATCAAGTTGAGGAAGTTCAGGACAACGCTGAAAAATCTGATTAATAGCGGATAGTGTAGATGTTTCCGCGGATGTTAAGCAAGGATGCTAAAGGATATTGAATCTGCCTCTAATTCAAATCCGAAGATGCTTAAAAGCAAGCATTCCACAATACAAAAGAATTAGGGAAATCCATGGCAAAGAAAAAACTTGATAAAACAATTAAATTACAGATTCCTGCCGGAAAAGCAAACCCAGCGCCGCCAATAGGCCCTGCGCTTGGTTCAGCCGGTGTAAATATTATGGCGTTTTGCAAAGAGTTTAACGCCAAAACTCAAGCAATGGCAGGGGACATCCTTCCTGTTGTGATTTCTGTTTACTCGGACAAATCTTTTACATTTATTTGTAAAAAGCCTCCGGTGGCGGAAATGATTAAAAAGTATCTCAAGTTGACCAAAGGATCGGCTGTGCCGAACCGCGATAAGGTAGGCAAGCTTACTAGAGAAGATGCCCTCAAAATCGCACAAGAGAAAGTTGATGATATGAATGCGCGTAATGATTTAGACGCTGCAGTAGAGATGGTGCTTGGCACCGCCCGTTCTATGGGCGTGGACGCAGCACGTTAAGCAATAAAGGAGACTAATGGGTCGACCAAGCAAACGAATTCGGGAGATAGCAGAGATGGTAGATGGCAGCAAAGCCTATACCCTCAAAGAAGCTATCGCTATTTTGAAGAAATGTCCTCCGACTAAATTTAATCAGTCAGTTGACGTTTCATTGCAAATTGGCGTTGACCCTCGTAAATCTGACCAGCTAGTGCGTGGAACCGTGACTTTACCGAATGGCACGGGAAAATCGCTTAAAATCCTTGTTTTTGCACAAGGAGATAAAGTCGAAGAAGCGCTTAAAGCTGGAGCCGATTACGCGGGCAATGAAGAACTTTTCGAAAAAGTTAACGGCGGTTGGACAGATTTTGATGCTGTCATCGCAACACCTGACATGATGCGTCAGGTAGGTAAATTGGGTAAAGTGCTTGGACCGAGAGGTTTGATGCCAACGCCCAAAGCAGGTACCGTGACAACAGATGTTGCCAAGGCTGTGCAAGAACTTAAAGGCGGTAAAATTGAATTTAAAGTTGACCGTCATGGAGTTTTAAATAACGGCGTTGGTAGAGTCTCTTTTGATGATGATGGCCTTATTGAAAACATTATGGCTTACTTGAACGCTGTGCTAAAAGCAAAGCCTTCAGGTGCAAAGGGCCAATTTATGAAGAGGCTTTCCCTATCATCAACCATGGGTCCTGGTGTCAAAGTTGACTTGCGCCAGATTGATTTAACATAAAAGGAGTTTCTAGAAATGAAAAAAGAAAAGCAGCTCCTGTTAGATGAGATCAAAGAGCAAATCGAGCAATATGGATCTTTTGTTATTGCACAATATACAAAAGTAACCTCGAATTCCATGAACAATTTCCGCGGTGTTATAGCCAATCTTGGCGGAGATGTTCAAATGATTCGAAAAACTGTTTTCTTAAAAGCTGCCGAACAGGCAGGTATCGATCTTAAGAAACAGGATTTGGAAGGCCATATCGGTATCGTGTTTGCCGGCGTAGATCCAATTGAAACCGCAAAAGCAGTCTTTAAATACAGCAAAGAAAATGACAACTCGCTGAAAGTTCTCGGCGGACGTCTAGATGGCGAGCTGTATAGAGCTAAAGATGTAGAAATGCTTTCTACTCTTCCGGGCAAAGACGAAATGCGAGCACAGCTACTCAGCGTATTTGAAGCGCCGCTTAGCCATACGCTTGGCACAGTCGATGCCATACTTACAAGCATCCTACATTGCTTGGAAAACAAAGCGAAGAAAGAAGAAGAAAGCCAATAACTTTATAACAATTTATTAACGAAAAGTCGCTAGCCTCTGCAAAATATGATGCAGTGCTAATCGGCTCCTTATATCAGAGAGGAATTTACTGTGAGTACCAAAACTGAAGAACTAGTCGAAAAGCTCAGCTCGCTTACGGTTCTTGAAATGGCTGAGCTCAAGAAAGCCCTTGAAGACAAGTGGGGTGTAAAAGCAGCCGCTGCTGCCGCTGTTATCGCAGCTCCCGCTCAAGCTGGTGGTGAAGCTCAAGCTGAAGAAGCAACTGATTTCGACGTAACATTAGAAGCTGTTCCAGCTGACAAGAAAATCGGCGTCATCAAAGTCGTACGTGAAATTACAGGCCTCGGTCTTAAAGAAGCGAAAGACTTAGTTGAAGCAGCTCCTAAAAAACTCAAAACTGCACCTAAAGCCGAAGCAGAAGATATCAAAAAGAAAATCGATGCTGTTGGTGGTAAAGTTACACTTAAAGGCGTTTAGTCATAACGTTTTTAAAGTAAAGCTACGAGCGAGAAAACTTAAGTTTTCTTGCTCGTGCTTTTGTATTTGTAGCTTTTTCGTTTAACCGCAAGAGCGGATGGCAAAACCATACGCTCTTACGATTTGACGGGAACCTACCCAATAACTCTAGTTGTTAGAGAGTCAAGTCATTTTTCAAGCCATACCCAGGGAGTCTTTCATTTATGTTGCAAAAGGCACCGAAACGTTTAAGTTTTCGTGACAAAGAAGACATCATCGACCTGCCAAATCTTATTGAAATCCAAGTAAAATCTTATAATCAATTTCTTCAGGCCAATAAATTTCCTGAAGAGAGAGAAAATATAGGTTTGCAGGAAATTTTTAACGAAATCTTCCCTATTAAATCTTATGACGAGAAGACGATTTTGGAATTTATTTCCTATAGTCTTGGCGTTCCAAAGTATAATCCCGAAGAGTGTATTCGACGCGGTATCACTTATAACGTGACTTTAAAAGTCCGTTTTAGACTTACAGACGAGACCGGGATTAAAGAAGAAGAAGTTTATATGGGAACCATTCCCGTTATGACAGACAAAGGAACTTTTGTCATTAACGGTGCTGAACGCGTAGTTGTCTCTCAGCTTCACAGATCCCCCGGCATTTGTTTTGAGCAGGAGAGAAGCCCGCGAGGAAACGTTATTTATTCATTCCGTATCATTCCTTACCGAGGCAGTTGGCTAGAGGGTGCGTTTGATATGAATGACCTTATCCACATCTATATTGATAGAAAGAAAAGACGCCGAAAAATTCTTGCTACAACGTTTATACGAGCTCTTGGCTATTCCAGCAATTCAGATATTATCGAAGAATTCTTCTCAACTAGAAAAGCTCGACTTGGCAATGAAAAAGAATTTGCCAAACTTGTCGGTAAAATTCTTGGAGAAGATGTAGTTGATGAAGAGACAGGGGTTGTCTACGGAAAAGCGGCTGAAAAACTAACTACCGCCATGCTCAAGCGAATGCATGATGCGGGCGTTAAAATGGTTCGAATTGCAGAAGACGCGGACGAGAATAGCCCTATCATCAAGATGCTTGTAAAAGACCCGACAGATTCCTATGAGTCTGCTTTAAAAGATTTTTATCGTAAACTAAGACCCGGCGAGCCGGCGACTCTTTCCAATGCCAGATCGGCAATGATGCGTCTTTTCTTTGACCCGAAAAGATATAATCTTGGAAAAGTTGGCCGCTATAAGCTTAACTCAAAAATCGGTCTTGAAATTAACGAAAATACTTTAGAGGTCGTCACACTCATTAAGGAAGATGTGATCGGGGCTTTAAAGTACTTAATTAAGCTTAAGCAAGGCAATGATGACACTTCAATTGATGACATCGATCACTTAGGCAACCGTCGTGTTCGCTCTGTTGGTGAACTTATCCAAAACCAGTGCCGAATCGGCCTTGCCCGAATGGAGAAAATCATTCGCGAGCGTATGAACTTGTTTGATTTTACATCAGACACTTTAACTCCTGGAAAAATTGTCTCTGCAAAAGGCTTATCCGGCGTATTGAAAGACTTTTTCGGAAGATCCCAGTTGTCTCAGTTTATGGATCAGACAAACCCGGTTGCCGAATTGACGCACAAAAGACGTCTTTCCTCACTTGGGCCCGGCGGATTGAATAGGGATAGGGCGGGTTTTGAAGTTCGTGACGTTCATACCAGTCATTACGGCCGGATTTGTCCTATCGAAACACCTGAAGGTCCAAACATCGGTCTTATCACCTCGCTTTCAGCTTTTGCTAAGATCAACGAATTTGGATTTATCGAGACGCCTTACCGTATCGTAAGAGACGGCTCGGTTACTGATGAAATCGAGTACATGACGGCAGACCAAGAAGAGCGCTGTGTGATTGCGCAAGCAACAACGCCGCTTGATGAGTATAATCAATTTACAACGGAACTTTGCTGGGCGAGATATAAGGGAGAGTCTCTTGAGACTGAAACCAATCGCGTCACGCACATGGACGTATCTCCAAAGCAGCTTGTTTCTATTGTAACAGGTCTAATTCCATTCCTTGAACATGACGATGCGAACCGAGCGCTTATGGGTTCGAACATGCAAAGGCAAGGCGTTCCGCTTCTAAAACCGGAAGCGCCGATTGTGGGTACGGGACTTGAAGCTAGAGCTGCAAGAGACTCAGGGGCTGTTATTTTAGCTGAAGAAGATGGTGTTATCGACTTTGTTGATGGTAACCGCATCGTGATCAGACCAAAAGCCAACCCTCTTGAGAAAAAGACCTACCTTTTAAAGAAATTCATGCGTTCAAACGCAGGGACTTGCATTAATCAGACGCCTCTTTGTGAAGTAGGCGATAAGATTAAAGCCGGCGATATTATTGCCGATGGTCCGGGTACTGAGCGCGGTGAGGTAGCTCTTGGTAAAAACGTTCTTGTCGCCTTCATGCCTTGGTTTGGCTACAACTATGAAGATGCGATCATTATCTCTGAAAAACTTCTTCGTGAAGATGACTTTACTTCGATCCACATTGAAGAATTTGAGATTACAGCAAGAGACACAAAACTTGGAAAAGAAG
The DNA here is from genome assembly GCF_000750955.1 of Criblamydia sequanensis CRIB-18. NCBI lineage: Bacteria > Pseudomonadati > Chlamydiota > Chlamydiia > Parachlamydiales > Candidatus Criblamydiaceae > Candidatus Criblamydia > Candidatus Criblamydia sequanensis. The sequence goes on along the minus strand of NZ_CCEJ010000004.1, from coordinate 243,903 downwards.
AGATTACCCGAGATATTCCAAATGTATCTGAAGAAGCTCTTATTAACTTAGGCGACGATGGTATTATCCGTATCGGCGCTGAAGTTAAGCAAGGAGATATTCTTGTTGGTAAAATTACACCTAAATCTGAAACAGAGCTTGCTCCTGAAGAGCGTCTTTTAAGAGCGATTTTTGGTGAAAAAGCGGCCGATGTTAAAGATGCCTCCCTTGTCGTTCCTCCGGGAACTGAAGGGGTTGTCATGGATGTTAAAGTATTCAGTCGAAGAGACAGACTATCCAAGACAGACGATGAGCTTGTGGAAGAAGCAAGCAAATTAAAAGATATACAACGAGATTACAAGCAGCAAAAGCACGAGCTTCGCGTTGAAAGAAGAGAGAAAATTGCAGCTCTTCTTTTAAACGATGCAAGCCCTGGCACCATAGTTCACAGAAAGACAGCTGAGATCATCATCGATGAAGGTGAAGTTATCACTCAAGAGATGATTGAAGCCCTTGAAGAGACAAATGTTGAAGACCTCTTAATGCCGGACAATGAAGTGTTCCGTACGTTGAAGGCGCTTTTGCATGAGTATGACGTTAAGATGCAAACCGTTGAAACCCAATACAAGACAGAACTTGAACAAATGCGTAAAGGGGATACTGAACTTGATCCCGGCGTGATTCGACAAGTTAAAGTTTACATTGCATCAAAACGTAAGCTTCAAGTCGGCGACAAGATGGCGGGCCGCCACGGAAACAAAGGGGTAGTCTCTAAAATTGTTCCTGAAGCCGATATGCCATTCTTAGCTACCGGCGAGACTGTTGAAATCATCTTGAATCCTCTTGGCGTACCTTCTCGTATGAACCTTGGGCAGGTGTTTGAAACGCACCTTGGATTTGCAGCCAAACGTGCTGGAATCTATGTTCAAAGTCCTGTATTTGATGGCTTCCCTGAGGAAGAAATCTGGAAGATGATGAAAGAGCAAGGGCTGCCGGATGATGGCAAGTTCTACCTCTATGATGGTTGCACAGGCGAGCGATTCGACAACAAGATTGTTGTAGGATACATCTACATGATGAAGCTTGGACACTTGGTTGCTGACAAAATCCACGCAAGGGCAGTAGGGCCTTATTCCTTGGTAACGCAGCAGCCTCTTGGCGGTAAAGCCCAGATGGGTGGTCAGCGTTTCGGGGAGATGGAAGTTTGGGCCGCTGAAGCTTATGGTGCTGCGCACCTTCTTCAAGAGTTGATGACTGTAAAATCCGACGATGTCGCCGGTAGAACGAGAATCTACGAGTCGATTGTAAAAGGTGAAAACCTGCTCAATCCAGGCACGCCGGAATCCTTCAACGTATTGATTAAGGAAATGCAAGGCTTAGGTCTTGATATCCGTGCCGAGATGGTTTCGGATTTAGACAGATAAATAGATATTTATCCGGGCGGGGTAAACCGCCCGACCCCCCCCGCCGTTTTTTACGGCAGGATTCAAGTTAGGTATTGGGGAGTTATATGACAGAAAAAGAGATGGAACAAACTCAAAATCAGTTTGACAAATTGACCATCCAAATCGCATCTGATGACGTCATTCGAAATAAATGGTCGCGTGGCGAAATCAAAAAACCAGAAACAATCAATTATCGTACATTCAAGCCTGAAAAGGGTGGGCTTTTTTGTGAAAAAATATTTGGTCCGACCCGAGACTGGGAATGCGCATGCGGAAAATATAAGAAGATCAAGCATAAAGGCATTGTCTGCGACCGCTGCGGTGTAGAAGTGACTTTATCCAAAGTCCGTCGTGAGAGAATGGCGCACATTGATCTTGCAGTGCCGGTGGTTCACATTTGGTTTTTTAAGACGATGCCATCAAGAATCGGTAACGTTTTAGGAATGAGTGCCGCTGACCTTGAAAGGGTTATTTATTACGAAGAGTACATCGTAATCGATCCCGGTATGACAGATCTTAAGAAAAAGCAATTGCTAACAGACATCGAATACCGTGAAGCTCAAGAGAAATGGGGCAAAGATGCATTCGTTGCCAAGATGGGCGGCGAAGCAATCCGGGATCTTCTTGGCAGTGAAGATTTACAAGCGACGCTTTTAGAGCTTAAAGATAAGCTTCGCAAAACTAAGTCTCAGCAAGCAAGAATGAAGATTGCTAAAAGACTAAAAATTGTAGAAAGCTTTGTCACATCGCCAAACCGTCCTGACTGGATGGTGATGTCTGCAGTTCCCGTTATTCCACCCGAGCTTCGTCCTTTAGTGCCTTTGGATGGCGGAAGATTTGCAACCTCTGATCTGAACGACTTATATAGACGCGTTATCAATAGAAACAATCGTTTAAAAGCGATTCTTAAACTCAAAACGCCAGAAGTTATTGTCCGAAACGAAAAGAGAATGCTTCAGGAAGCTGTCGATGCTCTTTTTGACAATGGAAGGCATGGCCATCCAGTGATGGGCGCCGGCAATAGACCTCTTAAGTCGCTCTCTGAGATGTTGAAAGGTAAGCAAGGCCGTTTTAGACAGAACTTGCTTGGTAAACGTGTAGACTATTCAGGCCGTTCGGTTATTGTGGTTGGCCCTGAGCTTAAATTCAATCAGTGCGGTCTTCCAAAATTAATGGCTCTTGAACTTTTTGAGCCATTTATAGTGAAGCGATTAAAAGAGCTTGGCTATGTGTATACCATACGTTCAGCTAAGAAAATGATTCAGCGCCACGCACCGGAAGTTTGGGATGTTCTTGATGAGATCATTAAAGGCCACCCTGTTCTTCTTAACCGAGCGCCTACGTTGCATAGATTGGGTATCCAAGCTTTCCAACCTGTTCTTATTGAAGGTAAAGCCATACGTGTACACCCGCTTGTTTGCGCTGCTTTCAACGCCGACTTTGACGGGGACCAGATGGCGGTTTACGTTCCGCTTTCCCTTGAAGCTCAGCTAGAAGCTAAGCTATTAATGATGGCTCCGGATAACATTTTCTATCCTTCTTCAGGAAAGCCTGTAGCGATTCCATCCCAGGATATGACTCTCGGTCTTTATTACCTGATGTGCGACCCGCTTTATATTCCGGAAGACTATGGCTTAAAGACAAAAATTTTCCGTGATGCCAATGAAGTTTTAACAGCCCTTCAAGCAAGCGGCAGCTTCAACTGGTATGAAGCATTTTTAAGAGGAAAAGACGAAGGGGTTGTCAAAAACATGGATCACCCATCCAGTTTCTATGGCCGCGGGATCCGTATCCACGAAAAAATTAAGCTTAGAACAGATGCCGGTATCATCGAAACGACACCCGGCCGTGTTATCTTCAACCAAATCGTTCCAAAAGAACTGGGCTTCCAGAACTACAGCTTGCCGAAAAAGAAAATGGGAGAGCTAATTCTTGACTGCTATAAGAAAGTGGGTCTTGAAAAAACTGTTCGTTTTCTCGACAATTTGAAAGCGCTTGGCTTCTCTGAAGCTACTAAAGCTGCGACCTCCATGGGAATCAAAGACGTTAAAATCCCGGCGATGAAAAAAAGAATCATTGAAGAGGCCCATAAGAAAGTGGCTCAAGTTAAAAAGCAGTATGAAGATGGTATCATCACAGATGGCGAGCGCCACTCGAAGACGATCAGTATTTGGGGTGAAGCGGCAGAGCTTCTTTCAGAGGATCTCTTCAAGCAACTTAGCGAGATTATCGAAGGCAGACAGAATCCTCTTTGGTTAATGATGGATTCCGGAGCTCGTAGTAATAAATCCCAGGTAAAGCAGTTAGGTGCGTTACGAGGATTGATGTCAAAACCGTCAGGTGCGATCATCGACTCGCCGATTACAGCAAACTTCCGGGAAGGCCTATCCGTTATCGAGTTCTCTATCTCCTCACACGGAGCTAGAAAAGGTCTTGCGGATACCGCGCTTAAAACTGCGGACTCAGGTTACTTGACAAGAAGACTTGTTGACGTTGGCCATGATGTGATTATTACAGAAAGAGATTGCGGCACTTTAAATGGCATTGAAGTATCAGCTATTAAACAAGGCCAGGAAGAGCTCCTTCCTCTTAAAGATCGTATCTATGGAAGAACGGTTTGCGATGATCTTTACCAACCGGGCGACAGCACAAAACTGATTGCTAAAGCCGGCGATGTCCTCAACTTAAAACAAGCTGAAGCGATTGACGACTCAGGTATTGAAACGATAAAAATCAGATCGGTTCTTACTTGCGAGACAAGACGCGGTGTTTGTGCGAAATGCTACGGGACTAATTTGGCGAACGGAAAAGAAGTCAGCCAAGGTGAAGCGGTCGGTATTATTGCCGCGCAGTCCATCGGGGAACCAGGAACGCAGTTAACGATGCGTACGTTCCACTTGGGCGGTATCGCGTCTGCAAGCATGTTATCTCCCGAGCTTTTATCTGAAGCAGACGGCATCCTTATCTACATGGACTTAAGAACTGTCCAAAACGAAGAAGGACACTTCATCGCCCTCAACAAAAAAGGGGCGCTTAACATCGTCCGGGATGAGGGAAGGCCTATCGAGGAATATAAGAGACTCCTTAGCACAAAATCTTTGGAGCCGCTCCAAACCTTCTCAGTTGAACTTGGTACGCACATCTTGCTTCATGATGGATCTCCGGTCAAGAAAGGCCAGAAAATTGCACAGGTTGAACAGCACAATATTCCGATTATCTGCGATAAGCCGGGATATGTGAAGTATGAAGACCTTGTAGAGGGGATATCAACTGAAAAGGATGTCAACAAAAATACAGGCCAGGTTGAATTAGTTGTAAAGCAGCACCGTGGAGAGCTTCACCCTCAGATCGCTATTTATAGCGACCAAGAGTATAAAGAGCTTGTAGGAACCTACCCGATCCCATCGGGCGCGATCATCTCTGTTGAAGAGGGCTCCTACTCAACTGCCGGTAAGTTGCTTGCAAGACTTCCTCGCGGTATGATGAAAACAAAGGACATCACTGGCGGTCTTCCAAGGGTGGCTGAGCTTTTCGAAGCAAGAAAACCTAAAGATTCCGCTGAAATTGCTAAAATCGACGGTGTTGTCGATTTTAGAGGAGTTCAGAAAAATAAACGAATCGTTGTGGTACGCGATGAGATCACAGGCATGGAAGAGGAGCATTTAATCCCTCACACCAAGCACTTGATTGTTCAGAAAGGCGATCACGTAGTTAAAGGCCAACAGCTGACGGATGGAGTTGTCATCCCGCATGAGATTCTAGAGATCTGCGGTGTGCGTGAACTCCAAAAGTATCTTGTGAACCAAGTACAAGAAGTGTACCGTCTCCAAGGGGTTGAGATCAACGATAAGCATATCGAGATTATCGTTAGACAGATGCTGAAGAAAGTTCGCGTCACTGACCCGGGCGACACAACGCTTCTCTATGGTGAAGAAGTAGATAAGAAGGATTTTGAAAGAGAGAATTTAAAAGTTGCAGGAGAAGGCGGAAAAGCTGCGCAAGCGGCACCGGTTCTTCTTGGTATTACAAAAGCTTCTCTTAGCACAGAATCCTTTATCTCAGCTGCATCCTTCCAGGATACGACAAGAGTGTTGACAGAAGCTGCTTGTGCAGGTAAGACAGACTTCCTTATGGGCTTTAAAGAAAACGTCATCATGGGACATATTATCCCGGGCGGAACAGGATTTGAGTACCATAAGAAAGTTAAGAAATTTATCGATCGAGAGCACGATGAACCGCTTCTTTTTGACTTCGACGATATCTTAATAGCGCCTTCTGCATAAATGAATTGAATGTACATGAGGGAGATTCTCCCTCATGTATTTTTTTTAAGTTATCCCTTCAAAAGCAACCTTTATTTCAGTTATTCAAAGCTCTACGAAGCCCCAAAGTTTTCCCTTTTTTGCCCGATAAATAACCCCCATTTTTTCTCTTTTCCGAGAAGATTACAAATCCCTCATACGTAAATTTTTAAAAAAATTAATATGGAGTCCAGTTCTTTAGAGGATAAATCTATCTTTTTAAGAGGATTCTCGCCATAATCTTCCATTCTTAGAGTAAAAGATTTGAGAAGAAAGGATCTTTATCAAATCTTTACATAAAATATTTTGTACGATTAAACTCTAAAGAGTTTGTATCAGTATGGCTAAATTAATATCGGCTTTAAGCCTATTCCTAAAGGATATTTCGATAGAGATATGATGTTTTTTTAAAAAATAAATTGCGTTTTTTAAGAATTCTTAATATTTCCTATATTTAATGTTAACAATCTTTAGGCAAAATTGGAGCTTCAGATTAATTTAAATTCCTATAAAAAATAAGAGGGGTATTTATGGCACGTCAGCACGAAAGTTTTAGTATCGACGGTATGTTGGATATGGTGAATGACAGCTTTAAAGAAGTTAAAGAAATGCTAGCTGACATTAAAACAAAAAAATCCGAAGAAGTTAGCATTGGTCAGATGTTTGAGTTGCAATTTAAAATGAACAACGCATCCCAGATTTCTGAAATGAATACAGCGGTTATTGCGGCTAGCAATACAGCTATTTTGTCGATGACACGTAACTTAAAGCAGTAATTTATATAATAGATTTGCGGCGGTTCGAGTGGATTCTTTCCGCCGCAAGTTTTTTGATTTTAGAGATTATAGGAACTGATCAGGTACTTTTCTAGCTTAACTGTATCCTCAGCAAATTTTCTAATGCCATCGCTCAGTTTTTCAGTAGCCATTTGATCTTCATTTAAAAGCCACCTGAAAGTTTCTTCATTAACTTCAATCTTCTCAATATTTTCTAGTTTCGCCTTTTCAGCATCCAATTTTTTTGGAACTTCGCCTTCCATTTGTGATAGCTCGTTTAAAAGCTCAGGCGAAATGGTCAAAAGATCGCATCCGGCAAGTTCTAGTATTTCATCGGCATTCCTAAAGCTTGCGCCCATGACTTGGCTCTTGATGTCAAATTTCTTATAGTAATTGTAGATGTTTTTAACAGAGATAACGCCTGGATCTTCATAACCTGCATAGGAACTCTTCCCGGTGTTTTTTTTATGCCAGTCTAAAATTCTTCCAACAAAAGGGGAAATAAGGGTGACATTGCTATAGCTTGCAGCAATGGCTTGAGGCAATGAAAATAAAAGAGTCATATTGCAATGAATGCCTTCTTTTTCAAGAGTTTTGGCAGCTACAATTCCTTCCCAGGTGGAAGCGAGTTTAATAAGGACGCGCTCTCTTGGTATTTTTGCTTTCTCATAGAGGGAAATAAGATGGTGGGCTTTTGATATGCTTGCTTCCACATCAAAAGACAGTCTGGCATCAACTTCAGTTGAGACTCTTCCCGGTATCGATTTTAAAATTTCAATGCCAAAATTAACAAAAAGTTGATCCAGGATATTATTTAATAGCGCTTTTCTTTCTTTGGATACAGATTTGGCTTTGTTTACAGCTTCATCAAGCAGGTGTTTATACTCAGCTTGTTCCGAAGCTTTCAGAATTAAAGAAGGATTAGTGGTCGCATCTGTTGGGGTAAAGCGTTTAATGGAGTCAATATTTCCAGTATCGACAACAATGGTTGTCATTTCCCTTAATTGTTCTAATTTATTCATTTGATTTTTCCTTTGAAGAAAGAAAATTTAAATATTATAGGATTACTCAATATCCCTGGCAGGTTCCATTCTAAAAACGATAGAAACCATCTTTTCACCCATTTGTAAATCTAATTTAGAGCTTAATCTGGTGAGTAAGAGTTTAAAGGGAATTTCAACTTTCCTATCCCCAACGTTAATACCGATGGAGGAGGAGCCTAAAATTTCTTCTGAATCATGGATTTGTTTGCACAAGTTTCCAAATTTTTTAATTTGACGCATCAAAACTTCATCCGCAAAAGAGTACTTCTTTCCGCAATGGCGGCATGAAAGGAGTGTGGCTCCCTGATTAAATTGAAAAATTGAAAACTCTACAGGTTCTTGGCATTCCTGGCAGGCAAATTCTAAAACATGGCCTTTTTGCATAGTATCCTTAAAAAAAAGAAGATTCGAAATGATCCAACTTGATAGATATCATTTTGTTATTTTTAAATCAGTTAACTTCTAACCGAATGGCTAAAAAGTATAATAGTAGCATGGGGAAGGATCTCGTGGCAAGAATAAGAGAAATGACCCTAGGCGGAAAACGAATAGCCTAGGGTTAGTTTTAACCCCTATTGCCCCCTAATCTCGCTAGAAGCTTCATTTAAAAATCTATTGCTTAACTATAGCGCTTGCCTAACGGATTAGGGCGCAAATCAGGGTTTAAGGATTAACGTCTTCCTCCATGTCCGCCGCGGCCGCCTTCAAAATGGCGCATGTCTCCTCGGTTCTCATGGTTAAACCGGTCCCGGTTAAAGTTGTCGCGGTTAAAATTATCGCGATTGAAGTTATCCCTTCTTAAATTATCATGCCTTTGATCAAAGTTGGTGTTGGGACGGTTGTCTCTCCAATTATTGTTTATATTCGGATGATTTAGATTGCCATCACCTTCAGGATGGTTTCTAAGAGCCCGGTTTCTTAAATCCCTATCGAGTTGATCTTGTAAAGCCTGATTTTCAAAGCTTCTTAGCCCTCTATCATTAAAATAGTAGTTAGGGTCATAGTCGTAGGAGGGTGAATAGCCGCCATCATCATAGCCGTCGTTATCGCCATCATCACCGTCATCTCCATCGTCCCCATTGTCGTCCCCATCATCATTGTCATCGTCGTCATCATCATATTGAGCATTGGATGAGCTTTGAGAAGTGGACGGGGTATCATATTGGCTTTGCTGAGTGGATGGGGAAGCTCCGCTGCTTTGGGTGGATTCGGAGCTGCTTTGAGTTCCGCTAGAGCTTGAAAAATCAGCCCTTAAGGTAGAAGTGTTATAGAGAAAGGCGGCTAAAAATAAAGTCAGATATAAAAAAGCCTTAGTGTGAAACATAGAAGAACCTCCAGAAACTATAAATTATTAATAATTAGCGATTAATCATGTCCTTGTCATTTGTATTTGATTTATTGGACCTTTGGTAGCGGGGAGTAGATATTTTTTTTAAATTATCTTGGTAGCGCTGTTCATCTATTTTTCTTCTTGAGTTTTCAAAAGTACGCCTATTGTTATCAATCAATCGCTGGCGCGCATCAGTCCCGATTTTATCGCTGGATTCATTTTTAGTGGTCGGAATCGGGTTGATGTGGTCCCTTGGTTCACCGATGATGGTACTTCTGATCTCCGGGGTTTTTGTGCCGCTTGGTGTGTATGACCCATAGACGAAAGTAGATGTAACTATGAAAGATATGACGGCAAAAGATAGAGTTCTCATATTGCCTCCTTAGCCTGATTCAATCTTCATTCTAACAGTTATTTTTTTAATTGGATAATTTATTAATTCGCAGCATTTTTCAATTTTATTGTTCCTTTAATTTCGAAATTCACAAGATTCTAATAGTCTTTGATTTAAAAAAATAGGAAAACGGATTTCAGGAAAGGCCTTCTCTTTTTTTTTATATAAAAAAAGGTTTTCATTTGTTGTTAAACCTTCATTTGTTAGAATAATTACAATTAAGACACAAGGCCACCAAGGAAATTTTCATATGACGTGGCAACCCATTGATTTTCAAAGGATTGTTGCTTTAGACCACTCGCTTGTCGACCAGCTTAGCCAGTATCTTGCAGAAAAAGAAGGTGATTTAGCAAAAAGTATTATTGAGGATGCCCCTTTCGCATCCGAAAATGCCCTTCCCCCTCAATTACTGCCAAGTCCAATTACCTATTTAAAGCTTTCCGATGCCGTTGAAGTATTTGGAAAAAGACTTCGTCAGGTTTTGCAAAGTGATGATCTTGAGACATTAAAGAAAAATTATAACGCGACAGTCGAAAGTTTGAACCAATCCTTTTGGGAATACGGCGAAGTTTTAGAAGGCTGCGTAAAAGAGCTTTTCCAGCAGATTGAACAGCTAGGCATAGAACAGTGGAAAAGCGACATAGGGCAAGTGCTTGATAATTTTAAAGACCTTCTATCCCATCATTTGGAAGATCTGCTTTGGGCTTACAAAAGAATGGAAAGCCAGCTAGTCGAAATGCGGAATGCCGTTCTTTTAAATGAAGGGCGAGGAGCTTTTTTTAAAAAACTTCAAGCCTCTTTCCACTCCGTCTTGGACGATACTCTTCTCTCGACATTAGAAAAAAGCGATAAATTCCTAAAGATTAATCATAAACGTTTCTCAAAAAAGTTTGAAGAGTACCTTGAATTAGATGAAAAAATAGAACAAATCATGCGAAAGCTTTCGGGCTACCATGTGTTGTCCTCATTTGATGATTCGTTTCAGGAAAGATTTAGAAAGATCTACTATTACGTTAAAATGGGGCAGTTGACAACTCGGCCTAAGACTCTTTCTATAGGAGAATTGATGCGGGCTTTATCTCAATCAGAAAGCGTCGAAGCTTCGATTGAATTGTTTAAAGAATACGCAAAAGCTCTAAAAACCGCTCTTTTTCATCAAAGCCGTGTATTAAAAAAACAATCTATACGCTATTTAGAAGAAGAAACCGGTAGAAAAAAAATTGAAGATACCATGAAAGGGTATCATGCTGAGATTCTAACTCTTGGCTCAACTATAGCAAGGTATAGGGAATTTCTATTGAGAACCGACCCAAACCCTTATGTTAGAAGTAGATGGGGTTTTCCCGAAGGGATTGTAGCTCCTGAACCTGAACAGGCAAAGCAGCTATTGGATTTAGAGTTTGAAGCCGATCACCTCGAGACCCTTTACGAGGAGATGAATAAGTCCATTTTGAAAGTTTTTGAAGGGGGGCGGGAAATTAAGAGAGAAGCTTTAAGCATCCCTCCTGACATTCAACGTCTTTTACATGAAATGGGACAGCCTCTCTCTTCATATGGGATGGTAAAAAGCCGGGCTGAAAGAATTATTGCCAATATTAAGGAATTAGATGAGCTAGGAACGCCTAATCCTAATGTTCCAAGGTATACAGCAGAGCTTCTATCAAAGCTTCTTCGAGCTGACTGGAAGTATCATATCGTTCAGGAGATTCCTCTTTTTCAAGAGATTTTTTCCATTCATATGGGAATTATGGGCGCGCTAGATGATCGAAAGCACCTTAATCGCTTAAATAAATTCAAACACCTGATTCAAGAGTTAGAAAACTGGGTGACGCTAAGAGAGACAAGAAAGCATCAGCGTGAAATTGAATTTGATATAAACGATCTCAAAGGCTACTTGCAAGATTTCTTAGCCCATGTCCAGCGAATTGACAAAGAAGAGCCTCGCTTGTCAGAATTGCAAATAAAAAAAGCGATTTATGAGACAAGCCATGAACTATTAATTTATAGATACTTATTCGGACAATTCTTCCACAAATTGGAAAACACTTCAAATGAGGGCAAAAGGCTTCGCTTAAAATTGTTATTTGTTGATCAATACTTTGAATCGGTAGATCAAAAGATACATGAATTAAAGCAAATGGATCACAATAAAAAAGAGGAAAAAGACGCTCTTGAAGAAGGGGAGTGATTTTTAGAACTTGTGATAGGCTTTCATAAATTCATAGGAAGAAAAAGTGGCTGTATAGCCTCCAACCTTTAAGTAAATTTCTATTTCATTTTGAAAGAGATTTAGCAGAGTTCTAACTTCACTTTCAGGGAGAAGAAAACGCTGATTTCCTTTCAAGGGCAATGCGTACAGGGTGTATTCACTATTAACAGTGGAAACTGTAAAGGTGAGAGAATCTTCAAAATCGCATCGTTTGAGAATAGCCGGAGACAAAACATCTAAATAGCCGTACATTCCTCCCGCCGTTTTAATAAACTCAAGTCTGAGATTCTGACAAAGACCTTGTTCCCAAGAAGATATTTTTCGAGAAGACATGGAGGGGCATACACCGTTTATGCAGTCGATATCCCAAACGCGGCAAGGTTCTACGCAAGAAATAAAAAAAAGGAAGAGGCATGGAGATGCCTTTTCCTTAAATTTGAAGAGAAAATCAAACAAGATTAATTGCTGTGGCTATGGCCGTTGTGCGAGTTCTGAACTGCGATGGCAATAATAGCAATCAATGCTATAGTTCCAAGGGCAACACAAGGCGCGATGCAAGGTGCTCTTCGGCATTCTTCATACCCGCAGCCGCCAGTAGTTTCGTAGCAGCCGGCTTTTGCAGTCGAAGTCGATAATAACATTGTCGCGATGGCTGTACATGCAACGAGTTTTTTTAGCATTTTCATTGCGGAACTCCTTTAAAACTTTATAAAATTTAAAATTTGCTTTTGATTGATACTTATTTCATAGAAAATATTTTTTAGCAATTTTTTTTTCCTATGGATCTTCTTTCGATAAAAGCGAAAGAGATTATTTTATTTAAGTGGCTTATCATCAGTCTTAGAAAGATCTATTTAACAAATTGGATTTTGCTTTCTCAAGATACTTTGATTGCCATTCTTCTCCGAAAGTTACGAAACTATTCATAAATTTTTCTTTAAAAGGCATCCACACTTCATTTTGAAATTCGGGATTGTCAAAAAGATTCTCTCTTTCTTTCCTGTCGGATAGGTTGATTTGTTTTTGTTTGGCAAGGGAAACAAAGGACCCTTCCAATTTATTTTGAAGTTGGCTGAGTTCTGTTTTTTTCTCTTCATTTGCAATAACATCGTTATGGTTATCAGCAAAATTAAGAGATTTCATCGATGCAAAAAATTCTTTATAGTACTTGGCAAATTCCTCTTTTAAGGCTGCAGCAGTTAATATATAGGCAGTCCCGGCTTTTATAAGGATGACATGCATCATGCGGATATGACCCCATTCAGTTTCAGCGTCTACTTGTGATAGGCTCGCTTGCCCTGCAGCAGTGTCTATTTTTCCAAGATCCTTCCATGCAGCTCCGTGAGAGCTATTAATTTCTTTTATCATGTTCAGGTAATCTTTAAGAGTGCCGGAAAAGCTTTCCGTTCCCAAATTGATGGAGGGTGGAAAAGTTTGACTGCCTTGCCCCACGACCATAAATTTGACGCTTTTAGGAAGATCTTTCGGGTTAACGGATCTCCAACCTTTAGGGGGGGTAAAAGTCACGTAAAGCGAAGATTCTTCAATAGCGGTTTGATTCATCTGATCCGCTTCAACGGAAGAGAGCTTTCCAAGAAAAGCAAGAGTGCTTCCGATTAATAAAATAGTTCCTTTTTTCAGCATGGATACTTCCTAAGGCTTTGGTTCATTTGTTTTTTTAACTATCGATAGAGTTGGAATAAGGATTATTTATTGCTTTCAGTTTTATCGATCGGCAACAAAAATGCTTAACATTTTATGCATTTTCTTGAAATGATTTTCGAACAAACAGCATGAAACCCTACGTCGAATAGGGGTCTTAAAACTATGCAGTCGTAATGAAGAGGCAAAAGGCGGGTCCTTTACCTTAAATTTATAAAATTAATTTTATATATTAGGGTAAATGAAAGAACGTAGTTAGGGTTAGTGTATTTTGAAGCTGCTTTTTTTTAAAATCGGTAAAAAAATGACCGAATAATTACCATTTTAATAAAAAAAGTAAAAAGCATTGTTTTTTTACTTGAATGATAACCTCTTGTAGAAGGTATACTATAATTTCATTTAAATGGTGGGCAAGTCAACAGCTTAAGTTGTTGTTGTATAAGGCCATTTTCCTTAAGAAGTTCTAATAAGAGGTAAATGTGAAAACATTTGATAATGCACAAGATAAAATTCAGCAAATCAGTGATCAGCTAAAGAAAGAAACGCTTGAGCCTGCAGAAACGCTTGCCAAAGAAATTATTAGAGACGCTGAGGAAAAAGCTAAAAAAATTATTGCCGAAGGTGAAAAAGAAAAAAATAGACTTATTCAGGAAGGCCGGCAAGCCATAGAAAAAGAAAGAAATGTCTTTAAATCTTCTCTTTTGCAGGCTTCATCGCAAAGCATCGAAGCTCTAAAGCAAGCAGTGTTAAATGAAATTTTTGATAAAGAGCTAGACTCTCAAGTAAAAGCCTATTCCAAAAAGCCTGATGTGATTGCAAAAATTATTAAAGCCCTTGTTTCGGCGTTAGAAAAAGAAGGCATTCACTCAAAACTTGAAGTTATTATTCCAAAAGAAGTTCCAAGTAAAGAAGTCGTAATGCATCTTGCGGATCATGCTTTAAAAAAATTAGAAAACGGACCGATTTCCTTAGGGGAGTTTGAAGGCGGCGTTAAGATAAAACTTCTAGGTAAGGAAATCACTTTTGATGTTACGGATCAATCCCTAAAAGAACTGATCTCATCTTATACCCCTAAAGATTTTAGAGAATTAATTTTCCAAACTAAAGCGGATAAAGAATGACCCAGTATTTTTTCTTAGGATCTCTTTTACCTCCTCTCGAATTCGGGACAATCCCGGAAATGAGCTATAAGGAGCTAGTCGTTTATCTTGAAACAAACCTTTCAAAAGAAGATCAAAAGAAACTGCAAGTCCTTCGTCGGCTAATTGATCTTTATTACCTTCGCTCTTTTTGGAAGGAAGAAAAAATCGGGGAAAAAGGAAACTTCAATGAAAATGAACTTGAAGAAGCTCTTTTGACAAGAACCGGGTTTCCTGACTATGTCTATAATTTTTTGGAAAAGTATGAAAATACCGACGAGAGGTTGAAACACTTCTCCGAGCTATTAGCTGTTTTTTTCGACGAAGAAATTTCAAAAAATGACGGATTTTTAAGGAAGTTTTTACAGCTCGAAAGAGAGTCTCGCCTTGTGATGATGGCTTTTCGAGCCAAACGCTATAATAGAGATTTGATTAATGAACTTCAATTTGAAGACCCGAATGATGAAATCGTAGCTGAGATTATTTCCCAAAAAGATGCTCCATCTTTTGAGCCGCCCGACAAGTACATTGAATTAAAATCTATTTTTGAAGAGTACGGTGAAGACCCTATCAAATTAGAGCAGCACTTTCTTAAATGGAAATTTGAAAAAATCCAAGAGATGCAAGGGGTGGAACTTTTCTCTATAGATAGCCTATTAGGTTATGTAGCCCGTCTTTTCTTTGTTGAAAAGTGGAATGAATTAAATCAAGAACAAGGTCTGAAAATTTTGGACAGCCTATTGAAGGAAGCAAAATGACTCAAGTAAGCGAAGAAAAAAAATCAAGCCATGCCAAAGGAACTGTCGTTAAAGCTTTCGGTAACCTTCTGCAAGTTGAATTTGAAGGTTCTGTTCGCCAAGGTGAAGTTGCCATGGTCGAGTTAAATGGACTTGGCTTAAAAGCGGAAGTGATTGAAATTGCCGGTAAAGAAGTGAAAATCCAAGTTTTTGAAGATACTAGAGAGGTTCAGCTTGGAACGAAAGTGAGTTTTACCGGGCACTTGCTGGAAGCAGAACTTGGGCCTGGTCTTTTAACCTCAGTTTTTGACGGCTTGCAAAACCCTCTTGAAGATGTAGCTGATAGAGCCGGTCTTTTTCTTCCAAGGGGGATTTATCTCAATGCCTTAAATCGAAGTAAGCATTGGGACTTTGAACCGAAGGTGGAAGTTGGCGCCACGGTGAGGAGAGGCGATTTTCTTGGCGTGACAATGGAAGAGCGCTTTCACCATTATATCATGGTTCCTTTTTCTTTTTATGGGCAATATAAAGTAGAGTGGGTTACTCCCGCAGGTTCTTATACAGTTGACAAAGTAATTGCTAAAATCAGAGGCCAAGACGGAAAGCTCCATGAGATCACAATGGTCCAGAAATGGCCCATTAAAAATGCTTTGCAACAAGGCGAGAAAGTAAAAACCCAAAAGATGATGGAAACGGGTCTTCGTATTTTGGATACGCAGTTTCCTGTGATGAAAGGCGGAACTTTCTGCACTCCAGGGCCTTTTGGAGCCGGTAAAACGGTTCTTCAACACCACCTTTCAAAGTACTCGACCGTGGATATTGTAGTTGTTTGCGCCTGCGGTGAAAGAGCGGGCGAGGTCGTTGAGATATTAAAGGAGTTTCCGCATTTAACAGATCCCCATACAGGCGAGTCTTTAATGCGAAGAACTGTAATCATTTGCAACACTTCTTCCATGCCTGTTGCAGCGCGAGAATCTTCAATTTATCTTGGAATGACGATTGCTGAATACTATCGCCAAATGGGTCTTGATGTACTACTCTTAGCGGATTCAACCTCACGTTGGGCGCAAGCGCTTCGTGAAATGTCAGGTCGCCTTGAAGAAATCCCGGGGGAAGAAGCGTTTCCCGCGTACTTAGCCTCAAGAATTGCTGAATTCTATGAAAGATCCGGGGTTCTTGAACTTAAGCAAACCCCGAAAAATGGGTCTGTGACAGTAGGCGGCGCGGTGTCGCCTGCCGGAGGAAACTTTGAAGAGCCGGTCACACAGTCTACCTTAGCTGTCGTTGGCGCTTTTCTTGGATTATCAAGAGAAAGATCCGATTCCAGAAGATATCCTGCTATCGACCCTTTGATTTCCTGGTCTTCTTATATTGAAGATGTTTCAGAAGAGTTATCCTCTCAAATGGAAGGATGGGATAAGGCTGTGAAAAGAGCCCTTTACTTCCTGAAAAAAGGGGACGAAATCGGAAAGCGAATGGCGGTCGTCGGTGAAGAGGGAACAGCTCTTGAAGATCTTGTCACCTATCTTAAAGGGGAACTCTACGACTTTTGCTACTTGCAGCAAAATGCCTTTGATAAAATTGATGCTTACTGCCCAATGGAGAGACAGGTGCCTCTTTTTGGCTTGATACAGCGAATTTTTGAAAAGCCATTCTTCTTTAAAACTCATGATGAAGCAAGAGAGTACTTCCTTCTACTTCAGACAAAAATTAAAAACCTAAACTATCTTCCTTTCAAATCAGCTGAATACTACTCTCATATGGAAGAAATTGAAACTTTATTAAATAAGAATGACTAAAATGTGTTGGCCCATCCTTAAGAAAAAAGGTCTTTTAATAGTATGAAAACAGTTTATGATAGAATTCACGATATGAGGGGAAACCTCATAAAAGTCAGGGCAAAAGATGTGGGGCTCGGCGAACTTGCAAGAATTGACTTAAGCGATGGGAGAAACATTTATGCTTCTGTCTTAAGAATTGACGGAGATGAAGTGACTTTGCAAGTTTTTCAAAACACAAGAGGGATTTCAACCGGGGACAAAGTCACTTTTCTTTCAAGGCAAATGCAAGGGACTTATGGAAAAAGTTTGCTTGGAAGAAGGCTTAAAGGAACAGGAGAGCCAATTGATGGCGGCCCGAGCATTGTTGGTGAAAAAATTGATATAGGTCAGCCCTCTTTTAATCCTACAAGACGTATTGTTCCAAAAGAGATGGTTCGGACAAACATTCCGATGATCGATGTTTTTAACTGTCTTGTGAAATCCCAGAAAATCCCTATTTTCTCAATTCCCGGGGAGCCCTACAATAATTTGCTCATGAGGATAGCTAACCAAACAGATGCGGATGTTGTTATTATTGGGGGAATGGGTCTAACTTTTGCAGACTATCAAGCCTTTATTGATAATGCCGAGCAGGCAGGGTCTTTAAATAAGACGGTGATGTTTGTTCATCGCGCTGTTGACCCGGCGGTAGAATGTATTCTTGTGCCGGACTTAGCTCTTGCAGCCGCAGAAAAATTTGCCATAGATGATAAGAATGTCCTAGTCCTTTTAACTGACATGACAGCTTTTGCAGATTCCATTAAAGAAATTGCCATTACAATGGATCAAGTCCCTTCTAATCGCGGCTATCCGGGCTCTTTATATTCCGATTTGGCGTCTCGTTATGAGAAAGCCGTCTCAATTGATGGAAGCGGCTCTATTACGATTATCACAGTGACTACAATGCCCGGAAATGATGTGACTCACCCGATTCCGGATAATACCGGCTACATCACGGAAGGCCAATTTTATTTGCATGGCGGAAGGATTGACCCTTTCGGCTCCCTTTCCCGATTAAAGCAAAACGTGATCGGAAAGACGACCCGGGAAGATCATGGAGACCTTGCAAATGCCATGATCCGTCTATATGCGGAATCCAAAAAGGCAAGAGAGCGTCAAAGCATGGGCTTTAAGCTTTCAAAATGGGATGAGAAGCTTCTTGCTTATTCCTATCTTTTTGAAAATAGGATGATGAATCTTGAAGTGAACTATACTCTTGAAGAAGCGCTTGATTTAGGTTGGGAGACACTAGCCGAGTGTTTTGATCCAAAAGAGGTCGGAATAAAAGAAAAGCTTGTTGAAAAATATTGGCCTAAAGAAAAAGCCTTAAACTCATAGGACCTGTCTTGGCAGATATAAAACTTACAAAAAATTCTTTAAGAGCCGAAGAAAAACGCTTAGATCTTTTGAAAAAGTACTTGCCGACCCTGCAATTAAAAAAAGCTTTACTGCAAATGGAAGTGCAAGAAGCAAAATTAGAGCTTCAAACTTTAAAGTCCGAGTTTGAAAAGCTTTACAAAGATGTCCAATCGTTTTCGGCGCTTTTTACCGATATTGAATCTATCGATCTTCAAGAAGCTGCCAAAATTCAAGCGGTAGAAAAAGGCTATGATAATATTGCAGGAGTGGAAGTTCCCGTTTTTAAAAATATTGAATTTGCTCCCTTCGAGTATAGCTTGTTTGAAGCCCCTGTTTGGGTAGATCCGGCTATTGCTAGAATGAGAAAAGTATCTGAGCAAAAAGCAAGGCTTGAAATAGCTGAAGAAAAAAAGCAAGCGCTTGAAAAAGAGCTTCGGGAAGTTTCAATAAGGGTCAATCTTTTTGAAAAAGTCCTTATCCCGGAAGCTTTTGCCAACATTAAAAAGATAAAAGTATTTTTAGGCGATCAAGACCTTGCGGCTGTAGCCAGAGCTAAAAAAGCCAAAAATAAAATTGAACAAAGAAAACTCCTCTCTAAGTTAAAAAGCGTGCATTAAGCTTATGCGAATAGATGTTAAAAAGTTTTTATTTATAGGTCCAATCGATCTCAAGAAAACCTTTTTTGAAAAGGCTCAAGACCTTGGCATTATCGATTTTATTGATGCGTCAAAGAAAAGAGGGAAGGACTTTCCCGAAAACATACAGCGCATCCTTCAAGCCATTAAGGTTTTACGCGGGCTTCCTGTTGCCGAGCAAGAAGAGCTTACGGACGATTCAAAAGCTGACTCTATTGTCTCTGCTATCCTTAACCTTAAGCATGAAAAAGAAAAAAAAGAAGAAGAGTTTAGAACCCTTCGTTTGGAAATTGCGCGTGTAGCCCCTTTTGGAAAGTTTTCCCTTAAAGATATTGAGTTTATAGAAAAAAAAGGGCGCCGCCACATCCAATTCTTTTCCTCAAAAAAAATAGGTCGGGAGGATCTGCCGGAAGACGTCATTTATATCGGCACAGATATGGGACTTAATTATTTTATCTCTATCTCAAAGGAAAAAAGAACCTTTGATAATATGATCGAGATGAAAATCGATAGGCCTGTGGATGAGCTTTTAGAAAGAAAACATGAAGTTGAAAAAGAATTAGTTTCTCTTGAGGAAAAATTAAAAAGTTATTCTAAATATAACACCCTTCTTCATCATGATTTAACCTATAAATTAAATTCGTTCCACCTTAAGTCTGCCGAATCAATTTCTCAAGATGAGTTAAATGGCCTCCTTTTCGCGGTCACGGGATGGGTTCCTAAAAATAAAGTAAAAGAACTTCAATCCATCGCCGATAAGCTAAATATTCATTATGAAGAAGTCGCCATTGAAGCAAATGACGTTATACCGACTTATTTAGAGAATCGAGGCTTAAATAAAATTGGAGAGGATTTAGTTCATATTTATGATACTCCCTCTCCTATCGATCGAGACCCTTCTGCTTGGGTTTTACTTTTCTTTGCCATGTTTTTTGCTTTTATTGTCGGAGATGGCGGCTATGGACTTATACTTTTGTGCGCAAGCCTCTACGTTCAATATCGCTATAAACCGACAAGGGATTTGCCAAAACGCCTTATGAAATTGAGTTTCATCCTTGCCGGAGCCTGCATTGTCTGGGGACTTATGACAACCTCTTTCTTTGGAATACCCATTTCGCTTGAGAGCCCGATTAGAAAAGTTTCCTTAATCACAAAGCTCACAGAAAAGAAAATAGCTTTTCAATGGGAAACGAAAGATGAAACGTATCAAGAATGGGTAAAAACCCATCCTCAAACGGCTAACTTGAAAGACCCGAGAAAGATTATTGAAGCCACTAAAAGTGAAGATTTAAGAGGGGTTATCTCCCATCCGCTATTTGACAAAACAGCCAATGGCATTTTGGCGGAATTGGCTCTTTTAATCGGTATTATCCACATTATTTTGTCGATGACCCGCTATATTGATAGAAATTGGGCCTGGTTTGGTTGGATTTTAGCAATTATCGGCGGGTATCTTTATTTCCCTGAATATTTGAAGACGCCCTCTATGCTTAATTACCTTGCCGGTTTTGATCGGGGCAGCTTAGCTACAAATGGTCTTATTTTGCTTGGTAGCGGCACGGCTATTGCCGTCTTTTTAAGCTTAATTCAAAATAAGTTGATGGGAATGCTTGAGATAATGACCCTCGTACAAATTTTTGCTGATATTCTTTCTTATCTTCGTCTTTATGCCCTTGGGCTTGCCGGAGGAATAGTCAGCTCTACAGTCAATGAACTTGCCGGATCGGTATTTTTTATAGCCGGAATTTTCATTATTTTGCTCGGGCATGTGATCAACATTGCTTTGGCTATAATGGGCGGGGTTATTCACGGGCTTCGTCTTAATTTCTTGGAATGGTACCACTATTCCTTTTACGGAGGCGGAAAACCGTTCCGTCCATTAGAAAATATAAAAGTTGAATAAATGAATTAGGAGCTACAAAAATGAATTTTGATATGGCAGGGCCTGCATTGGCCTTAGGACTTGCTGCCATCGGAAGCAGCATCGGTTGCGGTATTGCCGGCATGGCTTCTCATGCTGTCATGAGCCGAGTTGAGGAAGGACATGGTAAGTTTATCGGTATGGCTGCAGCCCCATCTTCTCAGGTTATCTATGGATTTATCCTTATGCTTTTAATGAGCCGGGCAATTCAAGATGGAACTCTTTCGCCTTTATCTGCCATTGCCATTGGCTTAGGTTCGGGAGCTGCTATCATGGTATCAGCTATTTATCAAGGAATGGCTTGTGCCACCGGCATCCAAGCCTCTGCAAAACAACCTGCCGTATTTGGAAAATGCTTTGCAGCGATTGGTATTATTGAATCTTTTGCGCTTTTTGCGCTTGTGTTCGCGCTTCTTATCATCTAAAAATGGTTACCCGTGATTAGCTAAATTAATCACGGGTAGTCTTAGGTCCTAATCGAACTTAAATTCGTCAGCCACTTTCGGGTCTTCAAACTCAATTAGTCGTGTCCACAAAAGATGCTGTTTAACGAGCATAACCTCGTCATCTTTGATCAACTCAGCTTTCCATGCCAGAATTCCGCAGGTTGAAAAATATTGCTCATCGGCAAGCTCAAAGATATGTTGGCCGCGAGATTTAATTAAAAAGATTTCAGAAAAACCTTCTGTTTGATTTTTATATCTAAAATAAAGCGCAATTTTCCATGTTCCCAGATCAAAAATAGGTTCTTCAAGACGCCACTGAATGACTACTCTTTGTCCGACAGGCATCAATACAAGCCTTGGATCAGGCGTTCCGACATGATAGCTTGCAAGCTGCTCTTTGCTAATATATTCAAGATGCACTTGAAAAGGGGATCTTGTGCAAGAAAATACAGTCATTAGACTTAAGAGTTGAAAAGCTTTAATTATATATGAGATTTGGCTCTTGATATGAGGTTTCACAATCGTTCCATGAAGTAAATTCAGGCTTATCTCCTTTAAGAAAGCGATAGCCTTGGTTGATAAGCGTTTCAGCAGATTCATAATCCAAACAAGGGTCCGTTAAAGAAACGCCATATTTCAACTCATTTAAAGAATCGGGCAAATCTTGACGCCCCTCATGAAGATGACTTTCAAGGATAAGTCCTTTAATTTCTATTCTGCCTTGCTTCACTTGGCTTAAAGCAGACTGGAAAACTGTGATTTGACCGAGATGTTGTTTGCTCGAATTCCCATGAGAGCAATCGATAAGGAGGCTTTCATTTAAGTCAGCCTCTTTTAATAGATTTAAGGCTTTTTCAACCGATTCCGGGAAATAATTCGCGCCAAGAGTCGTGCTTCCTCTTAAAACAATATGGGAAAAAGGATTTCCCGAGGATTTTTTACGAACGACCCGGCCTGTTTCTGAAATAGAGATAAAGGTATGCGGCGCCCTTGCTACTTGAGCTCCATTAACCGCAATTTGCATATTGCCATCTGTGCTATTTTTAAAAGCTATCGGCATGGGCAAAGAAGATGCAAGTTCCCGATGAACCTGAGATTCGGAAGTCCTGGCTCCTATGCATCCCCAGGAGACAAAATCGCTTAAATAGGAAGCTGTCACCCCATTTAAAAACTCGGCTGCAATCGGGATATCCAATTCTGCAATTTTTTTTAAAAGGGATCTTGTTTTTCGAAGACCTGTTGCAATGTCATGAGAGCCATCAAGTCCGGGGTCATAAAGAAGACCTTTCCAACCTAAAAGCGACCTTGGTTTTTCAAAATAGACACGCATTGCAATTTTAAAGACGTCAGAAACTTCATTTTTTAATTTTTTTAGACGTTTTGCAAACTCAAGGACTGAGGATTCATCATGAATAGAACAGGGACCTACAATGAGTAAAAGAGAATTGCTTTTTCCACTTAAAATAGCTTCAATCTCTTTTCTATGGGCATTGATAGATTCTTTGCATTCAGCCGAGAGAGGGATTTCTTCTTTAATGGATTGAGGAGAAGGAAGATAATCCTCTTCTGAAAAATAAGTCTTATCTATTGTCATAAGTCAGTCAAGATTTTTTTGGTTTAGTAAAAAGTCGAGAGTCTTAAAAAATTTCTTAAAAGAGGTTCTAAATCTTGAACCCATGCGCTTTTTTCAGTATCTTCTTAAGAACTGATCAACTCAAGTAAAACTTTTGGTAATTTAAAAAAATTCCAAGGGCTTCCAAGTTAACTAGAATTTTAGAGAAAAACGTACATGATGACAGCTTCTTGTTTCTTAAATAACGCAACAAAACCTTCATTTCTTTTTAAAGGAGAAGGTGAAAACCTGATTATAAAGGAAGTTTCGGAAGAAGCTTTTCTTTTCGCGAAAAGGTGTCTAAAACTTGCTAAAAATAGCGGAAGGAAAAATGATTTTTTATCTCGATTTCAAGCCGTGTGCTCTTTTCGAATTCTTTGGATGATGAGAGAAGGGGAGCGTTTTTTTTTAAATGAAGGCACTTCCATTGAAATCCCAAAGTGGTGTCTTGATCTTAAAGAAACAGAGGATCGTATGGAGGATTTATCCGCCCTTGGATTCAACGCGCTATTACTTGGAATTAGCAAGCAAGCAACAGATAGCAAAAATTCTTTTGATTTCGAGCCCTTTATTAAAATTCTAAAGCGCTATTCCATTAAACTTATTCTTAATGTTTCTCTTGAAAGCTGCCAAACAAAGGAGGAGATTCAATTTAACCTTCCGGATGAGACGGCTTTATTTTGGGAAGCCGGAAGCTTAAACCCCTTTCTGGCTCCTTCTGAAGTAAGGGAATTTTTACAAAGCGAGCTTTTATTAAAAGAAGTTTCCTTTCTTTTAGAAAAGGTAGGGGACAAAAGAGAAATATTTTTTTATCTTAAAGAGGGATCGCTTGGCGTAAAAGCTGTTAAAGATTTTTGTTTAGACTTGCCCTCAAATGTTATAGTTGTTTTTTCAGAAAGAGAAGGTTTGCCATGGGAAGACCATCACCTTGCTCACTCGTTTTGGGATGAGTTATCCAAATCAAGAGAATCTCTTGGAGTACCCTTAATCCCAATTATTAATTCTGGCGGAATAAATCAAGGCAGCGGACTTTGGCCGAATTTGGCTTTTAATGGGTTCGATGAGTTCCAACAAAAAAAAGATAAGCAGTTTTTAAAAGGGATGATATCTCTCTCTCATGATATTCCAAAACCGGGTTCATTCCTTGACTTAGCTCTTTTTTATGCCTCTTCTTATGCCTGGGGAATTCCATCAAAGCCGATACTTGAAGGATGGCTTTTAACTTATAGCCAAATAGAAGACATTAAAGGTCTAGTTAAGGAGCTTGAGAGAGTGAGAGAACTGATTGTTAATTTTTCAGAAGTGAAATCGATTGCTTATAAAGGCGAGGATGAAACAGTGGAAACTTCTCGTCTTATCCTCTATGAAATGATCTCAAAGATAAATCGATTGCAAAAATCGATGCCCCTTTATTCTAGCGATGCAAAAATTACGGCCTATTTCTTATTCTTCTTAAAAGACCTTAAATTTTTTATTAATAGCCATGCAGGCTTATTAAAAATACCGGCGCGTGATTTATGGCAGAATCAAGATAAAAGCCCGTCATTCTTTACAGATTCCAAGTTCGATGAAAACAATAAAAAAAACAGTAAACCTCATTTTTTAAAAAAGCCAAATTTAATTCTTGAAGACCCAGAAGCCATACGCATTCTCAAAGAGTCTAGGTGGGCTTGAAAAGCCTTGTTAATATTTTGGCTTAAAGGTTAATATCCTTCTTGTGTAATAGCTAAAAAGGTTTTTTAATGTTAAAATTTTTTTTACTTGCAGCATCTTGTTTAAGTTTCACTTTTTTGATGGCAGATGATCTCCCGCCGAATTTAGACACCAAAGAAATCGGAAGGTATCAATTAACAACAGTGGTAGTGGATAAGATGCACGATATTCGTCATTATCTTTTAGATACACGCACAGGACAAGTGTGGGAAAGCAAATTGCATTGGATGGAGCGTGAGAGCTGGAAGCCATATCTTCTTCCTCCCGCTTCTTCTGAAGCGGTCTCAAAATAGCGGCTTAAACAAAAATTTTATGGAGCTTGATACCCCGGGTATCAAGCTCTTCTAGCCAATGATCCTCATTGGCGCTCAAGTATTCTTTAGATCCCTTTATAGCGCACTCATTATCATAAAAAACAGATACTTCAGCCGAAGAGGCCATTTTATCGGTATTGATAGTCAACCTTTGAATTAACGGAAGTAAAAGAATATTTAAAGCAACAAGGGAGACAAGATGGGCCAAGCTTGCCAGGAAAAGTGATGAAGCGATCCCAAGAACCGAAAGAGTTCCTATCAATAACCCTATGGCAAGAGCTGTTGGAATAATTTGAATCGCCCCAAAAGTAATATTTTTTAAACCTAGCATTCCTCTTGCTAAGGATAATTTAAATAGACCCGCTGCAAGATCCGCAATGCCGGCTAGAACGCGATATAAGCCAATAAAGCTGCCTGCTATTGGAAGATGCGCCCAATTATTTAAGGGCCTGCTAAAAACTATGACTCTAGGCTTTGGATCGTTGGAACAAGAACAAACATCCAAAGGGGGGTCCATGATTCTTAGAGAAATCAAATCATAGTTTGGAGAAAATGAGTTCATTTAAGGGCTTTATTTTTTTGTTTTCTTCTTTTCTTTTTTAGCGTGAAACTGATGCTCTTCAGTTGAATTCTTAAGCGCTTTTGTGCTGATGTTATCCCCATGGATCGCTGTCATAATTTCATCAAAATAACCGGTTCCAACAAATTGCTGATGCTTGATGGCGGAATACCCCAATTTTTCAAGTTCAAATTCTTTTTCTTGAAGGCGTGAATACGCCCTCATACCCTCTTTCTGATAGGCATTGGCAAGCTCAAACATACTGGCGTTGATCGCATGGAAACCTGCGAGTGTCACAAATTGGAATTTGTATCCCATTTCAGCTAGTTTTTCCTGAAAGGTTCTCATTTTTTTCTCATCTAAATGCATTTTCCAATTAAAGGACGGAGAGCAGTTGTAAGCAAGCCATTTGCCAGGAAATTTCTCATGAATCCCGGCCGCAAATTCCCGCGCTTCACCAAGATCCGGCATTGAAGTTTCACACCAAATCATGTCGCTATAAGGAGCGAAACTAATGCCCCTTTCAACGGTTTGTTCCATAGAAGGCTCATAGTAGTAATAGCCTTCGGGGGATCGTTTTCCGGTTAAGTATTTGGCATCTATCGCGTCGGAATCGGATCTCACCATATTGGCTGTAAAAGAATCGGTTCTAGCGATAATAATAATAGGAACTCCCATGATGTCGCTTGCAAATCTTGCTGTGATCAATTTGGTGATAAATTCGCTTACCGGTACAAGTACTTTCCCGCCCATATGACCGCATTTTTTCAAAGAGGATAATTGATCTTCAAGGTGAACTGCGGCAGCTCCTTCCTCGATCATAGCTTTTATAAGCTCATAGGTGTTGATCGGCCCTCCAAAACCTGCTTCCGCATCAGCCACAATGGGTACATACCAATCCCTTTTTAATTTTCCATTCGCAAATTCTATTTCATCTTGTCTTTTAAGGGCTTTATAAATTCTTCTAATCAATTTTGGAACACTTAAGACAGGGTAAAGCGACTGGTCAGGGTAAGTTTCCAAGCTTTCGTTCATATCGCCCGCAACTTGCCAGCCTGACACATAAATGGCTTTTAAGCCTGCCTGAACTTGCTGAACCGCTTGGCTACCGGTTTCTGCTCCAAGTGAGCGAATGAAAGTTTCATCTTTGAGTAATCGATATAATTTTTCAGCGCCAAGCCTTGCAAGAGTATGGTCAATTTGACGGGAGCCGCGAAGCCTTACAACATCCATTGCTTTATAGGTTCTTTTGATGCCTTTCCACCTTGGATCCTTGAGCCACTTTTTTTCCATTTCTTCAGCGTCTTTATTTATGAAGGCGTGCATAGCTTTCTCATGAGATTTTGTTAATTAAGGTATTTGTAGCAGTACGAGGTTAAAAAATCGGTGAAGGGCTCATTTTCAAAGAGCTCCTTCAAGCAAATAGAGGCTTGATTTAAAGCTTTTTTATGCGCTTCATTATCGTTAAAACGCTTTTCTAAAACTTTCTTTTCTTCGGCTAGAATTTTCTTTACAAAATCCAAAGTAATTTTAGGACCCTCTTTTAAAACGGCTTGGCTTCTTCTTAGCCATTGCCAGACTTGAGCTCTTGCAATTTCTGCAGTTGCGGCATCTTCCATAAGGTTATGGATGGCAACAGCTCCGACTCCAAGAAGCCAATAGGTTAGATATTCAAGAGAAACGGAAATATTTTGTCTTAAACCCTCTTCTGTAATGGAGCTATTTGGAATTTCAAAATCGAGCAGTTTACTGGCTTCTATTTCATTCTCTTCCAGTTTTTTATCTTTTTGGTGAGGCTTGGAAGCTAAACCTGCCTCGAAAACTTTTTTTGCGACGGGAACAAGATCGGGGTGCGCAACCCACGTGCCATCAAAGCCTTGGCTTACTTCTCTTAACTTATCTTCCTCAACTTTAAGAAGGGCTTTTTTATTAATTTCAGGGTCCTTTCGACTGGGTACAAAAGCCGCCATCCCTCCCATCGCGTGGGCCTCTCTTTTATGACAAACCCGGACGAGAGTTTCGGCATATGCTTTCATAAAAGGAACTGCCATTGTGATTTCTTTTCGGTCCGGGAAAACAAAATCTTCTCTTGTGCTAAACTTTTTTATAGCTGAAAAAATGTAATCCCACCTTCCGGCATTCAACCCAAGACAGCGCTCTTTAAGCTCAAAAAGGATTTCCTCCATTTCAAAAGCGGCTAGTATCGTTTCAATAAGAACAGTTACTTTGATAGACCCTTTTGGTAATTTTAAGGCTTCTTCAGTGTAATTAAAAACCTCATTCCAAAGCCTTGCTTCTAAATGGTTTTCCATTTTCGGCAGATAAAGATAAATATTGGACCCTTGATTGACTTTAACCTGTCCATTATGAAAAGCGAATAATCCAAAGTCAAAAAGCGAAGCTGAAATTTCTTCATTTCCAACAAGAAAGTGTTTCTCATTTAAGTGCCAGCCGCGTGGCCGAACGAAAAGGTGAGCCGTCGTTTCATTGAGTTGATAAACTTTGCCTTCAGGAGAGGTAAATTTGAGTCTTTTGGCTACAGCCTCTTTAAGGTTCGCTTGACCCTCTACCATGTTCTCAAAAGTCGGTGAATTGGCATCTTCAAAATCTGCCATAAAAACATCAGCCCCGGAATTCAACGCATTAATCACCATTTTTTTATCGGTTGGACCGGTTATTTCAACATGTCTTTTAAGCACTTCTTTTGGACAAGGAGCTACTTTCCAATTAGGATCATTTCTAATCCACTGAGTGGTAGTCAAAAAGTCTGGGTCATAGCCTAAATCGAGCTCTCTTTGTCTTTTTGAACGCATCTCCAAAAGAGCGAGTCTTTTTGACTGAAAATTCGAGTGAAGATTTGTTAAAAAATTAATCGCTTCTTTTGTTAAGATGGCAGGGCCATTTGGCAAATCGCTTTTAGTGATTTCTGTTTGAATCTTATTGGCAGACATGCAGCACCATAACTTAATTTATTGAATAGAAAAAAGCTCAAGCTATTTCAAGATTTAAGCTTAGTGAAACTCTTTAAGCCCTTTATATGAATTAACAAACTTTAACGGATCGATTCAAGGTTTAATTTTAAAATGGATTGTTTTTGTCATAGCGGAAAAAAATATAGTGAGTGCTGCGAACCTCATCATTCGGGCTTAATCCTTCCTGATTCTCTTAGCCTTATGAGATCTCGATATGCAGCTTACGCTAAGGGGCTATCGAATTATATCATCGCAACCACCCACCCCAAAAACCCAAGTTACAAAAGTAATAAGGAAAAATGGAAATCTGAAATTGACGGATTCTGCCGGAAAACTCGATTTAATGATTTAAAAATCATTGATAATCAAGAAGAAGGGTTAAATGGAATAGTCACATTCAAAGCTTATCTTGAACAAGAAGGGGAAAAGTACTGCCTTTTCGAAAAAAGCACGTTTGAAAAAGTGAATGGGAAATGGCTTTATAGGAAAGGGGAATTATTAACTGAGTAAGAGAGACACCCCTAGCGGTTAGGGGTGTCAAATAATCTAACGGCGGTGTCCGCCCCCGTGGTGTCCGCCACCGTGGTGGCCCCCATGATGCCCTTGGTGATGTTGCTGGTGATGCTGATTGTGATGCTGGTGATGCTGATTGTTATGATGGTTCCAATTATTATGATGATTCCAGTTGCCATCGTGATTCCAGTTGCCCGGATGGTTCCAATTTCCACCACGATACCCAGGTCCATAAACAGGCGTTCCGCCTTGATAATAAACTCCTCCAGTCCCGTTTTGATCGTAAATAACTGTTGGGTTCTCAAAACCGTCGTTATTAAAAGCCGGGGTCTGATAGCCTTCAGAAGAACTTGTGCTTGATCCGGAAGAGGGGTTGACGTTTACATTAACGGGCGCATCTGCAGCATTTAGAGCTGTAAATGTAAAAATAGCTGCGCTTAATAAAAAATGATGGAAGGATAAAACCTTTTTCATGGAGCCTCCAAATATTTACTACCTTTCAATTTTTACTTTAACATTTCTATAAATTGAAAAAATATTTTTTGAAAAAAAATTTTGGTTTTATCGTTTACAAGTCGGTTAAAACGAAATAATTTACTAATTATCAATAAGATAAAAAGAAAGACCCCTATTCCTTACGAAAAAAACCGTTTCTTGGCCAAAGCTTGCTTTTTTATAGACCGTCCCTTACTTTTTTTATTATATGATTCCAGGGAAAAAAGCTTAGAAAGCATTCTTATAGTTCTAAGTTTAAAAAAATTAGATAAAGTGAGTTCTTTAATGGAAGATTACGAGAAACTCGGCCTTTTCTATTTAGGAAAGGAAATAGAGTCGGAAGCTCCTTTCCTATTAGAATCGAAAGATTTTACAACTCACGCGGTATGCGTTGGGATGACAGGAAGCGGAAAGACCGGTCTTGGTATTATTTTACTTGAAGAAGCAGCCCTTGATGGAATTCCAGCCATTATCATAGATCCGAAAGGGGATATGGGGAATCTAATGCTTTCTTTTCCAGATCTTAAACCCGACGAATTCTTGCCCTGGGTCGATAGTGAAGCTGCCAAAAGAAAAGGGGAAACGCCCGAAAAGCTTGCAGAAGATATTAGCAAGACTTGGAAAAAAGGCTTGGAAGAATCTGATGAGCCATTAGCTCGCATAAAAAAATTTAAAGAAAGCATCGATATTACTATTTATACGCCCGGAAGTACAAGCGGGGTAAGTGTTTCAATTTTAAGTTCTTTTGAAGTTCCAAGCAAAGAGCTTTTCCAAGATAGCGGCGCTATTAGAGATAAGGTCTCATCCTTAACTACCGGGCTATTAAGTTTAATTGGAATTACAGAGGATGCCCTGACTAGCAAAGAGCACATTCTTATTTCTACAATTATCGATTACATTTGGAAAAGCGGCAAAAATCTCGACTTGCCTTCTCTTATCCAGTTCGTTGAAAAGCCCCCTTTTGAAAAAGTGGGTGTCTTTGATTTAAATACTTTTTTCCCTCCCAAAGAGCGTCTTGAGCTTTCCTTAAAACTTAATGCGCTTTTGGCTAGCCCAAGTTTTACCTCCTGGATGCAAGGTGAGCCTATCGATATTGCCAAAATGCTTTATACCAAAGAAGGCAAGCCAAAATTTTCTATTTTTTCAATTAACCACCTTGGCGACAAAGAAAGGATGTTTTTTGTCACGTTGCTTTTAAATGAAGTTATTGCCTGGACAAGAAAGCAAAGCGGGACAACAAGTCTTAGAGCTATTCTTTACATGGATGAAATTTTTGGCTTTTTTCCACCGATTGCTAATCCCCCCTCTAAAATTCCTATGCTGACATTGCTAAAACAGGCAAGAGCCTTTGGGGTGGGGTGTATCTTAGCTACGCAAAACCCGGTGGACCTCGATTACAAGGGCCTTTCGAATGCAGGGACGTGGTTTATTGGCAAAATGCAAACAGAAAGGGATAAACTTAGGGTTTTGGAAGGATTGAAAACCGCTTCTGATAATTTAGGAAGAGACACAAAGTCGATTGACACCCTCTTATCTTCAATTCCGAATAGAACGTTTCTTGTTAGAAGCATCTATCATGAGGCCCCAGTCGTATTTAAGACAAGGTTCACACTTTGTTATTTAAGAGGCCCCCTTTCTCTAACCGAAATTGCTAAGCTTATGAAGTCAAAAATTCAAAAAAATGAAGAAGGAAAAGAGCCTGCCTTAGACCCCCTAGATACAAAGAAAACAGGGTCTGTGACAAAGCCGCTTCTTTCCTCGCAAATTCAAGAGTTTTTCTTCCGATCTGACCAAACAGGCAATCATGTCACCTATAAACCTCTCGTAGCAGGTTTTGCTAAACTTCATTTTGTCGATGCCAAAAATGGAATTGATTATTGGAAAGATATCTCAATTGTTACAACTCTTACTAAAGATGGAACAGATGCCCTTTGGGGGGAGGGAAGCGAATATAAAGAACTTAGAGAAAGGATGGGTAATAAGCCGATTGATAATAGCTTTTTTGAAACCTTGAATGCGAACTTGATGCAAGAAAAAACTTATAAGTTTCTTGAAAAGACCTTTAGCTCCTGGCTTTATCAAAATTACAATGTGCCTCTTCTAAAAGCGCCTTCTTTAAAATTAACGGCCAAACAAGGGGAATCTGAAGAGGAGTTTAAAGCTAGGGTCGCCCATGCTTGCCGTGAAAAAAGAGATGAGATGATTGAAAACCTAAAAGCCCAATTCAATAAAAAGATCACACAACTGGAATCAAAGATTCAGAAGGCCGATGCCAAAGTAGCTAAAGAAAAAGAAGAAGCAAGCTTAAAAAAAGCTGAAACTTATGTTTCTATCGGGACTACGATATTAGGTTCTATATTCGGGAAAAAAAGCGTTACTAAAGGGACTATCACAGGAGCCGGCTCTTCCATACAAAAAGCGCGGCGTATGCAAAAACAAAATCAGGACGTGGAACAAGCAGAGGGTGAAAGCAGCAGCTATAAAGAAGAGCTCCAAAACCTTCAGTCTGATTTAGAGAGCCAAATTGCCGGGGTCTCTTTTAATTATAATGATGACCTTATCGAAAAAATAGAAATCAAGCCAAGAAAGAGCGATATAAATATTGAAAAAGTAATTTTACTTTGGTGGCCTATCTTTTCATAGAAAAAAAAAGGACCTTTCCCTATGTTGCCTTTAGGTAAAAATTTTTTTATTTTGGAGGCGATTCATGAATTTACCTTGGCTATTATCAGAACTAATTGGAACTTTTGCCCTTACTTTTATTGGCGCCGGCTCTATCTGCTTAAATGAGATGACAAACGGGGGAGTTGGCTTGCTTGGGATCGCTGTCGCTCATGGCTTAGCTCTTGCGGTTATGATTTCAGCTGTCGCTCCAATTTCCGGAGGAAAGATTAATCCGGCTGTAACTCTAGGTCTTTTAATTGGCGGTAAAATTGATGCCAAAACAGCGGCTCTTGAAATTTTATTTCAAGTTGGCGGCGCAATTTTAGCAGCTATTTGCCTAACCCTTATTTTCCCAACTGAAGTGGCAAAGGTTGCAAAACTTGGAACTCCGCAACTTGGGCCTGGAATTAGCTTTTGGGTTGGCGTATTTACGGAAGCTATTCTAACTTTCTTTTTAGTTTTTACAGTTTACGCAACCGCTATTGACCCAAGAGGAACTTTCAAGGCTATCGCAGGTTTTGGAATCGGGCTTGTAATTCTTTTTGATATTATAGCTTTTGGAGGGATCACAGGCGCCGCCATGAATCCGGCAAGAGCCTTTGGACCGGCTCTTATCAGCTCGACTTGGTCAGATCAATTAGTGTATTGGATCGGCCCCATTCTAGGGGGGTTGATTGCGGGCGTTCTATATAGCAACGTTTACTTAGGAAAAAGCCAAAAAGTATAAAGTTTTATTAAACTCTGATTGATAGTTTAAAGCCGAAGAATTTCTTCGGCTTTTTATTGTTAAAATATAATTCTACAATTAATTTTATTAAAAACCCTCCTGTTTAGAAATTTTCCTTTCAAAAAATAAAATTTAAGAATGTCAATTTCTTTTGCGCTAATTCAGGTAAGAGACTAAAATGTTACCGTTTTGAGAAGTCAATTTAAAAGTTTTTACTTGGACAAAATTTAAGCAGAATCGGAATTGAAGTGATGATGAATATTGAAGAAATACTCGTGCAAATCAAAGATTGGGTATGGTCCTTGCCTCTTTTGATTTTGCTTTTTGGAACCGGATTTTACCTAACGTTTATTTTGAAAGGCATCCAGTTCAGGTATCTCTTTTTCGGAATCAAAGAAGTCCTCTCTAAATCCTCGAAAAGAAGCCAAGGGGATATCAGCCATTTTGAAGCGTTGATGACCTCGCTTGCAGGAGCTATTGGAACAGGATCCATTGTGGGGGTTGCAACAGCTATTGCAATTGGAGGTCTCGGCTCCCTATTTTGGATGTGGGTGACAGCTATTGTCGGAATGGCTACAAAGTATTCCGAATCCTTGCTTGCCGTTGAGTATCGCGAGCTCGACAAAAGAGGAGAGATGATCGGCGGCCCAATGGAGTATATCGAAAGGGGGCTTGGATGGAAATGGATGGCGGTTTTATTTTCTATTTTTGGGGTCATCGCAGCTTTTGGAACAGGTAATTTAGTTCAAGTCAATTCTATTGTCGAGTCGGTTAATATGATATGGGACATCCATCCTGTTGTAGTTGGGATTGCGATTGCCGTTTTAACCGCTCTTGTGATTTTAGGCGGCGTAAAATCAATTGGTCATGTGTCAGGGATTCTAGTTCCTGTTATGGCTATTTTTTATGTAGTTGGAGGCCTTATTGTGGTTGGTCTTCAGTATGAAAAAATTCCGGCTGTCCTCTCTCTTATCTTTAAATCCGCTTTTAGCGGCCAAGCAGCCTTTGGCGGTTTTGCTGGAGCCACGACCATGATGGCAATTCAGCTTGGAGTGACAAGAAGTATTTTTTCAAATGAAGCCGGGCTTGGAATTTCTTCGATTGCAGCAGCAGCCGCTAAAACAGACTATCCGGCAAGACAAGCTTTAATCACTATGGTGGGAGCGCTTATTTCAACTTTGATTGTTTGTACGATTACAGGTTTTGTAATCGCCCTTTCAGGGGTTCAGGGACTTGCAGACAGTACAGGAAAAACCTTAAATGGAGCAAGCCTTGCAGTCACAGCCTTCTCAACTAATTTAAAAGGGGGGGAATATATCGTTGCGATCGGCCTTTTCCTTTTTGCTTTTTCCACAGTGATTGCTTGGGCTTATTATGGGGAAAAATGTTTTGAGTATCTTTTTGGTGAAAAATCCGTACTTCCTTTCCGCATTTTATTTACACTCGCGGTCATTCCGGGTGCTATTCTTAAAATGGAAACGGTTTGGACGCTCGCTGATATCGCGAATGGCCTTATGGCCATACCCAACTTAATTGCTCTCGTACTTTTATCCCGTGTTATCGGGAAAAGAACCGATGAGTTCATTGCCTTGATAAAATCCGGAAAAGCATAAAAAGTAAGTATTTTTAAGGAACGAACTATGACAGAAATGTCCTCCTGGATTGCCGGGTTTTTAGATAAGGTTTACGCTATTGTTTGGAGTTTTCCTCTTCTACTTTTGATAGTCGGCATCGGTATCTACTTAACTTTTTTACTTAAAGGAATCCAGTTCCGCTACCTAGGCTATGCTTTCAAGCTTGTCGTCTCCAATAAGCAATATAAGGGAGAAAAAGGGGATATTTCAAACTTTGAGTCTCTTATGACAGCTCTTGCTGCCACAATCGGTATTGGAAATATCGCCGGTATTTCAACAGCTGTTGTGACAGGCGGCCTTGGCGCTCTTTTTTGGATGTGGGTTACAGCCCTTATTGGAATGGCCACAAGGTATGCGGAATCTATTCTAGCGGTAAAATATAGAACTACCGATAGCAAAGGGGAAATGTGCGGCGGTCCCATGTATTTTATTGAGTATGCTCTCGGCTGGAAATGGCTTTCTATTTCTTTTGCCTTTTTTGGAGCCATTGCAGCTTTTGGCGGCGGTAATATGCTGCAAGCTAACTCTGTTGCAGATGTGATGTATGGGACTTTTTCCGTAAGTCCTCTTTATACAGGAATATTAGTCGCGGCCTTTACAGGCCTTACCATTCTTGGCGGGATCAAAAGCATTGGAAAAGTGGCTTCTTTTCTCGTTCCTATGATGGCTTTTATCTACATTGGCGGGGCTTTAATTATTTTAGGAGCTAAATTTTATTTAATTCCAGGCGTTCTTGCAACCATTTTCAAAACGGCTTTTACCGGCCAAGCAGCGGTTGGCGGATTTTTAGGTTCCACCATTATTCTTGCCTTCCAGATGGGAATTAGCCGAGGGCTAATGACAAGCGAAGCAGGCCTTGGAACGGCGTCCATTGCGGCAGCTGCCGCTCAAACCGATGTACCCGGGAGGCAAGCTCTTGTTTCTATGACGGGGTGCTTTCTTGCAACGATTGTGATGTGTACGGTAACCGGCCTTGTCCTTGGGGTGACAAATGTTCTTGGAATGACAGGGGAAGGGGGGAAAGCTGTCACAGGCGCCTCTCTTACTATGGCTGCTTTTTCATCGGTCTTTCCCTGGGGCGGCTATATTGTGACTTTCGGCCTTATACTTTTTGCTTTTACAACTCTGGTCGGATGGGCTTACTATGGCGAAAAGTGCTGCGAGTATCTTTTCGGAGATAAATCAGTTCCTTTTTACCGTATTCTTTTTACTTTGATTGTCATTCCGGGGGCAGTTCTTGAGCTTGACCTCGTTTGGAAAATTTCAGATATCTTTAATGGTTTGATGGCGTTTCCAAACTTAATAGCCCTGCTTGCTTTATCCCCTGTTGTAAAGGAAGAAACTAAGCATTTCATAGAATTGCTTAAGAAGGAAAAGAAACAGGAACTTAGCTGAATAAAAGTGGCCTACTTTATGTAAGATTTTCTAAAGAAGCATCTATAAGTTTTTAATAACATTCCTTTTCCGTGGCTTGCCAACCCTAGGTTTGGCTATCTTTACGATAAAATATAAGATTACTATTTTTATTGAGGCTTCTTGAGCTCATCAATTTTTCTTTCTAATTTAATGATATTTTCGGCGATGGCTTCAAGGTAGGCGGCTCCTTCTTGAATAGTCTCTAAGTTCATTTCATTTAAAGGATCCTTTTCCATTTCATGAGCCCTATCTATGGCTTTCACCAAACCTTCTAAGTTAAAACCCCTCACTACTTCTTCAATTTCTTCTAAATAGGGGGTGTCTGACTGGATAGAGTTTAATAAATTGATTAGATTTTCATTGAGGGCTTTATGAGGAAGATGGAAGTCATTTTCACGCACTAACCTTAATAACGTCGACCTATCTCTTACTCTTTGAGTTAAGACCAAATTGATGTTTCCCTCTAGATTTGTTCCGATAGAAGATGCTTTTTGAAGCAGCCTAATTGTTTTTGAATGAGGTTCAACAATCTTTGTATAGAGATGCGACCTTTCATTTAGAGAAATTTCACTATTATGGTGATAAAGATCTTCTCTCGCTTCCCCTCCTTTTCGTCTAATATGGGTTTCAAATTGAACTTTAGGCGACAACTCAGGTATGGCTTTTTTTACTGTTTCTTCACTTAGCTTT
The DNA here is from genome assembly GCF_000750955.1 of Criblamydia sequanensis CRIB-18. Classification (NCBI taxonomy): domain Bacteria; kingdom Pseudomonadati; phylum Chlamydiota; class Chlamydiia; order Parachlamydiales; family Candidatus Criblamydiaceae; genus Candidatus Criblamydia; species Candidatus Criblamydia sequanensis. The sequence continues at coordinate 207,398 of NZ_CCEJ010000004.1, read as the reverse complement.
GAGTCTTCGGAAATAAGGCCGTCCCCTTTTAATCCGGCTGATTCAATAAAAGTTAAATTATGCTCCTTCGCCAACCGTCCTTTCAAGGAAGCTAAGGTCTCAAGTTTAGTTTCATCTCCAATAGAAAGATAAACTTTTGCAATCTTTCCAAAGATCGGGTTTGTAAATTGACTTATAAGCCCCGCTGCGGCATCTACCCATGAGGTAAAGGTTCTACTTGTAGCAAGAGTTGCGGAGGGAAATTTTTCTCCAACACTTGCTGCCACCGCACCACCAAGGGAGGCTCCGTCTAGAATAAGATCAGAAACATCAGGTTTGAGCAAAAGAGGTTCTTTATCATCTCCAATAGACAAACCTTTTTCCAAAAGTGTTCTGACAACAGTTTCTCCGTCATCTTCTAAATCTTTACCGGTTAAGACTCTGCCTTTGCTTTCATTAACCCCGCGATAATTAAACACAACAACGTTAAAGCCTTTGAGATTATATTCATAGGCTTGGTCAGTCATCTGTTCCATACAACCCATGTTCGGGCAAAAAAGAACCACACAGGGCATTTTAACAGCAATTTTAGGATCCATTGAATCGGCTAGATGAACAATCCCATCAAGAGTTACTTCGCCTGCTTTATTTTTAACTCCTTGGAGTTGAAAATATCGAGTATGGGAATCTTCCATAGGTTTCGGCGGGAAATTTTTGCTACCGGCAGCCGGTAAAAGAAGTGAGGATAGAGCTTTATCAAACGGACTGATTTCTTCTTTGCTTGTCAGAAATTTTGACAGTAACAGAACGCCACCAACAGCCAGGATAGCAGGGGATGTGAGAATTGCAACAGCAGTTAGTCCAATTCTTGACGCAAGAGATTTCAATTCCTGGCTTTTAAGATGCTTAATCTGCTCTTCACTTAGCTCTGAAGTTTCAGAAATTTTAACTGCATCCGTTTCTTTTAAGGCCTCTTTATCCCGTTGGATAAGAGGCTGGCCTGCTTCATCACCTAAAATTTTTGCCCACTTAGGAACGCCGCCGAGAGGGCTGGATTTATCCATAAATCATCCTCTCAATAAAAATATAATTTAATTATAGCATCTAAAGAAACAAAAGATAAACTTGTTTGTTTTCCTTAGTAAATTATATTAAATATATTAAAATCTAATAGCTGGTAGCATCTAACCTGACTTTTCCGTGGAAGATATAATAAATAAGGATTGTATAGGCAATTACCAAAGGTGCTCCAATAGCCGCAATGAGGAGCAAGATGGAAAGTGTATATTCAGAAGAAGCTGAATTCCAAATGGTTAGGCTGTTAGCGGGGTCGTTAGGAGCTCTTATGATATCAGGGTAGCTGCCGATTCCAAAAAGAGCGACAAGACAGATGATATTTAAGCTTGATGATAGAAAAGCAAATCCATCTCTGCCTAAATTGATTTCTCTTGGGATATTAGCGATAGCAAACATATTGACAAGAGCTACTAAAAAAATGTAGGGCCTCTCTTTGATGGCTTCTGTCATATGAGGATAATAAATTAAGGTTGCCATAGTCACAATGGCGTAGCACATGATAAAAAAAATGATGCATGGGTTTACCAAATTACGCATTTTTTCATGAAAGGCCCCTTCTGTTTTCATCATAAGGAAAATGGAGCCGTGCATAAGGAAAAGACTTGTTGTAAAAATGGCTGCCATAATGGAATAAGGGTGTACCATTGTCCAAAAATCTCCGATAAAATCCCCTTTCGCGTCTAGAGGAATGCCTGTAACCATATTGCCGAGAACAATTCCCAAGGTAAAAGCGATGATAAGGCTCGCTAAGGAAAACAATATATCCCACATCCAGCGCCACCAAGCCATAGGACGTTTACTTCTAAATTCAATGGCGACGGCTCTAAAAATAAGGCCAGATAGCAAAATCATAATGGGGATATAAAAAGCCGAGCAAAGGGTGGCATAGATGCCCGGAAAACCGGCAAAAAGGGCGCCTGCTGCCGTTACAAGCCAAACTTCATTGCCGTCCCATAGTGGGCCTATGGAATTAAGCATGATTCGTCTTTCGATATCCTCTTTCGAAAAAAGGTGCAGCATGCCAACGCCTAGATCAAACCCGTCGAGAATGGCATAACCGGTTAATAAAAATACAAAGATAGTAAACCAGACAAATTCTAGATTTTCAAAAATGAAGTTCATTAACTCACCTCGTCCACAAATTCTTTTAAATGGTGATAGGGCGTCGACCCTTCATCATGGAAAATATCATGAGGACCATGTTTTATTTTCTCGTTAAGAAGATAAATAAATAGAATAAAGAGGAATACATAAACAGTTAAAAACATGATGATTGAGCCAAGCACCATATTTTGAGTAACAGTTCTTGAAAGCCCTTCTGAAATGCGAAGATGTCCGTTGACAATCCAGGGGTATCTACCCACTTCTGCTGAAATCCAGCCTACCTGATTTCCGATTTGCGGCAAGAGAACTGAAAGCACAAGCATCCAAAGAAAAACTCGTTTCTCTTCAAGCTTGTGTCTATAAAGATAGTATAGGCCAATGACGGAGGCAAAAAGCATTAAGAAACCTGTGCCCAGCATCATTCTAAAGGTGATGAAAAGCAAGGGGGAATTAGGCCTATCTTTTGGCGGAACCTGATCAAGCCCCATGACTTCAGCATTAAAATCATCAAACGATAAAAAACTCAATAATTTTGGAATTTGTATGGCAAAATCCACTCTTTCCTCTTTTGGATTAACGACTCCAAAAAGAGTTAAAGGCGCGCCCTTTTGGGTTTGATAAAGCCCTTCAAAAGCGGCAAGTTTTGCGGGTTGGTATTTGGCGACTATTTGACCGCTGAAATGCCCTGTGGCTATTTGTAAAATAATGGCGACAAGAGAAATCCAAAGGGCATAACGCATTGATATAAGAGAAAATTGCTTATGCCTGTTCTTTAACAAATACCAAGCCGAAATGCTTATAACTAAAAAAGCGCCTGCAAGCCAGCAGCCAAAAACGACGTGGAGAAGACGAACAACAGAAGATGGGTTGAACACCATGGTCCAGAAATCGGTGATTTCAGCTCTTGCCGCAAGACCTTCCCCAACTATATGAAAACCCGCCGGAGTTTGCATCCAAGAATTTGCCACGACTATCCAGATAGCACTAAAATGGGCTCCAAGGCAGACCATGACAGTCGAAAAAAAGTGAAGTTTTGGGCCTATTCTATTCCATCCGAAGAGAAGAAGCGCTAAAAATCCGGATTCTAAAAAGAAAGCAAAAATGCCTTCTGCCGCAAGAGCGCTTCCAAAGACATCCCCAACATATCGGGAATAAACAGCCCAATTGGTTCCGAATTCAAATTCCATGACAATGCCGGTTGCAACTCCAATTGCAAAAGTCAAAGCAAAGACTTTTGTCCAGAAAGCGGCGATATCCCGATAGATAGGTTTTCTTGTTTTTAGATAGGTGCCTTCCACTAGGCATAAAAAAAGCCCGAGCCCAATACTTAAAGGCGGATAGATATAGTGAAAAGTGATCGTTAAGGCAAATTGGATGCGGGCTAGCATTTCAACATCCATCTTTATCTCTCCTTTATTAGAAAGCTCTAAGAAAATAGATTCTTTTTTTAGACGTCAACAGTTATTATCTTTCCAAGAAATATTTTTAGGTTTTTTGATGGCAAAAATAGTCGGAATTTTAAATGTCACCCCGGATTCTTTTTATGACGGGGGAAAATATTTTAATGAAAATGAAGCGGTATTAAGAGGGCTTCAATTGGAGTCTCAAGGTGCGGACATTTTAGATATCGGAGGAGAGTCCACAAGGCCTTTTGCTCTTCCTGTAAGCGAAGAAGAGGAGCTTGCCCGTGTTATTCCAGTTATAAAAGCTTTAAAATCAAAGCTTAAAATTCCGATTTCCATAGATACAAGAAAGCCGAAAGTGGCCAAAGAAGCGCTTGAAAATGGAGCCGTTATTTTAAATGACATCCAAGGCTTTTCAAATGACGAAATGATTGGGGTGGCTAAGCAATTTAACGCAAAGATCATTTGTATGCATATGCAAGGGCTTCCGGAAAACATGCAGCAAAATCCAAGCTATAGGGAAGGGGTTTTGCCGCATTTGATGGATTGGTTTGAAGATAAAATTAAACACCTAATATTGAAAGGGATATCAAAAGAGAACCTCATTTTGGACCCTGGTATCGGTTTTGGAAAAACGGTTGCTCATAATGTTGAAATCATACAAAATTTGCAGAAGTTTAAAAGCCTGGGAGTACCCCTTTTCATAGGGGCATCAAGAAAGTCATTTTTAAGCAAATTATTACAAAAGCCAACCGTTGAGCTTGAGTCAGCCACTTTGGCTTTGCATTGTTTTGCAGCCTTAAACGGGGCTGATTATATAAGGGTTCATGATGTGGCATCTCACAAAGATGCTATGGCAGTCCTTAACGTTATCAAACCGAATTTGTAAAATTTTAAGCTTTTAATGACTTAAACGCTCTTACGCTTTGGAGGAAACTGTGCTAGAACTTTTTACACTTTTTATTCCGGCTCTTGAAATCGGCATCATATCCATTATGATTTACTACTTGCTTTCCTTTTTTTGGAATACAAGGGCAATGGATTTGATTTTCGGTTTAATGGCGTTTTTGGCTGTATTCACACTTGCCAATTGGATGCAATTGCCGGTAATTCAAAAGCTAATGTTCTACTTTGTCAATGTCGCAGTGATCGCGCTCCTTATTTTATTTCAGCCGGAGCTTAGAATCGCGCTTTCAAAATTAAGCGTAAAAGGAAAAAAATACCAAGAAGTCACTGAGTTTGACAGGTTTCTTGAGGGGATTGCCTATTCCGTTTACCGTATGTCGGAAAAAAGGTATGGCGCTTTAATTGTCTTGGAAAACCAGGATTCTCTGGATGAATATGCCAATAAAGCGGTTCTTTTAAACGCTAAATTTTCTCCCGAACTTTTAGAAACGGTTTTTATTCCCTCTACTCCTCTTCATGATGGCGCGGTTATCATAAGAGGAACTGAGATTTTATCGGCAGCCACCATTCTTCCATTAGCTGATGATAGTACTCAATTGTCAAAGTCTATGGGAACAAGGCATAGAGCTGGCCTTGGAATGAGCCAGCTTGCGGATGCGCTTATTATTGTTGTCTCGGAAGAAACCGGAAAAGTTTCTATTGCAAGAGATGGTATTATGACAAGAGGCGTTAAAATAGATCGTTTCAAAGGGATTATTAGAAGTATTTTTACCCCCCCCGAAATCCAGCATGGACACCGGTATTGACGCGATTAGCTGGATTAAACAATGGAGGGGTTCATGAGTGGTTTTTTCCTGAGGAACTGGCAAAGAAAGCTTCTTTCATTCATCACGGCAATAGTGCTTTGGCTTTACGTTAATCATTCCATAACGGATACCAAGACTATCCCGAATGTTCCGATTAAAATTATTAATTTACCTTCTGATAAAACCATCGCCGGCCTTCTTCCAAACGGGATGTTAAAAAAGAGAATTTCTCTAATTTTATCAGGCTCAAGAGAAGTAATCCAAGAGCTTGAGCCGGGGGATTTAGAGGTCGTTATTGATGCCTCCTCGATAGATCATGATAGCTGGATTGCGAGAATAGGGAAAAAAAATCTTGTGAGTTTAAATCCGGCAATCGATCTTGCACATCACATTACGCAGGTGCAGCATAATGATTTTGTCATTAATTTAACTCCGATTATGACAGCGGATGTCCCTATTCGTATCATGGTCAATTCTCAAAATGCGCCTGAGGGCTACGAATTTCTGGATGTTTGGCCGGAAACTTTATTCCAAACATTGACCGGGCCCGCAGAGGAAATTCAAAGGTTAAAGTTAAAAGGGCTAAAACTTGTTTTGGACCTAAACAAAATTACAAAACAAGATTTGGATGGTTTAACTCTTGTTCAAAAAAATCAAGGGAAAGACGAAGTTTCCTTTTTAATTCCCCCCGAATGGAAAAAGGTGATGATCGGATTTAGAAATAATGTCCTTGAAGAAATTAATGACCCTGAGGCTGAATTTCTTCAAGTCGAATTCCTTAAAAAAGATGCCCTTGCTTTGGAAAAAGATCTTCCTTTACGAGTTTTTTATCCTTTAGAGTATAGCAATTTAATCAATCCATCAACCTATAGTCTAGTTAAAAGCGCAAAAGTTGATATTGTGAATGATTTGCCTTTATTGACAGTCCCGCTTTACGTAAAAGATGTCAGCCGACAATTTCTTGAAGTGATTAGAAATTATCTTGAAGTCGTTTTAATTGCGAGTCCAAGGACTGAAAGAGATGTTTTAGAGTGGTCTTCAGGACTTGTAGACCCAAAGGCTCTTGAAAATACCTATGTGGCTTTTATGCTCTCGAATAGCGCAAGACAGAATTTCCAACCTCCATCCCTCTCAAAGAAGCGGGAGCAGCTTTTAAGGAACCGCTTTAAAAGATACCGAGACAGGCTTACGCTCTGGAGCACACCAACTCAAAGACTTAACTTAGAGCCTGTTCTTGGGGATCATGAAATTATTGTGAAGTAAGTCCTTTATGCCGGTATATCGCTTTTTTTCAGATGAAACCCTATCTTCCGATCAAGAACTTTTCTTGGGCGAGGAAGAAAGGCGTCATTTAAATGTGCTTAGACTCCGGATTGGTGAAAAAGCAGAAATTATTAATGGCAGGGGAGACCTTGCGGAAGCCACCTTAACCGAACTTGATAAGAAAAAGGCTGTTTTAAGAGTCGATCGACTCGTCCATCAAGAAAAACCTGCCCTTAATTTAATCCTTATTCAAGCTCTTCCAAAAATGAATCGTTTGGATACCATTTTAGAAAAGGGAACTGAGCTTGGAATGGATGAAATCCGACTATTTTCCGGGGATTTAAGCGAGAAAGTAGGTTTTTCTAAAAATCAAATGGACCGCGCTTCCCATATTTTACTTTCGGCCATTAAGCAATGCGGAAGGCTTTATCTTCCGAAAATAACCTTTTGTTCCGGTATTGAAGAAGCTCTAAATGTAGAGGCTCAGATTTTTTTTGGGGACACACGAAAAGAGGCTCCTCCGCTACTTAAAGAGCTTGAAAAAGCCTCTTTGGAAACTTCTTGGGCTATTGCCATCGGCCCTGAAAGCGGCTTTTCAAGTAGGGAAGAAGCTTTTTTGCAAGAGAAGGGAAAGGGGGTAGCTCTTCATAAAAATATTTTAAGAACAGATACCGCCCCGCTTTCAGCCCTGACGCTTTTTCATCATTATCTTTTGCTAAAGCAAAAACCTTTCCAGTAGTTTTTTTATACGTCGGAGTGGTAATCGAGTGTTAAACTTCCTCGGAGATCCGGTCCGGGTTAAAAAAGTCCATATCCTGGTAAGAATTGAACGCATTGTCTAATTGGATGACTTCATTGTCTTCATCTCGGGTAAATAAAAGATGGGAAACATGCAAACCTCCCATGTATTGCTTGAGGGTTTGCCATTCAAGTTCAAGCCTTTTTTCAGGGGATTTATAATTTAAAACATCTTCAGGTTCAAGAAGCTGAGAACCTCGAGCATTTTTTTGACCCTTATTTTCAAAAGATTGATTTCGTTTTCCAAACTCATCGCTATCGCTATCGCTTTCTTCAACATTTCTTTCTTGAATGGCAATGCTGCGAAGAGACCGGCGTATAGGATGATCCTCGGGTAGATTATCAATAATAACCGAAGCTAAAAGCTCAGCTGATGGAAGAGGCTTATCATCAAGCTTTTTGGGCAATCCTTTTAAATTCTCGAAAAGATCGGAAATCAAAGGCTCAAGATTAGTCTTTTCTTCTTCATTTTCTTTACGAAGCTTCCATAATTGTCCGATCCCTTCAAGCACTGCCGTCAATTTAACAAGAGCGCTTTTGTCATGCTCTGTAAGTTTAAGTAATTCTTTTCGCTTGGATTGTTTTCGACTAAGCGTAAATTGAAAAATTACAGAAGTTATAGCGGATATCACGCAAGCTGTTCCCGCAACAATTATAATGCCAAGCTGGGTCCCCCAATACGCATCTTCTTCGGTTCCATCTTTCTCATCTTTTTGGAGGATCTGTACCAGAGCATCGCAAAAATATCCTAGGATTGGAGAAGCACCAGTGAAGATGGCACCGCCTGTCCTGCAAAGAGAACAAATTTTAGAGCTACTTTCCAACTCTTGAATCTGTTTTGCTCTTGTAGCGTCGGTTTCAAAGATCTTTTTTAGAGTATTGCTTGCTATCTCTTGAACGGATGAATTTGTTGTAGCTAACCCGACAGCCGCATCTCCTCTGACTTCATCTAAATTAATGGGCTCTCCTGCAAACGCTTCATTTAAAGCTATAAAACCATAATTTAAGTTACTTATGGGTTGTAGCGCAATATCCGGACTTGACATAGCAAACCTGCCTGTTTATCTAGAGGTTTAAGTTATTGGAATACAAAAGATATAAGATTAATATAAGTAAACTTAATGTCACTTTATGGAAATTATAATTTTATGACAAAAACGATTTCTAATAATAATATTACAATTTTTAAAGTATTGTTTTTTAAATATTTGAAATTATATAATCAAAGTAAAAAATACCTAATAATTTCACAGGGGCTTTATTATGTTATCATCAGAATTGCCCATTTATGATCCCGACAAATATCCGGCTCAAAGAGACGAAAAAAGTTCCACCCAGGTACGAGCGCTAAAATCTTTGACGCCGCCAAAAAACGGGGAAGTGGTTACCTTAAGCGAAGAAGATGGCGCAATTGTTAAGAAAACATTTAAAGAGATGGATTCTTCTGAAATTATCAAAGCTAATGAAAAAACGATTAGGGTGTTAACTAACATCAGCGCTCATGTAAAAAACCCAAAAGCTGTCACCCTTGATAAAGAAGCTAAGAAAACTTATAAGTTTTATAAAGCTAACGTTCTGAAAGTGGGTGGAAAGCCTGATCACGTACAAAAAGAGCGTTTTGTAAAGTCCTTGGATGACATTTGCCTTGCCTTAACAAAAGGCACAGATGAGTCGGAAGTTAAAAAATTAAGGTCTGAGATTGTCATACACGAGCTTGGACTGCAAGATGCCGATTATCGGGAAAAACTAACCTTGCAACTAAGACATATTGATGGTGATTTTGTTAAAACCAATTCTGTCGGCCCGGATATATTTAGACATATCACCTCAGGTTTCATTGAGCTTGCGTCTTCAAGAGATCCTGACATATTTGCAACAGCCGGTCTTGATCGTAGAGACCTTACCGCCCTGACAGATGAGAAAGAGGTTGAAGAACGAAAGAAACTGGAGCTAGATAGGGTAAATGTTTATTTGCATCAAATTGCAGACGCTTGCAAGCCGACAGATGAACAAGTTGAAAGAACAAAACAACTCCTCAGTTCAGGTCAAGGCCAGATAAAAGAAAAAGCGTCCGTATCAGAAATCCGAAGAGATAAAAAAGAGCTTGAAACAACCGTAGAAGAGCGTTTTCATAATGAAATTCTAGGAATTTTCGAATCTCTGCTGCCTGATCTTAATGATGAAAAAGACGAGCCTCTCTCTCTTAATTCTTTTGAAGGAAGACTCGACTCAGGCCTGCAGCGTATTTTTGAAAAGCTCTCTAAAGGCAATCGAAGACAAAAAGATGCGGCGAGACTGATGTTTGCAAATGCTCAATCTTTTTATCTCGGAACTGCAAGAGCGAGGGTCATGCTCTATAAACATGAGGAGATCAACAAAGCGTTAGCCCCCAAAGATGGAGATGTCTCTAAAGAACTCCGCTTTATTGCAATTGACCATGAAGGTAAGCAAATCAATTATTTCTTTTCAGAGGATGGGGGAATAACTGTCACTCAAAGAGTGAGGTATATCCACAAGGATCCAAAAGGCGGGCCTCCCCAAGTTGCGATGGAACAAGTAACCGAACTTGCAAGCAGAAAAGATCATTTAGACAGCTGGACAATGACAGATAAAGTAGAAATCCACGTTCCAAGGGGCCAGTCTCCTGATATGGCAGAAAGGCTTGCTACTCTTTACGATACCCTAGAATTCCCTTACGAAGTTATGGAAGATTGATAATCATTTCCTTATCGATTATATTTTAATCTAAAAAAATCATGCGAAAAGACTTTCCTTTATTTCAAACACACCTAGACTTTGTTAGACCTTTTTGGGAAAAGATTTTAGATCAAGAAGGCTCTGTTATTGACGCTACCTTAGGCAATGGCAAGGATGCGCTTTTTCTTTACAGGCTTATTCGAAAAAATCAAAGCGATGCCAAGCTTTATGCTTTTGATATTCAAGATTTGGCACTTGAAAAGGCTAAAGAGCATTTTGATTCCGAGGAGCCCGGGTGGCTGGAGGAGAGTGTCGTTTTTTTTAAAGCAAGCCATGACCGTTTTGAGGATTTTCAATTTAATCATCCCGTAGTCCTTATTGTTTATAATCTGGGGTTTTTGCCGGGAGGGGATAAACTTAAGACTACCATGAGAAAAACAACCCTTGACAGTCTTGAAAGCGCACTTTCTTTAATTGCTCCAGGTGGGATGGTCTCTCTCACTTGTTATCCGGGCCATGAAGAAGGGGCTGAGGAAGAAAAAGCGGTCTATGAGTTTCTTAAGATTTGCCCCAAGGATACTTTTTCAATTACCCGCCATGAATTTGTTAATCGGCTAAAAGCGCCGGTTGTCTATTTCATCCAAAAGAAATGCCAAAAAGCGCCTGATAGCACAACATAAGATGTGTGACTCCGGCTTTTGCCCTATGAGGAGACCCCTCTTTTGGCAGATTAAGGCTTTCGGCGATACTATTTTTAGATAAGGGCAATTTTTGAGGAAAGGATTGATTCTTTTTTAAAGAGTCCAAAACTTGAATTCCAAAAAACATTGAAGCTAAATCGAACCAGTGATAAGGCCATTTAAGCTCTTCTTGCTTTCTTATTTCAACAATTTGAGAAAAAAAAGTTCGATCAAAGGCAGGGTTTTGACAGATAAAGGCATCGCTTGCTCTTTCAATCCCTAAATCCTTAAAAATAGACTCAATTTCTAGGCTTACTTGCCCTGTATCCTTTCCTTTTGATACTTCATTAAAGGTAAATCCATTGATTTCAAGGCTTGCAGGGTCTTTTGTTTCCCAAACAAGCCGAGGCTGTTTTATGACCGTTTGATAACTGGAAATACGTTTATTTTTGGAAAAATCAACGATTTCGAAAGCGATTTCAATCGGTTTATGCCTTAAAGGATTCAGGCCTGTCGTTTCAATATCAAGAAAAATACCTTTCATGCCGGGGATATAATTTATAAGCTAGGGTGGATGAATCATTTGAATTTAGCAGATTGATAATTCAATTTGCAAGAGCTTAAAAATCTAAAACATACAATAAATGTAGAGCTAATTCAATAATATATAAAAAAAGTTTTATTTAATTGATTCTTAAAGATTTTTATATGCAAATTGAAGAGGCTTTGGTAAAATGGGGCTTGAAATATTTAAGGCGAGTCCATTATCTTTTTGTTAAGACCGATTTAACCTAAGACTTAAGAGAACTCACTTTTGAAGGTGAGGACCGCTAAGAAAAGGCAAAATCCTCGTAAATCTTGAAGGATTGCTAACTCAGGTTTTCTTAAAGGAATACCCTTTAGTGAAAACGAGCTCAAAACTTTAATTTCCCCTTGGGAATCACAATACGTTTGATATGGTCAAAGCAATATATCGCCTATCCAGGCTAATTGCCAGGATATGGTACCCCGTCGCCCTCCCAGAAGAGGTTGCAGGAACTCTAGGAATACAAGTTTCTAATTTTCTTTCTTTCTCAGAACTGCTTAATGTTTTATCCAACCCGGCATTCTATGTAACATCGCTTTCAAAGTATATGCCAAGGCAAGTGGCGGAAGCTGTCTTCCAAAATGCGACCTGCGTAGAATTTTTTAGGGACAAGACACTTGTCTCTTTTTATTTTAATGAGGGGTGGATAGAATTTGTTCTTTGCTTTGATTCAAATAACTGCTTAAGGCGGATTTATTTAAATCATAAGCAAGTAGAGAGTGATCCGGGAATTGAAATCGTTCTAAGATGCTCCTATATCGGTAATCGATTTGAGCCTCTCATGGTTGAAAATATGATGACGGGTGTTTCTAAATTACAAAAAGCAAGCTAAAGAATAGCCTTAAAAAGGCTATTCCTTAGAGCTTCAGCCTATTTTTTAGAAGCTTTTTTAGCGATAAGGTTTAGAGCTCCGCCAGCCTTAAACCATTCAATCTGACCTTCATTAAAAGAATGAGAGAGAAGAATGTCATCTTTTGTCCCGTCGGAGTGATGGAGAACAAGCGTCAAAGGCTTATTTGGAGCAAAAGTTTTAAGCCCTAAAATATCTGCCGTATCGTCTTCTCTGATTTTCTCATAATCTTCCGGATTCTTGAAAGTTAAAGCGAGCATCCCTTGCTTTTTCAAATTAGTTTCGTGAATTCTTGCAAAACTTTTAACAATGATTGCCTTTCCGCCGAGATACCGCGGCTCCATGGCAGCGTGCTCTCTTGAGGAGCCCTCGCCGTAATTTTCATCTCCGATCACAATCCAGCCTATCCCATGGTTCCTGTAAGATCTCGCCATGGCTGAGAAGGGCATGATTTCATGGGTGATTTGATTAAAACCTGAGCCTATTTCTTTTCTAAACGCGTTCTCGGCCCCTATAAAGAGATTGTTAGATATATTATCCAAATGACCTCGATATTGAAGCCACTTGCCGGCCGGGGAAATATGGTCTGTTGTGCATTTGCCTTTGACTTTTGCAAGGATTTTCAGGTTTCTCAATTCCTCGCCGTCCCAAGGCTCAAAAGGTGTAAGTTCCTGTAAGCGTTCACTTTTCGATTGAATAGACACATGGACTTGCTCTCCATCTTTAGCAGGGGCAATGTAGCCCGATTCGCCGGATGTAAATCCCTTCTCAGGAAGTTCTTTTCCAAAAGGGGGCGAAAGTTTAATTTCATTGCCCTCTTTATCTTTCAATGTATCTACAAGAGGGTTAAATGATAATTTACCGGCAAGCGAAAGGGCAATCACAATTTCCGGGCTTGCCACAAAAGAGTGGGTTCCCGGATTGGCATCATTTCTTCCCGAAAAATTACGGTTATAGGAGGTTAGAATGGAGTTTTTTTCGCCATAAGCCACATCATGACGCTTCCACTGGCCGATGCAAGGGCCGCAAGCGTTAGCTAAAACAAGCCCTCCAATATCTTCAAGAGCTTGTAATAGACCATCCCTCTCAATCGTGGCTCTTATTTGTTCTGATCCAGGAGTAATTGTGAGAGGGGATTTAGCTTTTAAACCTTTTTTAGAGGCTTCTTTTGCGATGCTTGCCGCCCTATCGATATCTTCATAACTTGAATTTGTGCAAGAGCCTATTAGAGCGACTGATATTTTCTCCGGATACCCATGTTTTTTAACAGCTTCCTTTAATTCGGAAATTTTCCAAGCTTTATCCGGAGAGTATGGGCCATTAACATAAGGTTCTAGGTTGGACAAATCAATTTCAATGATTTCATCATAAAAAGAATCCGGATTTAAGAGGACTTCTTTGTCCTGGGTTAAGTGTTCTTTTATTCTATCCGCCCCGATTGCAATTTTTTCTCTGCCGGTGGCTTTTAAATAATCAAACATGCGGCTATCAAAGGGAAAAATGGAAGTGGTGGCTCCAATTTCAGCACCCATATTGCATATAGTTCCTTTTCCTGTGCATGAAAGAGTGCTTGTCCCTTCTCCAAAGTATTCAATGATGGCGCCTGTTCCGCCCTTGACTGTTAGAATGCCGGCGAGTTTTAAAATCACATCTTTTGCAGAGGTCCATCCTGAAAACTTACCTTTTAGATGAACCCCGATAATGCGAGGGAATTTAAGCTCCCAGGTCATTCCTGCCATCACATCAACGGCGTCAGCGCCGCCAACGCCAATCGCAAGCATTCCAAGGCCTCCGGCGTTCGGCGTATGCGAATCCGTCCCGATCATCATGCCGCCAGGAAATGCATAGTTTTCCAGGACCACTTGATGGATGATGCCGGCTCCCGGCTTCCAAAAACCGATCCCATACTTACTTGACACGGTTTGCAGGAAATCGAATACTTCAAAGCTTTCATCTTCAGCACGTTCAAGATCTTCTTTGGCGCCCATTTCGGCCTGGATCAAATGATCGCAATGGACGGTTGTCGGAACGTGGGTTGTTTTTTTTCCGGCACCCATAAATTGCAAAAGGGCCATTTGAGCTGTGGCGTCTTGCATGGCCACACGATCAGGGTAAAATTCAGTGTAGGACTTGCCTCGCTCGGGAGGAGTTTTGAGTTTTTCAGCTAAGTGGGCGTAAAGAATTTTTTCAGTTAAGGTGAGGGGGCGCTTTAAAAGACTTCTAGCATAGGCGATTTTTTCAGGGAAATTCTTATAAATTACTTCTATTTTATCCCAGTCAAAAAGCATATAAGACGTCCTTAATTCTGATTTTTTATCCCATCATAAAAGATAAATTTTTTATTTAAAACTAATCTTTTGCAGGAACGGCTTCCGGAAGTCAAAATCGAAACTTGGCTCTAAAGAGGATTTTTGCTATTCTGTTTACATATTTTCTTAAAAGATTATTCCCAAAAAGAGATTTAAGCCCGTGTCCCTCCCACATCAAAAATTTAGAGAAATTGTATTCCAGGCCCTTTTTTCATTAGAAACCGATTTCAATAATGAAGAAGAGCTATTAAAACTTATCATGGAGATGCTCTCAGTTTCCAAAAAATCAGTCCGCGAAGCTTTTGATCGTGCTAGGTTGATTAACCAATCCAAAGTTTCCTTAGATGAAGCTATTGGCAGCACAAGCCGGACGTTTTCATTTGATAGAATACAAAAAGTTGAAAGAAATATTTTAAGACTTTGCGCGTATGAAATTCTATTTGATGATACTATACCCGAAAAAGTAGCCATAGCAGAAGGCATTAGACTGGCAAGAAAATTTAGCACTCCTGAATCTTCTTTATTTGTGAATGCGGTTTTGGATGCTATCTATAAGAAGAAACTTGGCGTGCCGACAGAGGGAGAAGGTATAGAAGAATCCCTGACAAAAATGAATGAAAGCTTCGAGCCTAAAGAACCTGAAGCGTGAAAGACCGAGGTGGTTTTTGGACAAAATTACTGAAAATGTTTGTTTGAAAGCTTTTTCCACAATGAAAGTGGGAGGAGAAGCCCGCTATTATATCAAAGTCGGCACCATCGAAGAATTAAGAGAAGCTCTTCAGTTTGCGAAAGAAAGACAGCTTCCTTTTTTTATCTTAGGCAAAGGGTCTAACTGCATCTTTGATGATGAAGGGTTCTCAGGCCTTGTGATTCATAACAAAATTGAATTTTGCAATTTAAATGAGACAAAAGTAGAAGTCGGAGCGGGGCTTAGTTTTTCCTGGCTTGGAACTTTTACAGCCAAAAATAACTTAAGCGGGCTTGAATTTGCCTCAGGCATTCCTGGAACAGTCGGGGGGGCTATCTATATGAATGCAGGTTCAAACGGGTTAGAGACGAAAGATTTCTTAGAGAGCTGTAACTATCTGTTTCAAGACGGCACCTTAAGACAATTTGACAGGGGCGAGCTTCAATTTTCCTATCGCCACTCGCCTTTTCAAGAGATGAAAGGGGCTCTTGTGAGCGCCACTTTTAAACTTTTCAAATCAGAAGAGGCTCGAAAAAGACAAATCGAGCTTATCCATTACCGAAAAAATACCCAACCTTTAAAAGATTGTTCTGCCGGCTGTGTTTTTAGAAACCCGGTTAACGCGAAAGCCGGCGCTTTAATTGAAGCAAGCGGATTAAAAGGGGCAAAGATCGGAGGGGCTGAAGTGTCACTTGTTCACGCAAATTTTATCGTCAACAAGGGGGGCGCCACCTCAAAAGATATTAAAATGCTTATAGAACATGTTTCTGAGACCGTTAAAGAAAAAACAGGTCATACTCTAAAAAAAGAAGTTTGCTTTATTTCGAAAGACGGTTTTTTAAATCTATGAGCGATGAACATTTTCGATATGATCTTCATTGCCATACAACTGCCTCAGATGGAACTGTCAGCCCTGAAGAAATTATTGATTTAGCTATCCAAAGCGGTTTAAAAGGCCTTTCCATTACAGATCATGACACTACCCGGGCCTATGAGAAAGCCGTACATTACGCCGAACAAAAAGGATTTCCTTTAATTTCAGGGATCGAGTTTTCAACCACCCATTTAAAAGAAAGCGTTCATATCTTAGCTTATGGCTTTAATTTGCAAGAGGCGAGCCTTAATCAATTTATTGATTTGCATAAGAAAAGAAGAGAGGAGCGTTTTTTTGCCATGTTAAAAAAGTTAAATGAGAGAGGAATTCCATTAACCTTGGAAGATGTGCCTTTTCAAGGAATTCCGGGACGTCCGCATTTAGCGCAAGGTTTAGTCAATAAGGGCGTTGTTAAAACTATCAAAGAAGCGTTTGATCGCTTTCTTGGGGATCAAAGAGATTGTTATGTTGAAAGCCTGGCTCCAAGCGTGCAAGAAACCTTAGATCTTATTAAAGAAATTAATGGAGTTGCAATCATCGCACACCCTCAACTGATTCGGAATAATCAAGTGCTTCTTGACCTTCTGAACATGGATTTTGATGGAATTGAAGCAAGGTATGCAAATTTCAATCCTAGCCAGTCTCTTCGATGGTTAAAAATAGGAAAGAGAAAAAATTGGCTTTTAACGGGGGGCTCTGATTTCCATGGAGCTAATAAGCCCTCAATACAGCTTGGAGCTTCTTTTACAGAACATGACGTGTTTGAAAAATTAAGGATGCGCTATGACGCTAATCAAAAAAAGCTATGAAGAATGGTTAAAAGAGCTTTTTTCTATCAATACCAGTAAGGGGATGCATCTTGGGTTAAAGAGAATGGAGCTTGCTTTAAAAAAGCTTGGCAACCCTGAAAAATCTTATAAAACCATTCATGTGGCCGGCACAAATGGAAAAGGATCGGTTTGCTTAAAAATCGCAAAAGCCCTCGAATCGATGGGTAAAAAAGTAGGGCTATTTACTTCTCCCCATATTTCAACTTACCGTGAAAGAATTCGAGTCGATGGGGAAATGATCTCAAAAGAAGAAGTCGAAAGTCTTTTAAGTGAAATTATGAGTGTCGCTGAAGGGTCGACGTATTTTGAGATTACAACCCTTCTTGGATTGACTTACTTTGCTAAAAAAAAAGTAGATTATGCGGTCATTGAAACAGGGCTAGGTGGAAGACTTGATGCTACAAACGTATTAAGTCCGATTATCAGCATTGTAACCTCGATTAGTTTAGACCATACAGAAACGCTTGGCAGCACTATTGAAGCTATCGCTCAAGAGAAAGCCGGCATCATTAAAGAAAATACCCCCATTGTAGTCGGGCCAAAGCTTCCTCATTCTTTATTTGAAAAAATAGCATTAAACAAAAATGCCCCTTTTCATAAAGTGGAAGGCCAATTTTCCTCTTATGATGAAGAAAATAATGCCACAAGCAAGAAGGCTATGGAAGCCATGAGTTTGCCAAAAGAGGCGATTGAAGCAGGTCTTATGGTTAGGCCCTCTTGCCGTATGGAAAAGCTTTATTATAAAGAGTTGGCTTACCCGATTATCTTTGATGTGGGACATAACCCCGGGGGATTGACGGCTTTATTTCAAATGATAAGAAAAGAATTTGGCCCGATCCCAATTACCCTCATAATGGGTATGGGAAAAGAAAAAGACCAAATAAGCTGTTTAGAAATCGTTAAGAATGAAGCCTCAAGCTTCCACTTTATAGAAGCTACAAACGGAAGGGGAGAAAATCGGGAAAATTTAAAGCAAAAACTGCTTCAACTCGGAGTATGTGAAGACCGAATTAGAACGCATGCCACTATTAAAGAGGGTGTCCTGGAGGGTCTTAAAACTGCAAATTCTCTTCGATCCCTTCTTTTGATTACAGGCACTTTTTTTATAATGGCAGAAGCAAGAAGAGCCCTTGGCATTCAAGAGGAAATTGACTTTATAGATATGAATGAAAGAAGGGTTAATTCCTAGATTTTACCCGACCCCAGTTTTTTAAGTGTCCTAAAGTGAGATTGAATAGCTTCTCTAAACGTTCCAACTTCGTTATAGGGGATATTGAATTCTTCAGCCGTTTGACGAACAATTTTACTAATTTCACGATAGTGAATATGGCTGATATAGGGGAATAAATGGTGTTCTATCTGAAAATTAAGCCCGCCGATGGCGGCTGTTAATAATCGATTGTTGGTCGCAAAATTAGAAGTGGTTAAAAGCTCATGCTTTGCCCAGTTATTAGCCATTTTTCCTTCTTCATCGGGTGATAAATAAACGACTCCCTCTACGATATGACCTAGCTGAAAAACAATTGAAATCATAAACCCCGCCGCAATATGCATGCAGACATACCCAATTATGATTTGCCAGAAGGGATTTTCTAAAATAAGCAGCGGCAAAATAAGAAAGAAAAATAAATTTAGGGCCTTTAAGCTAAAGAAAAGAGCCGCTTCTTTCAAAGAAACAGTTTTTGTTTTGAGGCTTTTAAAAAACCAAAGATAATCTGAATAAAGAACCCAGTTAAGACAGATAAGCGAGTAAAGAATAGGACTATAAATGTGTTGATAGCGGTGGAACCATAAAAGTTCATCACGCGGAGAGAGTCTTAGAAGGGTCGCTTTATCAATATCATAATCATGACCTGGAATGTTTGTAAAAGTATGATGCATTACGTTATGGGTGATTTTCCAGATATAGGAACTCGTGCCGTTAAAATCAAACCAGTATCCGATAAAGCGATTGGCCTTCGGGCTTCTAAAAAAAGCTCCATGAAGAGCATCATGGATAATATTAAAGCCAAGAAGCCCTTTGGAGATCCCAATTAGAGAATAGGCAAGCATTATGCCGGCTAAACCCAAGTGCCCAAACAAAAGAGAGAAGTAAGAACCTAAATAAAGCAAAGCGATAAAGAACACTTTTATATAGAGAAGAGAGTCTCCTTTTTGCGAAATGTCAAAGCGGTTAAAGTAACTTTCAACCCTTTCTTTGACAACGGGAAAGAAATCTTCTTCTTTATATTTTTGGAAAGAGATCTTGGCAGGTTTTGATTCAAGTCTCTCATTTTCAGTCGTTAAATTAAGAGTCATGAGTAAAAGCCCCCCTTGAGACTATTATTTAAAATTTTCATTTTTTGATCAATGCATTGTTAAAATAAATAATTGATATTTTAACTTCTTAACAAAAAAATGAATAAAAGCAGGAAAATTTTTCCGATTTAGCCATTTTTTTTAAGCTTTTATATAAAATAATAGGGAATTGCCATTTAATAACCTTATCCAATAATAACTTATTGAATTCATCTGCTACAGCAACAACGAACTGGCGTTACTTAGCGAAGGAATCTTTAAACGACTGCGGAATCGTTTTTATAAAAAAGAATTAGATTGCCGAGAGGACTTGTATAGGAGCTAAAGATACGGCCTATACGTTGAATTGTATAGGGTTTCTTAAGGCTGCATGGCAGATTTTTGCTTTATGACATCCTAAACAAGAAGCTAAAACAATTGAGAATCAATTTCAGAAAATTAGAAGAATTGCTTTAGCTTTTTATAGACATCAGATTCTGCCAAGCAAAGCTAAAATAAGCAGAATGATTAAAACAAGACCCAGGACACCGCTTGGTCCATATCCCCAGTTTCTGCTGTGGGGCCATCTTGGAATAGCTCCGAGAAGAAGGAGGATTAAAATAATAATTAAAACTGTGCTTAACATAAGTACCGCCGAAAAAGATTAAAAGCTTCAAAATATTAATTAACATTTTGAAGCTTTTTTAAGGAAGGTCTATCTTTTAGATTTTCGCGTATTTTCCATTTCTGCAGCTTCTGTATTAACGCCGCTTGTAAAGATGGTTCCTTCAGCAAGCTTAGTTAGTTTTTTGTCTGCTGCTCCTTCTTCATCTAAATTTTCTTGGATAAGATCGATGATTTCATCATCAAAACCAAGGTGTTCGGCATAGCTTCTTAATGTTCCGTAAGAGGAGATTTCATAATGCTCTACTTTTTGTGCAGCACCAATTATAGCAGCATCCAATACAGGAGACTTTGCTTTATTTTTTATCAGCTCATCTCCTTCAGCAAGTATGCCTTCCATTCCTTCGCAAGTTTTCTCTTGAGATCTTAATCCAAGAAGCGAGAAAATTCTCTCAAGTCTTCCCACTTGGTTTTCTGTTTCTTTTAAGTGTTTTGATAAAGCTTGCTTAAGATCAGGGGAAGAAACAGATTTTATAATTTTTGGAAGAGCTTGAACAATTTGATTTTCACAGCTTAACATGTCTTCAAGTTCATCAATAAAGAGCTCATTTAAATCTAAATTTTTCATGAAAAACCTCCAATTTAAGGCCCTTAAGGGCTATTTTACTATTACTAAAATTAATCTTCTTCGTTAGGATCGATATCTTTCCAATTAATGTCTGATTCAAAGAGACCCGAGCCCTCTCTAGTTACGTTTCTTTTTAATGACTTATTAGGGGGTCTGCCATAACGTTCAAATCCTGAATCTTCGACCTCATAATCATCATAGCCCCAAGTATACTTCTGTTCAGGTTCTTTTTTGGTCTCGGATGTGGTTAATGATTTTCGAACTTTCGTTTGTTTTTGGGGTTTTGTGTCTCCCTCATTTCGATCAACTCTCCGGATAATTTGAGCGGTTTTCTTTTTAGGGTTAGCAGAAGCTAAGCCTTTTTTCGTCTTGGAAACGCTTTTATCATCAGAAGGCAAACTTTTTTTCTGTTCTCGAAATTTCATCTTTTTTCCCTAATTTGAATTGTTACAACAAATTAAAAGAAAACAAAAGTGTAAGGAATCTAAAAGGAAAGAAAGGGGACAGTGCGTTATTAATTAAATTAATAACATTTTTTTAATTGTTATGTATACAAAAAACGTAAAATGCTTACTATAAAGCAATTAGACCACTTCCCATATGGCGACAGCGGTAGCGTATTCTTTACAATGGCTTATTGAGAGTAAAAGTTTTTTGTTTTGAAAGTAAGACTCAAGCTTTTCGCATTTTTTTAAATAGGGCTTGCCAAATTCATCAGAGGCGATTTCAAGATCAAGCCAACCGACTTTGCCGCCAATGCCTGTTCCAAAAGCCTTTGCTATGGCTTCTTTTGCAGCAAAACGCCCCGCAAAGTTTCTTGAGGAGATGTTATGCTGCAAACAGTAATTTTGTTCTTGTTTTGTAAAAAGACGATCTAAGAAAGGGTGCCCTCGCCTTTCGATGGCTTTAGCAATCCTTTCTACTTCAATGATGTCTGTTCCAATTCCAATAATCATCTACACCGCAAAGTAATTTTTGGGATGCGGATGCGTTTCTAAACCTTCTTCGTCTAGGGAAAGTTCTTCATCTCCGTATAAATTTTCCTGCGAGGCATTGCTAAAGATCATTCTTCCGGAAGAAGTATGCTTTACAGATAAAACCTGGGCTTTAATCACTTCACCTATAAACTCGGCTCCGCCATTTACAACCACCATTGTGCCATCATCTAAATAACCGACCCCTTGCCTTGGCTCTTTTCCGTATCTCTGTATTTTAATATTAATATATTCCCCCGATTGAGAAAGGGGCTTTAAGGCATTGCAAAGATTTTGAAATTTAATAACTCTAATATCTTCGACATTGGATTGCTGGATTTGGCTGATATCTGAGGTTAAAAGGTTAGCATCGAGAAAACGAGCAAGTTTAATTAATTTCTCAAGAGGGTCTTTGATTTCAGGGAAATCCGTACTGCTGTACCGAAGCCCTAAAGTCGGGATGCTTTCAAGCTTTTTAACGACTTCTAAAGCTCTTTTTGATCTTGCTTTTGCAGATTCGTCCCCTTTTTCGAGCTGAGCATAAAGTTCAGCGAGAATATATCTTGGAAGAACAAGGTGGTGGTCTAATAAACCTGAGGCTGCAACATCTATTAACCTCGCGTCTTGTAAAATGGCGTTGTCCAGCAATAAGTCTTTTTTTTGCAAACTATGAGGGCTAAATTTAACAAATGGGATGCAAACATAGGCTTCTTCTGCAGCTCTTGCAGTCATAATGACCGCCACAAAAACACAAAAAAGATAAATTACGGCTTGAATTAGATTTTTTACATCTCCTCCGTAAGAAAAAGGAGCAAATGAGGTCATATTTTCTAATATTAAAGAAACAGCTTTTGCCAGTAGAAAACCTAAAAAAAGGCCTATGATCAGAGTGTTGAAAGTTCTTAAATTAAACTTTTTCACATACTTTTCTGATGAGATGAGGATGATTGCTAAAAATAACCCCCCGGCTGATCCCATCAATAAATTTAAAACTAAAGAATTATCCTTAAAAAGCACACTTGTAAAATTAATCGCTAAAATCACTGCTAGAAAAGCAAATGCGCTTCGAATAAAAGAGATCGAAATATCCATGTTAGTCATTACCTTAAATGTTAAACTTAAAACCTTTCACTAAACTGAGGTTTTTTTAAAAGAGGTCAGTGTAAGAATGTGAGTTTGAATTGACAACAAAAATCTTTGCACTGAAGGTTTTTTTTTTATAAAGGTTCCTTTTTTATTCGGAGAATGACACGCCCCTCATAATTTTTTCACAACAGTAACCTTGCAGGTGGTATCCACTCCTAAGTTTCTTTTTAATAGGAGCACCCCTTTCAAGCTTTTAAGATTAACGAAAAAATTTAAAAAATGAATCCGAAAATACCTCTTCCCGTGAAAATGACATTTTCAGCAAGATTGTGAGGCTTAGTCTCTCTATTACATCGTAAAAAAGACAAAAGTAAGATTTTAAGAAAAATAAGGTTTGAAGTCTAAGATTATTTAAAGAGAAGCAAAGATTAAATTCCTTTTTAACATTTTCTTATTTGTTGTAACGACAACCTTGGGTATAATCTTTTTTTTTGAATCAAAGGAGTTTAAAAGATGCCTAAATTAAAACAGCCCACTTTAATAGTTATATCCGGCCTTGTTTGGTTCGCAATGGGATTCTGGCTTTTTTCAAAAGGTATTAATTTTCTTATAACGTCTACAAAAACGTTGGACGCTTTGAAAGAGACCTTGATTATTAAAAATTTTACTCTCGATCCTCAAAGGGCGCAGGAAATGGCGATTATGTTTCTTTTAGGCGCGCTACTGGTTGGCTATTTAAAAGCGAGAGTCATTTTATCGAAGACAGCGAATAGAGTGATTCAAAATATTGTTTCCAAAGAAAATCCGGCTCCTCTAAGCGCCGCTTTTGAAAAGAAAACAATTATTTTAATTTTGGTGATGGGTGGGATTGGAATGCTTATCAACCTCACAGGAATGCCTATAGATCTTAGAGGCTTTATAGATACTGCAATTGGAGCCGCTTTGATTAATGGAGCCTCTTTCTTTTTTAGGGGAGCTAAAAAAGTTAAAGAGAGCTTGGCCGCTTAAACCGTTGACTTGAGACCAAATCCACCCCTAAGCTTTAAAGGATTAAAGGATTATTTGTGATAGCCGGATCCTTTCCATATTTCAAAGGAGCGGTATATCTGCTCCACAAGAAGAAGACGCACCATTTGGTGAGTGAGCGTTAGAGAGGAAAGGCTTAATAGTGGGTATTTATTCTTTATGCATAGAGGAAGGCCTGTCGCTCCGCCTATCACAAAAGCGATGCGGCTTCCGCCTTCCTCAAATCCTTTTTTTAAAAATGAAGCGAACTCTTCGCTTTTCATAGAGGGACCCGTAGAGTCTAACGCAATAGCGAATTTTTCTTTTAAAACAGCTTTTTCAAGAAGGTCATCGTTTTTTAACCACTCTGTTTCGATAATTACCTGACTTTCCAGCCTTTTAAAATAAAGAGATAAGGCTTCTTCGAGCCAAGTTTCTTTGGTCTTTCCGATTGATAATATTTTTATTTTTAACATAAGGGGTTTGTTCCTGAAAACTCCTAAGGGGGAGATAAGGGATGCAAGAAATTTTTATTCATGCATTTTTTTGGCTGCATCCATCCGTCTTTTTTCGTCCCGCTCTTTAATCGATTCTCGTTTGTCAAAGTTTTTTTTGCCTTTACAAAGGCCTAAACTTAGCTTAACGACCCCTTTTTTAAAATATAAAGCAAGGGGGATAAGAGTCAGCCCTTTTTCTTGGGCAGCTTGCTTAAGCTTTAAAATTTCCCTTCTATGCATCAGCAATTTCCTGTCCCGTCTCTCCTCGTGGTTGTGGATATTACCGTGAGAATAAGGGGCAATGTGCGAGCCAATAAGCCAAAGCTCGCCTTTTAAAGGTTGGACATAGGCTTCTTGAAGGCTTGCTCCATTATTACGAATGGATTTAATTTCAGTTCCGGATAAAACGAGGCCCGCTTCAAAGCTCTCTAAGATTTCATAATCATGAAAGGCCTTACGGTTTTTAACAATTTCAGAAGAAGCGTTTTTTTTCATAGGTGCAATCTTAGCTAAAGTAAAAGTAAAATAGTTTTCCAACCTAAATGATTAGAATTCTTTCGGAAGCTCCATTCGATTTTTTTAAAAAGTTCTTTTTGATATCTTTTTTGCTAGATTTATAATCATATGTTTTCAAATTTTCAAAAAATTTTCACAAGCAAGAATTCATTTTTCTAATCCAAGCGAATTTGAAAGAAGCCTATTTTAAAATAAAATTCATTTCAAAGAAATGCTTATTTGCTTTTTCAATTGCGCTATAGCACAAGTGATCGGTAAAATGCCACCTTCCCTACTATTATAAGGTTTTGAAGTTATGGATAAGAGAAATAGAAGTGAAATGGTATTCGAAAAATTAAAAGAGGTCATCCCTGGCGGGGTGAATTCACCCGGAAGAGCTTTTAGGGGATTATTAACACCTCCGATCATCGCTAAAAGAGGAGAAGGGGCTCTTCTTTATGATGAGGAAGAAGAAAGCTATATTGATTATTGCAGCTCTTGGGGATCGCTTATCCATGGACATGCCCATCCGGTGATTGTTGAATCGGCCACTAAGCAGCTTCAAGCCGGATCAAGTTTTGGGATGACTACGGCTATTGAAGAAAAACTGGCAAGAAAAATTCGGGATCGAATCCCCTCAATTGATAAAATTCGTTTCGTCTCCTCTGGAACAGAAGCTACTATGAGCGCTATTCGATTAGCGAGGGGTTTTACCGGCAGGGATGGCATCATCAAATTCAAGGGTCATTATCATGGACATTCAGACTATTTACTTGTCCAGGCAGGCTCTTTTGTATTGGATGTTAATCAAACAGCAACCTCAAAAGGGATTCCGCAAGATTTTATCCGGCATACCTATGTTCTTCCATTTAACCATACTGAAGCTGTGAGAGCTTTTTTAAGAGAGAAGGGAAAACAAATAGCTTGTATTATTTTAGAGCCCATCGCAGGAAATATGGGTGTTATCCCGACAAGCCATGAATTTATGGCAATGCTCAGGGAAGAAACTGAAAAAAACGGCACTCTTTTGATTTTTGACGAGGTCATAACAGGCTTTAGGGTTAGTTTTAGAGGGGCTCAATCCCTTTATCCGGAAAAGCCTGATTTAACTTGCTTTGGCAAAATAATAGGAGGCGGGTTTCCAGCGGCAGCTTTTGGCGGAAGAGAAGATATCATGAACCATTTGGCTCCGAATGGAGAAGTTTATCAAGCGGGGACATTGTCCGGAAATCCTGTGGCGATGGAAGCCGGCTATGCAGCTCTTTCCTTGACGGAAGCCGATCATTTTTATGAGGAGCTTGAAAGAAAAACAGATTTATTAACTCTGCCTATCATTCAATACATTAAAGATAACAATCTTAACGCCTGCTTAAATAGGCAAGGCTCCATGATGACCCTTTTTTTTGGAAATAAAAAGGTGGAGTCCTTCGATGATATTCAATCTTTAGATGGTCCGGCTTTTCAAAAATTTTTTAAATTTTTGGTCGATAAAAAAATCTTAATTTCGCCGGCTCAACAAGAAGCTTCTTTTATTTCCATGGCACATAGTGATGAGCAGTTAGTCTATACAAGAGAAGTTATATTGGAATTTCTTAATCTTTGGAAAGAAGATGCCCTTAATCAAGAAATGGCTTGCTGTGCAGAAATGATGTCTTAAATTAGGTAAGAGCCAAGATAATTTTCTTGGCTCTTTGCATTTATTTTAGAAAAGACTTCTTTCCTCTTTTTTTATATATTAGATTTCATTTAACGTTTATGTTATTAATAAGTCTTTCTAGCTCTTTTAAAAATTGATTGCTTTTTTCTCATAAACTGCTTACTAATAGGGTGGTATGATGTTTAATAGTTTGATCTTTTAAAATTTTGGGCAAGAACCGTTTGTAACCTCAAGTTTTTTGAATTGCAAGAATATTTCAAATGATAAAGCCTTTAGTTCATATTCTCTTTGTTATTTTATTCTCAAGCTTTGGGAACTTGGCTTTCTCTGAAATTTCAATAAATCCTAAGGATTCTTTTTTAATTCAAGACGGCTTAGTAAAACAGCTTCAAGAGCATATTCTAATTCAAGAAGGCAATAATCGAATCGGTTATATAGAAATTGCCGATCGATCAAGCTCGATTAGTCAAGCCACATGGCTTTATGTAAAATCCGCCATAGATTTTTATAAGAAAAATAAGCCTGATTTTATTCTTTTGAAGTTAAACACCCCTGGCGGTGAAGTTTTTGCGTCCCAAAAGATAGGAGACGCATTAAAAGAGCTAGACGTGCAGCTAGGAATACCAACTGTTGCCTATATTGATAACTGGGCCATCTCTGCAGGCGCTTTAATTGCGTATTCCTGCCGTTTTATTGTGGCAACAGAAGATGCAAGCATGGGGGCTGCAGAACCTGTTCTTGTTGGAGAGTCAGGGGAGATGAAGTCCGCTTCCGAGAAAGTCAATTCTGCCATACGAACAGATTTTGCCAATCGCGCCAGATTTTTTGGCAGAAATGCTGATATTGCCGAAGCTATGGTGGATAAGGATTTGATTTTAGTCCTGCGTGGCGGGAAAGTGATTCGACTAGATAGCGAAGATGAAATTATTAAAACAGGCGCTGACAAAGATAAAATTATTTCTGCAAAAGGGAAACTATTAACCCTGTCGGCAGAAGAGATGTTTCGCTTTGGCGTGGCAGATATTGTTTTAAAAAGCCGAAAGCTTAATGAAATTACAGAAGAAGAAAAAAAGGCCGGGGTATGGGCTTTTTCAAAAGAGCTATTAAGTGAAGCGCCCTTTTTTAAAGAAATTCCAAACGCCTTTATCCATGCTTACAAAATGGATTGGAAAACCCAATTTTTCTATATCCTTGCAAGTCCTATGGTCGCCTCTTTACTAATGCTTGGACTTATTGTCGGCTTCTATTTGGAATTTACAACACCCGGTTTTGGCTTGCCAGGAACACTTGCTTTAACTTGCCTCATATTAATCATTCTCTCAAGCTTTTCTTTAGAAATCGCCTCCTCGCTTGAACTGATTTTATTAGTAGCCGGAATTATTCTCTTTATCCTTGAATTTGCGCTGCTTCCAACAGGAGGGCTTCTAGCCTTTATCGGAGCTTTATTTTTTCTTGGCGGACTTCTTGGACTATTGCTACCCGGCATTGGTGGAGTCGACTATGAATTTGACACGAATACCTTTAATGCGGCCGGGGAAGCTGTAATGAGCAAGCTTGGACTTTTCTCAGCCACGCTTATCGCAAGCATTGCCATTATTGCACTGATCAGCCGATTTATTACCCCTCGTCTTATGGGCGTTAGCAAGTTTGTCTTACAAGGTCATGAGCAAGACGCTAAAAATGGGTATTTTGCCGGAATCGATCCTCTGCACCTTCCAAAATTGGGAGAGCGAGGAAAAGTTCTATCGACATTAAGGCCTGCCGGCAAAATTCAGATAGGCGAAGAAATTTATGATGCCATGACAACCGGAGCATATATTGAAAAAGGGGAGTCCATAGTCATTGAAAAAGTGGATGGCAACATTCTTTATGTGGCCAGGGAGGATTGAATCAAATGCCTTTGATGCCGATTGTGTTTTTAGTTCTCGGGTTATTTTCTATTTTTATCGAGTTTTTTTTACCCGGTGGAATTTTTGCGGTTATTGGGGCTCTTTTAGTTCTCGGAAGCATTATTGCTTTTGCAGCTTTAGCTGAATCCTTATGGTTCAGTCTCATTTTTTTAATTTTTGCCGCCCTGTCTGTATATATAGTTATAAAGTTAGCTCTTTCTTGCATTCGAAAAGGGTTTTTAAGCACTTCTATTTATTCGGAAGACAATCAGGAAGGGTATGTAGCTTCATCTTGGAATCAGAGCCTCGTTGGAAAAGAAGGCATTGTTTTAACTGAGCTAAGGCCGGGCGGTCATGTCAGAATCGAAAAAGAATCATTTACAGCTATTTCCAAGAGTCGTTTTATTGAAAAAGGCGAAGAGATAGTCGTGGTTGGAGGCGAGGGTGAAACGCTTTTTGTCATCCCGAAGAGGCCTGAAAAAGAAAGTTAATTAAGATTTAAGGAATATCATGGAAACCTATTTTATTTTTATTATCGTTGCCATCCTTTTGGTTATTCTTCTTGGCATTTTGGGAAAATTTATTAGCCTTTGGTTCCAAGCCTTTGTTTCAGGAACACCCATTCCCTTAACTAATATCATTGGGATGAGCCTAAGAAAAATCCCGCCTAGAGTTATTGTCGCGACAAGAATCAACGCTTACAAAGCTGGACTTAAGCAGATCACAGTAGAAGATCTCGAGACACATTATCTAGCAGGCGGCCATATTAAAGAAGTCGTGGACGCTATGATTGCGGCTGATAAAGCCAATATATCATTAGATTGGAAGAGAGCTACTGCAATTGATCTTGCGGGAAGAGATGTCAAAGAAGCGATTAGGACCTCAGTCAACCCGAAAGTTATTGATTGCCCAAGCCATGGCGGTTTTATTACCGGCGTTGCAAAAAATGGAATACAGATCCTTGTGCGGGCTAGGGTTACCGTTAGAACTAACATTGCTCAATTAGTTGGCGGCGCCACCGAAGAGACTATTATCGCAAGAGTCGGCGAAGGTATTGTAAGCGCGATAGGCGGATCGGACACCCATTTTCAGGTTTTAGAAGCCCCTCAAAGA
This sequence comes from Criblamydia sequanensis CRIB-18, assembly GCF_000750955.1. Taxonomy (NCBI): domain Bacteria; kingdom Pseudomonadati; phylum Chlamydiota; class Chlamydiia; order Parachlamydiales; family Candidatus Criblamydiaceae; genus Candidatus Criblamydia; species Candidatus Criblamydia sequanensis. Next base: position 178,303 of record NZ_CCEJ010000004.1, on the reverse strand, counting down.
ATTTCCAAAGTAGTTCTTGAAAAAGGTTTGGATTCATCGACCGCTTTTATGATCTTGTCGATTGATATCGTAGAAATGGTTTTAGGTGAAAACGTCGGGGCTAAGTTAAGGGCGGATCAGGCCGAATCGGATATGCGTGTCGCAAGAGCTGAAGCTGAAAAAAGAAGGGCCATGGCGGTTGCTGAAGAGCAAGAATATAAAGCTCGAGTCAAAGAAAAAGAGGCTAATTTAATTGAAGCTGAAAGCAGCGTTCCCCTAGCTATGGCGGAAGCTTTTAGAAAAGGCCAACTCGGGATTATGGACTATCAAAGAATACAAAATATTCAAGCCGATACTGATATGAGACAAGCGATCGCAAAGCCTACGGATAATATTTCTGATACTCACGCGCCTCATTAACGGAAATTTGATTTATGCTATTTATTGCAAATGGTGCGATTGACCCTTCAAGTTTAATTCAGTATTTCATTTCTCTTCTCATGCTCACGCTCTTCTTTTTTCTTTCGAGAAACGAGAGAAAAAGAAGACAGGAGCTTAAAAAAATGCCTGAAGAGCCTGAGGAAGCTTGGGATGATCTAGATGAAGAAGAGGATGAAGATGAAGATTTTTGGGAAGAGGAAGAGAGAGTAAAACCTCTGGCTCAAGTAGTGCCCTTAAAACAGTCTGCGTTTCTAAAAAGACCTCCTTTGCAAAGCAAAATAGAGAGCCGAAAATTTGAGACTTCGATTGAAGAGAGAAAGATAAAAAACGAATTAGAAGCTCTTTATGGAGCTTCTAATTGGTCGGATATAGAAAAACCCTACAGGGAACGGGGAGGGGAAAAGAAAACACGCGGCAGCGAAGCTTTAAAATCCTTGAATCACTTAACAGATTATATTGTTGCAAGCGAAGTCATCGGAAAGCCAAGAGGGCTTGATCCTTATGAAAAATGAAAAGGAAGGGTATCTCGAAATCTTATCTATCATTGAAAATGCGGCCATAAAGTGTCATAGAGATCCAAAAGAAGTTAAAATTGTCGCCGTTTCCAAAACCTACCCATGGAAAGAAGTCTCATTTTGCTATGAGGAAGGGTGCCGCTTATTTGGCGAAAGCCGCGTTCAAGAAGCCCTTGTAAAACAAGAAGAAGCTCCCAAAGATATTGAATGGCATTTTATTGGAACTTTGCAGAAAAATAAAGTTCGAAAAATCATTAATAAGTTTTCTTTACTCCACTCTGTAAACTCTCTTGAGCTTGCCGAAAAAATATCCGAGGTTAGCCTTGAAGAGAATACCGTGACAAAAATTTTACTTCAAATTAATACCTCTTATGAGCCGACAAAACATGGATTTTTAACCGAGCAATTTGAGTCATTTATTTCAAAAATTGTCTTGTTAAAGGGGGTTGAGGTTCAAGGTCTTATGACCATGGCTCCTTTAACCAAGGATGAAAAAACCATCCGTTCTTGTTTTCAAAATCTAAGAAAGATCCAAACTAAATTTTCAAGCAAAGATTTACCGTTAAAGGAACTTTCTATGGGGATGAGTGAAGATTATAAAATTGCTATAGAAGAAGGGGCCACTCTTTTACGTTTAGGTACAATTTTATTTGGAAAAAGAAATTACCAAGGAAATATAATTATTAAATAGTGTATAACCTTATGATTTTATTAATTAATAAGGTTATTTATGCAAGGTTCCGACTCTTTATCTAATTCAGTCAAACAGCCCCTGTTTAATTTTTTAGAGGCAAGATTTAGAAGAGATAATTCTGAGAGTTCTGAAAATAGTAGGCTTTCCCAAAGATCGCCTGATACCGAAGTGAATCTCCATAAAAGAAAATTTAAGTCAGTACCGACTTCTCAAAGATTCAAGAAAAGCCGCTCCACTCCTTATATAGATTTCAATGAGTCCTCCTATTCGTTTAAAGAGAAAGTGGATGAAAGATTTTATCCGCTTTTCAGCAAATTATTAGTATTGCAAACTCAAACCAATAAAACTGACTTTTTTTGCAAAAAAATCTCTAATTTACTTGAACACTACGAGTCCTTTAATGAAACTTTTGATACAAGTTCCGAATGTTTTTCAAATGTTTTTCATTTAGCATTGCCCATTCTCTTACATCGGAACTTGCTGATTCGAAATGGTAGTTTAAAGGATGCCGACATCGTTTCACGATTTAAAAAAATCTTTCCGGATAAATCACCTCTTTCGATTCAATCAGCTCTAGATAATAAGGGCGACTTTATTCGCGAGGGTAAAAGTTATCAAGTAATTGTTCTAGATTATGTGGGGTGCAGAGTTGAAAAGGCAGTCGGCTTTATTTTCCACTCGATCTCTAAAGAAAAAGCGAAAATTCTTTGCCTTGAGGTGACCCAAGGATATGCAGGGAATGATCTTGGCACCTTTCTTTTAGAGTCTGCTCTCAACCGCATCAGAAATGCAGGAGTTCAAAAGGTCTATACAAAAAAATACGAAAGCGCTCTTATTTTTTTCCAAAGAAATGGATTTAAGGAAACTCCGTCTTCCCTAGAATTAGATTTAGAAACTAAAAAAAATTCTGAAAGTAGAATTCGAATGAAACTTTTAAGATCTGACCGCTCAGCGCTTGAAAGAAATCTAATCAAGATGAAGGTGCCAAGATCTTTATGGGATAACGTAAAGCTTTCTCTTTTAAGATCGGGCTCATTAGACCATCGAATCTTATCTATAAGCCCGAATTTTTCGGTTCTTTTCGACCGTTCATCCTCAATAAGTAAAGCTTATCTTTTTTCTACTGAAAATATAATAGCGCATGGAGCTGAAAGGGATATTTTCAAAGGGTACGATTTGAGCAGAGAAAAAATAAGGGTCATGAAAAAAGCGGTATCGGATAGAGAAGTTGAAATCATGACCTCGCTAAAGAAAGAAAAAACGGTAGAATCCTTAAAAGCAGTTATTCCCTTGGGTAATACAGAGGGAAACCTATTGGTAACAACACACTATAGCGGGTCATTAGGAACTTTTGTTCTTTCAAATCCAATCGGTAAACCAAAAGAGTTGCTGAAGATCGCCTTTCAATTATTTGAGACCTTAAGAATCTTTCATTCAAATCGTTTTATAGACAACGAGAAAGGGGAACTCCCCAATTTTCACGGAGACATCCACCCTTTTAACATCCTATTTAAAAAGACAAAAGCTGGAAAAGTCAAGTTTGTCTTAAGTGATTTTGGAACCTCAAACTGCCTGGAATTGATAGGGGGTACGACTCCCTGGAGGTCACCTGCCCATGAGCGGTATTACTATGAAATTGAATCCGTAAAATATTCAGATAAAGAAATCTATGAAACTATTAGAGGCAGCGATGTCTGGGGTCTTGCTTTGTCTTTTGCTACCTTAATTTCGCCAAATAAAAGGGATATTCCCTTAAATTCTGTAAATTCAATTTTTGAAAAAGTTAAAAAAGGATTAGCGGATAAAGTTGATAAGAATGAGGTAGACCAAGAAATTCAAGTAGAGATCGATGATGAGATCGCTTTTTTTATGCGTTTGGAGGAAAATCCATCTATCGTAGAGCTTTGGAAGGTGATTCATCAGTGCTTGCAAGTTAAGGCTGAAAATCAGATCACTGCCGAGTCAGCAAGTTTAGCAATAAAAGCGATACTCTTAAAAATGAAGGCTTAAGTTAAGGCGATTTGATTGACCTAAAAGTCTTTTTTTGCTTAAATTAGATAAATATTTTTTGATTTCAGGTGTCATGCGTTTATTTTCTTATTTTTCACAAAACGTTTTATTTACAATAGCGGTTATTGCCGGGGTTCTTTCGGGATATTTTCAAAATCCCACTTTGATTTCAGGGGCCGAGTCTGTTTCGCATATTTTTATAAGTCTCTTAAAGTTAGTGAGTCTTCCCATCATTTTCCTCTCTTTAGTCTCTACGGCTTCCAGCATGGAAAATGTGGAAGAGTTAAAAGTAATGGGGCGGCTTGTTTCTAAATATACGATATTGACAACACTAATTGCAGCCCTTTCAGCCCTTGGTTTATTCATTCTCATCAATCCCGTTTTAACGACCCCTCTTCAAGGCAATGCGGACCCTCATCTTGAAAGCACCAGCTACTTTGCCTATCTTTTAAAAGTGATTCCATCAAATGCAGTCCAGCCTTTTTTAGAAAACAATGTTATTGGCGTTCTGATTTTAGCTTTACTATTAAGCCTTGCAATTCTGACACTCCCAGATGAAAATAAAAAAACCTTAAGCCTTTTCTTTAAAAGCTGCTTTGCGGCTGTCATGAAAATTACTCAGTGGGTCGTAAAGGGAATGCCTATAGCGATTTGGGCTTTTCTTGTGCTTTTCTTTAGGGATCTTAATCTAGGCCTTGAAGTTGCATCCCTCGGGCTTTATTTGACGGTTGTCATCTCAGCTAACTTATTTCAGGCTTTTATTGTTTTGCCTTTAATTTTAAAAGCTAAAGGGATTTCTCCTATTAGGACTGCCAAAGCGATGATGCCGGCTCTCTCGCTTGCCTTCTTTAGCAAGTCTTCAAGCGCAGCCCTTCCCTTAGCTTGTAATTGCGCGGAAGTCAGGCTTCGGATTCCAAGGAAAATCGCTTCCTTTAGCTTGCCCTTATGCACAACCATTAACATGAATGGATGCGCCGCTTTTATTTTATCCACAGTTCTTTTTGTTTCTATGAGCAGCGGTGTTCAGTACAGCATGCTAGAAATGTTAGGATGGGCGTTTGTTGCAACTATTGCTGCGATTGGCAACGCCGGAGTCCCTATGGGCTGCTATTTTCTTTCAGGCGCTATTTTAGCTTCTATGAATGTACCTCTTTATCTTTTAGGTGCAATCCTTCCTTTCTATAGCTTGATTGATATGCTGGAGAGCGCGATTAATGTTTGGTCTGATTCTTGTGTGACAGCGCTTGTTGAAAAAGATGTTCTTAAACAAGGCATTGTTATGGCAACACCTTCTGAAGCAACTGCTGAAGTAGCGGTCTAATTTCATTCTTTCGTAGGGAATTTTAAGAATTTTGCATTTTTTAGGGCTAACCTATATGATGCAAAATTCTAAAGAAGAGCTTTTTTTCTTCTCCTGGGGGAGAATCGAAGAGTTTTTCCTTGTTTTTTAGTGTTTTCCAAAAGATGATATTTTTTCCACTCATTTTAAATTTTTAGAGATTGAAGGGACTTAAAGAATGGAACCTCGCTCATCGAAAGAACGATATAAAATGGATTCTGAGCTTCAAAAGAAATTGATGCAAAGTCTTGGGAAAGATCGTCTTATTGATTCTTTAAAGAAGATGCTTCTCATCAGGAATTTTGAAATTAGAGCAGAATCCGCTTATCAGCAAGGGTTTATCGGCGGTTTTTTTCACTCTTACATGGGCCAGGAAGCCATACAGACAGCAGCTGTTGCCGCCATGGGAAAAGAAAATTGGTGGGCTACCTCCTATCGCTGCCATGCGCTAGCCCTTCTACTTGGAGCAACCCCCGATGAAATCATGGCCGAACTTTATGGCCGAGCGAATGGTAATGCCAAAGGCCGCGGCGGTTCGATGCACCTTTATACCGATAGGCTGCTCGGCGGCTTTGGAATAGTCGGAGGGCAAATACCTATTGCAACAGGCGCCGGATTTACTATCAAATATGAAGAAAAAAAAGAAGCCTCCATCTGCTTTTTAGGAGACGGCGCTGTAGCTCAAGGTTCTTTCCACGAATCCCTAAATTTAGCCTCTCTTTGGAAGCTGCCTTGTATTTTTGTTATCGAGAATAATATTTGGGGCATGGGCACTCATATTTCAAGAGCCATCTCGGTCCCTCGTTTAGCTGAAGATAAAGCCGCAAGTTTCGGGATGGAAGGCTTTACACTAAACGGCATGGATTTTTTTGAGTGCTACGAGGCATTTTCTACGATTTATCAAAATGTTTTAAAAACATCCAAGCCTGTTCTTATTGAAGTCATCACAGAGAGATTTCGAGGCCATTCCATCTCAGATCCCGGCTTATACCGATCCAAAGAGGATCTTAAAGTCTGCATGGAAAGAGACCCGATTTTGATGTTTAGAGACCTTCTTGAAGAAAATGGGATCCTGACAGAAGACCATTATAAAGAATTAGATCATGAGGCTAAAGAGATTGCGAAATCTGCTATGAAATATGCAGAAGAGAGTCCTTGGCCAAGTCCAATAACTCTTGAAGAAGATGTTTTTAAGGAAAATTAGGCGGGTTCTATGGCTCTTATAGAAATGAGAGAAGCGATTCGACAAGCAATCGATGAAGAAATGGAGCGTGATTCCAAAGTATTTGTAATGGGAGAAGAAGTCGCTGAATATAATGGAGCTTACAAAGTTACAAAAGGGCTGCTAGAAAAATGGGGTCCTAAAAGAATCATAGACACCCCTATCTCGGAGCTTGGCTTTGCAGGCCTTGGCATAGGCGCTGCCATGACGGGGCTTCGACCTATTGTTGAATTCATGAGCTTTAACTTTTCTTTTGTTGCTGCCGATCAAATTATTTCAAATGCTGCCAAAATGTATTATATGTCAGGCAATCGTTATTCAGTTCCCATTGTTTTTAGGGGGCCGAATGGGGCCGCAGCCCAAGTGTCAAGCCAACACTCCCACTGCGTTGAAGCCATCTATGGAAATCTTCCGGGCTTGAAAATAGCGGCTCCAAGCAATGCTTACGATGCAAAAGGTCTTTTAAAAACAGCTATCCGTGATGACAATCCGGTTCTATTTTTAGAGTCAGAGCTAGATTATGGAATTAAAGGGGAAGTTCCGGAAGGGGAGTATCTCATACCCTTTGGCAAAGCAAGGATTGACACGGTTGGCACTGATGCGACCCTCATTTCCCATAGCCACATGATGCAATTTTGTAAAGAGGCCGTTAGGGAACTTGCCAAAAGCGGAATTAAAGTTGAGTTAATTGATTTAAGAACCATAAGACCGCTTGATATATCCACAATCCTTGGCTCCATCAGAAAAACCAATCGGGCCGTTATTGTTGAAGAAGGGCATTATTTTTCAGGCATTGCCTCAGAGGTCGCTTTCCAAATCATGGAAATGGGATTTGACTATCTGGATGCTCCTATAAAGCGTGTCTGTCAAAAAGATACCCCGATGCCTTATTCCAAAGAACTAGAGAAAAATACTTTGCCAAATGTTTCTCGTATTATATCCGCAATTCGCCAAGTTGTAGGACAGAACCCCTAAATCGAAAAAGGACTTCCCATGCCCTTCACATTTAAGCTTCCTAAATTATCGCCCACTATGGATGAAGGAACTATTGCCAAATGGCATAAAAATGAAGGCGATTTTGTCGAAGAGGGGGATTTATTGATGGAGGTTGCAACCGACAAAGCAACGGTTGAATATAATGCTCTCGACCCCGGTTTTTTAAGAAAAATACTTATTCAAGAAGGACAAGAAGCCGCTGTCAATGAACCTATTGCTATCTTTACAGAAAAAAAGGATGAAAGCATAGAAGGCTATGTTCCTGAGGGAAAAAAGCCAGCTCAAAAAGAAAAAGAGCTTCAAGAATCAAGCGGAGAGCCTGAAGCTGCAAAAGAGAAAGAACCCAAGCGATCCGAGGTGTCTTTCAATCAGCCTCGTTTTGAACCTGTTCCTCCCTTAGAAAAAGCAAGTCCTTCAGAAGCAAGACGAGAAGGCAGAATTAAAGCATCCCCTCTTGCAAAAAAAGTGGCAGAGGAAAAAAATCTTGATTTAGCAACGGTTAAAGGAACCGGGCCCGGAGGCAGAATTGTTCAAAAGGATCTTAACTTAGCTTCTAAAAAAAGCGAATTTAGTTTAGAGCCAAAAGAACTTCCGGACATTCCTCCTGGCTCTTACGAAGAGCTTCCCCTAACTCCGATGAGAAAAACCATTGGTAGAAGGCTTCAAGAAGCTAAAACGTTTATTCCGCATTTCTATGTCCAGCAGGAAGTGGTTTCAGATAGGCTTGTGGACTTTAGAGAGCAGCTTAGAGAAGTAGACATGACTGTTTCTTTAAATGACTGTGTCGTTAAGGCTGTGGCCTTAGCTTTGAAAAAGCACCCTGCTGTGAATACAGGTTTTAATAATGTCACGAATTCCATTATTCAATATAAAACAATTGATATATCAGTAGCAGTAAGCACACCCGGCGGCTTAATAACACCCATCATTCGATTTGCCGACTATAAGAATTTGCGTCAAATTTCGGCCGAAATTCACGATCTTGCAAAACGAGCTCGCGCGCAGAAACTAGAAGAAGCTGAGTATAAGGGAGGCTCATTTACTGTCTCAAATCTTGGCATGTATGGGGTTTCAGAGTTTCAGGCGATTATCAATCCGCCTCAATCAGCAATTTTAGCGGTAAGCGGCATTTTAGATCGCCCCATTGTCAAGAAAGGGGTGATTCAGCCGGGCAAAATCATGCGTATTTCACTTTCTGCTGATCATAGAGTCGTAGATGGGGTTTTAGGAGCTGAGTTTGTAAATTCAGTAAAGTTTTACTTGGAAAACCCTGTTTGTCTTCTTATGTCCTAAGAAAATACAGCCTCTTTTCTAATTATTGTTAAGAGGCTTATTTTTTTTTCGCAAGACTTCAGAAAGAACTCTTCTTAAAACATATTTTCGAACAATCAGAGATTCTTTTTTTAATCCTTGCGCCTCAAGCTCACTGTTTGTTTTTTCTATATGGGTTAGAGCTTCTTTTTCATCCATTTGAGTTGAGATGAAAGCAAAAATACAGGAGTAGTCTCTTGTCAGCTGAGGGTATTCTTTAATGAATTTTTCTCTTAGTTTTTCAAGAAATACAGGGTTGTTTTTTAAAAAAGTCAATTCTTCCTTGAATTTCCTTTCTACAATAACCCTTATTTTATGAGGAAAAAGGTTGCGGGCGAATAGGCGTGTTAAGACCTTTCGTTTAAAATTTTCTAGATAGGGAGGCTGGGATAGAGACCCCATTGGAAGCTCTAAAACCCGAACCCTAAAAAATCGGGCAATGGCACCCTCATCAAATGAGAGTTCAAGTTTTGAAATTTCTTTGATGTGTTCAAGTCTTTCCTTTAGCGATTGGATGAGTAAACAGATTTTTCTAACTTCTTCAATTTGAGCGAAATAAAACCCAACCGCCAGGCAGTTCCAGTTTTTTCTTACAAGCCTAACATTTAGTAATTCTGAAAAACTACAAAATTGGGCTATTTGTAAATAAATCTCTATGGGAACCATAACAAAGCTAAACTATATTTTATTTTTAAAATACTATTTTTCTGATTTTAATTAAAAATAAATCTTAATGATTTCTTATTATAAGTTTAACTTTTTTTTAATCTCAACCCTATAGAATCACTTGGAAAATAGAAAAAGTATTAACTATTCAAAAATTTGGAGCCCTAAATGCAATATATGAACCCAACTCACGGCGAACCTGCCCTTTTTGCAAGCTATGAAGTTAAACCGGCTCCTCTTCCAAAACGAAATTTTTCAACCCATTTTGAAAATTACATTCAATCCTCTGCAAAGCTTGCAAAGCAGATTCTAGAGCCAAAGGAATATGGGGCTGATCAAGACGGCCGCCGTATGGGTCATGTTCATGTCAATAACTACAATTTTGGCACCCCCTTTGGTTTACTTAGCCCTGCCATCCAAACGGTCCATCATGTTCATCATTATAGAGAGGGACAATACGGAAGAAAAGAAGATGAGGATAAACCAAGCGGCGGGCTTCGCATTCTTGTTGGGTTATGCTCAGCGATTTTTGGAGGTTTTGCAATTTTTCATGTGGGCAGCGCCCTAAATCATTTAGATGAGACCGGCCAAGAGATCGCTTATAATAAAAAATATTCGTCTGATTTATCTTATGTTGAAGCGACAGATTTAACAGGCCAAGCGGGACCCTACGTTGACAATTTAAAAAAGATTGCCGAAAAACGAGACAGCATTTTTTCAAGAATTAAAACCAATGCCGTTTTTAAGTTAGTGCTGACAGCAGCCTTGGTTGCAGCAGCAGCTTTTGCACTTATTGGCGCTATTTTTGCATCTTACCCTTTTATGGGCGCCGGGCTGCTTTTAGGCTTGGCAGCGGGTGGAGTTTTTCTATTCAAACTAGGCTATGGTTGGAATGATAAAAAAGACAGGGAAGATGCTCAAGCGATAAAGCAAGCTGTTGAAAATATCAAAGGTCAAGGCTACTTGGATACGCTTGTTAGAAACTAATTATTAGAAATAGTTTCTTCCAAATCAAGAATTCTTTTTTCATGATCCTTGATTTTTTCAACATAGTCGCCAAGCCGTCTTAAGTGAACTGCCATTTTGTTAAAGTCAAGCACAGGCATCGCCGGAAAACCGCTGCTATAGGAACCTTTTTCCTTAATGGATTTTGAAACCCCTGTTTGCGCGGCTATAATAACGCCATCCCCTAAGCTTACATGGCCAACGACCCCCGATTGTCCGGCGAGAATGACATTGTTTCCGGTTTCTGAAGAACCTGCAATCCCGGACTGAGCCACAAGTAAATTATTTTCACCTATTTTTACACCATGAGCGATCATGACAAGGTTATCAATTTTTGAACCTTTGCCAATCCGTGTGGACTTAAAACGAGCTCTATCAATTGTCGTATTGGCCCCTATTTCAACGTCATCTTCAATCAAAACCGAACCTATTTGATTCAATTTTTCATGATGCCCCTGAGGTGTGGTGGTATACCCAAACCCGCAAGAGCCAATCACAGCCCCCGGCTGTATAATCACTCTATTGCCAATAAAGCAGCCTTCTCGAACCGTAACATTAGCATGTAACTTAGTGTTTTGCCCAATAATTGAGCTTGCACCTATAAAGCAACCGGGACCTATTTCAGAATGATCTCCAATAATGGCTTTGGCATCGATGACAGCGTTAGGTCCAATAATGACATGTTCGCCGATTTTGGCCTCGGGATGAATGACAGCAGTTTTGTGAACGCCTTGAAAACCGCTTTGCATGGGCCGATTTTTCATAATCAGCTCGGCAATCACCTGAAAAGCTTTCGATGGGTTTTCTACAACAAGAAAATTCATGTTCGGTATGGGAGCAAGAGTCGGGGGAACAAAAATCGCCCCGGCCTTTGAAGCGGAAAGAAGCTTTGCGTATTTTGGATTTGCAAGGAAAGAGACATCCGACTCTTCGGCGCTTCCTAAATCAGAAATGCCTTTAATAACAAGCTTTGGATCACCATGAAGAGAGGCTTTTGTCAATGCAGCAATGTCTTCTAAAAGATATTCATCTTTCATGGTGAGGGATGCCCTTTCCTTTTTATTTATGGCTGCTCGTTGCTTAAAGAAGCATCCATTTCATTGATGATCAAGTTTGTGATGTCCAAGCGATTAGCAAAAAAATAGGTGGATTCATCATTAAAAACCATATCTAAATTTTCTCTTTGAGCCACAACTTTTGCTGCTTTATTAGCTTCATCTGTCAATTTTTGTAAAATCTTATAGTTTGCTTGAGTCAAAGTTTGATAAAGCTGCTGCTGTTGCTGGGCAATTTCTTGGCTGATTGTTTTATATTTATGTCTTAATTCAGCTTCCGCTTCTCGGCTTAAGCTTTCTAAATAATCGGCGTCATTTAATTTAGCTGCGACTTCACTAATGTCTTTTTCACGCTGGATCATGATCTGTTCAGCTTGTTTTTTTAGAGATTCGAATGTGGATTGTTCTTGTTTGCCAAGCTTTGATTTTTCAACACATTCTTTAAAATTCAAAACTCCGACACGTTGAAGGGAGCGGTTTTCTGCAGCACTTGCAGTAAACGGAGCGATGCAAAGCAAAGCGAGCGTTAGATAAGTGAAAAAGGCTTTTTTACTTTTTTTCCAATCTTTCATAATAAAACTCCTGTTAGAGAATGCCCCTTAGAGCGCTTCGTTTTTTAAAAAACTTTTAAAGGGCGTATTGTTTTACGCCCCTCTTGTAATGCATCCGAGTTTAAAATTTACCACCGATATTGAAGAAGAATCGTTTAATATCTGTATCATCTCTTGGGTTGATCGGATAGCCGAAGCCAACCATTAAAGGAGGCCCGCTTTCAAACACTTGAAGACGAATACCGCAACCTACGGAAGTCCATGGAACACCAAATGTCCAGGTGTCTGTGGACAAAAAGCCTGCATCGCAGAAAACAAAGGCATCCAATCTTGAGAAGATACGGTGCTGGTATTCATAAGAGAAGAGCTGCATTGAAATACCGCCCTCCGGGTCATCTGATTCTTTGCCGTCTTTATTAGTGTACTTTTCACCCAAGCGGAAGGGACGGTATCCACGGATTTCGTTGTCGCCGCCTAAAAAGATTCTTTCGTCGAGCGGCACATGTCCAAAGTCTGATTCAAAGACCGGTTGGATAAATCGGAAATCAAAACGGATTTTTAAAACGCCTCTTTTGTTTACTTGCCAATAGTAGGTGTTTAAATAGCCGACATTTAAGAATTGAACATCGCCTCCAACGCCTGCAAACTCCCCAAGAAGCCTCGATTTTGTTCCATTAGTTGGCCTAAGAGAGCTATCTGTAGAATCATAAATAAGAGTTCCGCCGACAGCAGAAATTAAGCCGGCATGGTCTGCTTGCTTTTGCAAAGAAGGGGGCACACATCCATGAACATTGACATCCGATTTTCGGATTCTATAGTGAAAACCGGTACGCATAAAAGCATTTAAATCATAAAAGGCATGGAGGTTATAGCCTGCGGCTTGGATCGAATAGTCGTTAGAAATATAACGGGTATAGCTTTTTTCAAAATCGCAACCCACGCTCCAATTGGTATCCATGAAGTGAGGTTTAACATAAGAGAGTTTATAACTTGTGCTTTTGATACCGAACATGGCAGTGAAATTTACAAATTCTCCACCGCCTCTAAAAGCTCTCATCCCGTCATATTTATAATTATAAAAGCCGCCTGAATTAAAATTGCGCTCCGTGAGATTAAAACCTCCAAAGAAATTCTCAACGGTACTGAAACCAAAGAAGGCTCCAAAGTGTCCAGTGGACATCTCTTCTACTTCAATGTGAACATCCCTATAATTATCGCCCAAGCAAGAATCAAAATCCTCGCTTCTTACGGCATAGACGTTCACATTTTTAAAATAGCCGATATTCCTTAAACGCTGTTCTGTTTTAGCAAGTCTCTCGAGGTTAAATATTTCACCCGGAACAAGCAGCGTTTCATGGAGAATGACGCTTGATTGCGTCGAACAGTTTCCAAAAACTTTTATAAGACCCACTCGATACTTTTCACCCTCATCTATTGTGATGTGGATTGAATATACTTCGCAGTCTTCTTCAAGCTTGGTAAGAAAGTTGACGTAGTTGTCTATATACCCTTTTTTACCATATAGATTTGTCAATCTTTCCATGGTGATGCGTAAAGCTTCGGGAGAATAAGTGCTGCCTTTTCTAAAAGCTAGAAGGGATAGAATTTCTTCATCGCAAAAGAGGGTATTGCCTTCTAAAGTAACTTCTCCAAAAGTGTATCTTGGTCCCTTATCTGCTGTAATATCGACGATAATCCGTCCGCCGCAAGAAGGTTCAAAGACATTGATGTCAACTGCGGCATCGGCATAACCTTTATTTTGCAAATAATTCAAGATTACCAATTTATCTTGCTCGATCGCTTCCTCATGGAAAATGCCTTCTCCTGTAAAAAAGGAGAATAGATTGTGCCTTTTAGTAATCATTAAATCAGTGACTTCATCAATTTCATCAGAGGTAAAGCAATGAAACTTAATTTCACTTACCCTTCCTGATCGTCCTTCTTCGATAAAAACTGTCACATCCACTTCATTGCAAGATTCGATATAGCTTGCCGAATAGCTTAACTCAGATTCGTAATAGCCTTGCTGAATGTAGAAAAGTTTTAGTTTATTGAAGGCTTTGTTAAAGGTTTGCCTATCAAAGATGCTGCCGCAAGAGATGGCTAATTCTTTTCTTAAATCAGATTCCCGGACTTTGCAGTTTCCTTGTATTGTGATAGTACGAATACGGGGTTTGGGCCATAGGTGAAGAATTATTGATAGCCTGTCTTCGCATGAAGAAATAATGGGTTCGATGCGATCAAAATCTAGTGAAAGAGCTTTTAGATCCTTATCAAAATCAGCTTGTGAAAACAAAGCGCCTTCTTTCGTTTTCATGCGGCTTCTGGCAAGAGACTCTTGGTATTCAGAGAATAAGCCTCCTCCAATTTGAATTTCAACCCGTTCAATCAGCTGATTTTCATAAATAACAGGAGCTGCAACTAAAGAATTTGTTAAAGTAAATCCCACAAGCGATAGGAATAAAAAAAGAAATGACGAGAGCTTCATGAGCTTCCTATTTCAAAGTTTTCTGTCTTAGGTCTGGTTTTGCAATAAACGCGGAATCGAAATGAAATTCATTATTATTTTATATCCTTTACAGGCTTATGACTTTTTCATTCTAAGATCACGTACGTTTGCTTTAGGTCGTTTTGCCACTTGGCATAATTGTCTTTTGAAGTTTCTTATGCGATCATTCGAAAAACGGCACCTCATCATAGGGAAATCATTACAATTTATGCAAGCTTCTAAAGTTAACTTTAACTTTTGAAGTTATGCAGCTTCAGCCTTCTTTTTTTCTTAAAAGGAATTACGCCTTGAAAAGGCCTGGGAAAGGGTCCCTCCGTCAATATAATTTAAACTGCTTCCCATGGGAAGTCCAAGAGCTAATCTAGAAATTGTAGGAACTAATGATGAAAGTTCCCTTTTTAGAAAAAGGGCTGTCGCATCCCCCTCAATTGTGGGATCAAAGGCTATGACAAGTTCGTCGATTTTTTCATTTTCAAGTCTTGATTTTAAAGAGTTAATCCCAAGCGAGTCCGGGCCTTTGCCTTGAAGCGGGGAGAGAAGCCCGCCAATCACATGATAGCAACCTTTAAAAATACCAATAGATTCGATGGCAATCACATCTCGAATAGAAGCTGTCACACAAAGAAACCCGGAATTTATTCTCTCAGAATCGCAATAAGGGCAAGATCCGTTTCTTTCAAGACAGCCGCAGCGTTTGCAAAGTTTGACCTCTTCTTTAAGGGTATGCAAAAGTTTTGCAAAGAGAGCGAGTTCCTCTTTTTTCCAATCTAAAAGATCAATTGCATAACGCTCGGCAGTTTTGTTTCCGACGCCGGGAAATTTTTTTAATTCCGCCATTAGGGCCAATAAGGCGTCCGGATAAATGGATGATTTAAGAGACAAATTAAACCTCGGCATAAAAAATTAAGAGTATAGCGACTTTACCGACTGCCGTCGATGAAAATTTTATTAAAATATTTCTTTTTGCAATAACTTTTCAAGTGGTTGCAATGGATACAAGAATTTTTAATTCTAGAAGGAACTAAAGATTTGAAACCGCTTTGCATTTTCAGAATCTTATGTTAGACTTTCTTTTGTTTTTAAAAACTTGACGGGTTCTCTTCTTGATTTGGAGAATCTAAAAATAAGGCTTTATTTTAGAGTGAATAATCAGCAAGCGACTATAAAATACATTAGTTCCTTCCTGCCTGAAAGAATCCTTACCAATCATGAGCTTGTAGAAACGGTTGCTACCTCAGATGATTGGATCCAGCAAAGGACAGGAATTAAAGAGAGGCGAATTGCCGAAAACAGCCAAGCGTCCTCTGATTTAGGGATTGCCGCCTGCAAAAAATTACTTCATGAAAATAACCTGGCTCCTTCAGACATTGACCTTATTATTGTTGCCACCATGTCTCCTGACTTCATCGCCCCAAGCACAGCTTCCATTATTCAACATGGAATAGGGGCGGTTAATGCGGCAAGCTTGGATGTCGGGGCGGCTTGCGCAGGCTATATTTATGGACTATCCACTGCTAAAGCCTATATTGAAGCAAATCTTGCAAAGAGAGTTCTTTTTGTCGCGGCAGAAAAAATGTCGAGCCTTGTAAATTATAAAGACCGAGCCACTTGCATTCTTTTTGGAGATGGCGCAAGCGCAGCTTTAATTGAAAAAGGGGGAGAGGGGCTGGCTATTGGTCAAATTGTTTTAGGATCTGATGGCAGTCAAAGCCACTTAATCAAAATTCCAGCCGGCGGCTCAAGGGAGCCTGCGACAAAAGAAACGGTTCTTGCCGATAAGCATTTTTTATCTATGGAAGGCCCGGAAGTTTTTAAACAAGCGATAAGAAAAATGGGCTCCTCTTTAGAGACTTGCTTAAGCCTGGCGAAAGTTAAGCTAGATGATATAACTTATTTCATCCCTCACCAAGCTAATATTCGAATTATCGATGCTCTTGCAAAACAGTTCGGGCTTTCTGATGAGAAAGTTTGGAAAACAGTAGATAAGCATGGAAACACTTCAGCTGCAAGTATTGGCCTTGCCTTAGATGATCTTTTGTCTATACACCCTTTAGAAAGGGGAGATCTTATCGCTTTGACAGGGATCGGCTCCGGTCTTTCATTCGGCTCAATCATCTTAAAAAAAATTTAACTTTTTAGGTATCATGGTACGCGCAAAAAAAATTGCTTTTATATTTCCCGGCCAAGGCGCTCAATATCCCGGAATGGCTAAAGATTTTTTTGAACATTATGCTGTTTCAAGGGAAACTTTTGAGGAAGCAGACGACATTTTGGGACGAAAAATATCAGATATTATTTTAAGGGGGCCTGAAAATATCCTTGTCCAAACAAGAAATAGCCAAACAGGTATATTTATAGCGAGTGCAGCCATTCTTAGGGCCTTAAAATTTCTTTTCCCAGATTTCGACCCTGCTTTTACAGCCGGTTTAAGTCTAGGGGAATACACCGCCCTTTACGCAGGCAGCTTTTCTTCTTTTGAAGAAACCCTCACTCTCGTTCAAAGACGGGGACGGTATATGAATGACGCTTGCGAGGAAGAAAAGGGCACGATGGCAGTCGTTCTTGGCATAGAACCCTCGATTCTTATAAGTATCGTTCAAGAGGTTGGAAGAAAAAAACGCGTTTCCCTTGCCAATTTTAATTGCCCAGGCCAAATCGTAATTTCCGGAACTTTAGACGGGGTTGAAGAAGTTTCGAATTTAGCTAAACAAAAAGGGGCTAAACGAATTTTACCTTTAAGCGTTCACGGAGCTTTTCATAGCGTTCTAATGAAGTCTGCAGAAGATAGGCTCGAGCCGCATATTAAAGCTTTGCAGCTTCGAAAAGGGTTAAGCGAACTTGTCATGAATGTGACAGGCGCTATCGCAAAGAGCCCTGAAGAGATTAAATCAAACCTTATAAAACAGGTGACCTCCTCTGTGCTTTGGGAACAGTCTATTGAGACCATGAGGGATAATCAGGTAGATCTTTTTGTTGAAATTGGACCCGGCAAAACTTTAGCCGGATTCAATAAACGAATTGGAGTTTTAAGCCCCACGCTTTCCATAGAGAGACTATCTGATTTGGAACTTCTTGCCGAATATCAATAATTTTTTTGGATCATCAGTATGTGGAATTTAAAAGGAAAGACAGCGCTTGTGACAGGAGGTGGGTCCGGGATCGGCAAAGCCATTTCAAGAGCATTTATTGATCAGGGTGCCAATGTTATCTTCTTTGGAACCAATAAGGAGAAGGGCGAGCACGCCAAAAAAGAATTTGAAGAGGCTTCGAAATTAGGTGCTAAAGCTTATTTTTTTCAAGTCGATGTCTCAAAGAAAGCGGAAGTTGAGGAAGCGGTTAAAAAAGCGTTTGAGTTGGCAGGCTCAATTGAAATATTAGTTAATAATGCCGGCATTACAAAAGATCAGCTCTTGCTTAGGATGCCTGAAGAAGATTGGGACCTCGTCATGGATATAAATATGAAGTCCTGCTACAATCTTTGCCAAGCGCTTATTCGTTCCATGATGAAGTCAAGGTATGGGAAAATTATAAATATTAGCTCTGTAGTTGGAGTTAGCGGAAATCCCGGACAAACTAATTATGCTGCTTCAAAAGCTGCCATGATAGGCTTTACTAAATCTCTAGCTAAGGAATTGGCTTCCCGAAATATCATGGCGAATTGCGTCGCTCCGGGTTATATTGAAACGGAGATGACCCAAAGCTTGCCTGAAGAGAAAAGGAAAAGTGTTATGGACGATATTCCTTTAAATCGAATGGGAAAGCCTGAAGACATTGCGAATATGGTTCTTTTCTTGGCCTCTGATCTTTCAAATTACATAACAGGCCAAGTGTTTATAGTGGATGGGGGAATGACCCTTTAGGTTTCAATAATTCATCCGATCAAATTCGGATACAAATTTTTTCCAAACAAAGAGGTAAAGTAATATGGCAACAACTGAACAAGAAGTGATTGAAATCATTGTCGAGCAGCTTGGCGTTGATAAAGAAGAAATTACTCGTGAAAAGTCATTTGTGGAAGATTTGAATGCAGATTCCCTTGATTTGACAGAACTTATCATGACACTGGAAGAAAGATTCGGATGCGAAATTCCGCAAGAAGCTGCTGAAAAGCTTAAAACAGTTGGCGATGCAATCAACTACATTGAAAAGCATCGAGCCTAAGTTCCAAGAGGGGGTAGCTTACTCAGGCTATCCTCTTTCCTTCCCTAAAAACTTAAAGTGTCAACAGCGGCTCTTTCCGGTGCTAATCTTGAAACACTATAAACTGTCAAAAGTCCCAAGAAAAATCCGGGAATCATGGCAGGGATCGGGTAGCTTGCAAGGTGAGGGTTAAGAATATCCCAAAAAGCCGCAATAAAACCGCCGACAAAAATACCCGCAATGGCGCCGTTTCTATTAGCTTTTTTGTCATAGAGAGACATGATAATCGTCGGGCCAAAAGCTGCGCCAAGACCGGACCAGGCATATAAAACCGCTTCAAGCACGGTGGAGCTCTTGTAAAAAGCGATTAAAAGAGAAACAAGGGAGGTCAATAATACCCCAACTCTTGAAATCAAGAGAAGTTCTTTGTCGCTAGCGTGTTTCTTAAAGAGACATCTCCAAAAATCCTCGCTGATCACTGAACCGCAAACTAAAATTTGAGAATCCATAGTTGAAATATTTGCAGCAATTAATCCGCATAAAATGAAACCGCCGAAAAGCGGGTTAAAAAGCGTCTTCACCATCTCGATAAAAACCAGTTCCCCATTTTTTAAAGGATTTTCGCTGAAGAATCCAATGCCCACAAAACCTACAAAAGCTGCGGCTGAAAGAGCTAAAATCTGCCAGGTCATTCCCACATATTTCGCTTTTTTAATCTCATCCGGACTCTTAATTCCCATAAATTTTGTAATGATATGAGGCTGTCCGAAGTACCCAAGCCCCCAGCCTAAAATCAAAAAAAGAGTGGATCTAAACGATTGGAAAGAGAAATCAGAAAAAAGGCTAAGGGAAGCTTCTTTAATTTTAGCTTGTGAAACAATAGTTTCAAGGGCATTCGGCATGCTGAAATAGGCGGTTGCCGGAACTAAGATAATCATTAAGAGTAAAAAGAGCGCTTGAAACTGATCTACTCTTGCGATGGTGTAGTAACCGCCGATAGTTGTATAAGAGGCTGCAACAAACATGGCAATCGCAAGAGAGAGGTAGTAGTTTATACCAAAAAGAGATTCAAGCAAGCTTCCCATGGCGATAAGGCCGGCGGACAGATAGCAAGTTAGGAAAAATAAAATCATGCAGGCAGTTAATACTCGGATGACACCGCTTTTATCATTAAAACGGCGTTCAAGAAAAGTCGAAAGAGTGTTGCTTTCGTAAGTTTCTGTGTTTCTTCTTAATTTTTCTGCGACAAATTGCCAATTTAGGAACATGCCTATCAATAGACCGATAGCGATCCAAAGTTGAGATAGGCCAAAGGTGTAAATTGCGGCCGGAAAAGCCATAAAAAGCCAGGCGCTCATATCACTTGCGTGAGCTGAGAATGCAGTCATCCAATAACTTAAAGAGCGATTTCCAATGATGTAGTCATCAGCCGATTTTTGTCTTCTTAGGCTCGCAAGGCCGATGAGAAGGAGAACAAAAAAATAGGCAAAAAAGGCGATGATTAATTGAATATTCATGAAAAAACACTATAAAGTTTTGAAAACAAATTTTAATTTGCGACGTGTAAAGAAATAATTTTATTTTTAAGCTAAAAACTTATTTTTTAGTTTAAAGAAATTCCTGCTAGAGTACCTTAAAATAAGCAAAATGTCAAGATTAGAAATTAATTTATATATAAATAAATTTATTTAATATAATCGCTCTTAGAAACCGTACTGGCAAAAAAAAAGGCTTTCAACAAAAATAAATCCAGTTTTGCAATTTTTGAGCTCGAGGTTTTATGGTTCTATTAAACGAAAAAAAGTCATCCTTTACCTATGAAGATATCATTTCTATTTTAGGAAATGAGGCATCGGAACTTTTGGACTACACATGTACAAAGATTCCGAAAGATAGAATTATAAAGCCCGGAAAAGATTGGGTGGATCGCATTTTTAAAGAAAGCGATCGGCCTAATCGGGTGCTTAGAAGTCTTGAAGCCCTATTTAATCATGGAAGACTTGCGGAAACCGGCTATCTCTCCATCCTTCCTGTGGATCAAGGGGTTGAACATTCGGCAGGAGCCACTTTTGTTCCAAATCCCGAGTATTTCGACCCTGAAAATATCATTAGGCTGGCCATAGAAGGCGGATGCAACGCCGTGGCTTCAACTCTTGGAGTTCTAGGGTTAACGGCAAGAAAGTATGCCCATAAGATTCCATACGTATTGAAGATTAATCATAATGAGCTTCTTTCCTATCCTAATAGCTATGATCAAATCCTTTTTGCAAGTGTAAAACAAGCCTATGATATGGGCGCTATTGCAGTCGGTGCCACCGTGTACTTCGGGTCTCTTGAAAGCCATCGACAAATTCAAGAAATCAGTCAAGCGTTTGCTCAGGCTCACGATCTTGGCATGGCAACTATCCTCTGGTGTTACTTAAGAAACCCAGCCTTTAAGTTCGATGGGGTTGACTATCATACAAGCGCTGATTTGACGGCACAAGCAAATTACCTTGGAATGACCCTTGGTGCCGATATCGTAAAGCAAAAGCTGCCCACTCTAAACGGAGGCTATAAAGCGATGAATCAACATAACAAAGGTTATGGCAAGTGGTCTGAGAAAATGTATTCGGATCTTTGCGATATTGACGATAACCCGATCGACTATTGCCGCTATCAGGTTATTAACAGCTCAAGAGTAGGCCTAATAAATTCCGGCGGAGAAGCCGGTAAAAATGACTTGGAAGATGCTGTGAAAACAGCTGTCATTAATAAAAGGGCCGGAGGTATCGGTATAATCAGCGGCAGAAAAACCTTCCAAAAGCCATTTAAGGAAGGTGTTAAACTGTTTAATGCGATTCAGGATGTCTATTTAAATAAAGAAATTACACTTGCGTAAAATCTTTCTAGCCCGGCTATACCTGTCGGGCTATCCTTAAACCCGTGATAAATGTTCTTCCTAAGCCTTTATCTGATAGGCGATAATTGCCATCCTTTCCACTTCTTATGGAAGCTTGGATACTTTTCGACCCATAGATAAGGTCAGAATCCAGGTTTTAAACCCCCCCCCCAACTCGATAAATTTCTAAATTACACTTTGTTGCTATCTCGGAGTATGCTTATAATCGTATGTTTTTAAAAAAAAATTGGCTTTTTCTATGGTCATTAAGGATAGATTTATGTTGGTCGAGCACTTTCAAATTCTTCTCGTTTTAATCAAGTAGTTCATATGGGTGAAAATAAAATTTCCGAAGCCTTCAGGCCTCCCGCTCTACCTCTTTTGGAAGAAGAATTCACCGGAACCCTAACAGCGCTTCTTCCCGATGAACTTCTTCAATTTATTTTGATTCATCTTGACTTTCTAACGCTTTGCAAGGCCGCAAAATCAGTTTGCAGAAGATGGCGTGAATTAAGTATGGATCGGGATGTTATAAAAAATTGTTTTTTTACCGCATTAAATGATTCAGCTCATAGCTATTTAGAAGAAGTTCAAAAAAGAAAAGAAGCTTCAAGACTAACTCACAATAAAAGAGCAAAAATCGATGACACTGATTTTTTTATAAAGATTCTAAAAGCGGATTTTAGGCTTAAAGCCCCTCAGTTCATTCCATGCCCTCAAGTTTTAAAATTGCACTCTGAAGACGCAGACGTCTTTGGTATGATATCCATGTGTATTGAAGGGGATGAAATACTAACTGGATCTGCCGGTAAATCCATACGAATTTGGGAAATTAGTTCAGGTAAATTAAAGCAAAAATTGTGCGGCCATCTTTGTGGTGTGAGCGTAATAAAAGCAACGGATGAAAAAATTATCAGCGGTTCTTTTGATGAGACTTTAAGAATTTGGGATAGAAAGTCCGGAAAAGAACTAAAACAACTAATCGAGCAAACAGGTTCTCCGAGCTGCCTTCAAGTAGAGTGCGAAAAAATTTATAGTGGGTCCTACGATGGCACTCTTCGAGTTTGGGATTTAGAGTCTGGAATCGAACTTAAGAAATTTGAAAATAACTGCAGCATCACCTGCATGCAAGTTTTTGATAAAAAGGTGTACGTTGGATTTCATGATGGAACTATAGGAATTTTTGACTCTGAATCAGAGGTAGAGCCTAAAATATTTAAAGATTTTGATGTAAGCGCTTCTAGTATTCTTGCTACGTCAAATAAAATCATCGTCGGTTATAAAAACGGTTTTTTAAGTGTTTTAGATAAAAATTTAGGAAATAGGCTTACACTCTTAAATGGGCATAATAATCATGTGAGCTTTTTAAATCTTTATAATGGGAAAATTATTAGCGGCTCTAAAGATAGAACCATAAGAATTTGGGATGAAGAAACAGGAGAGGAAATAAAAGTATTAAAAGTAAGTGTCGAATTTTTCTTTCTTATTTCACTCCAAATTATAGAAGGAAGGATCTATGCAGGTTTTAACGATAATAAGATTTTAATTTGGGATTTTAATGCTCCTTGAATCAGAAGGATTGGAATAATTTTTTATGTTAAGTTCTGTTAATAAAACTGAAAGACATTTTGCACCTTTTTCCGAAATAGAAGATTTAAGAGAATTATCGGAATGTGGTGAAACGGCAACCGCTAATCTTCCGGATGAAATTGTTCTAAACATTCTATCCTACCTCGATTTTTTATCACTTCACTTAAAAACAGGCCTTACATGTAGACGTTGGAAAAGATTAAGCTATGATAAGGCTCTTTTAAAACTCTGCTTTTTTAGAAGCTTGGAAGATTCCGCTAAAACTCACGAGCAAGAATGCTTGGAAAGAAACGCCCTTGCAAGATCATCTACAAGCAAGAGAAGTAAAATAGATGATACGGAATATTTTTTTTATGAAATAAGAGGCGATCTTTACATGCGTTCTAAAAAGTTTCAACCAACATGGGCGGTTCTTAATTTAGAGGAATTCCAACCAAGTTCTTGGGCTATTGAATGCATGAAAATCAGAGAAGATCTAATTTATAGCAGCGCACATGATAACACCATTCAGGTTTGGGATAGGGATTCCGGAAAGAGGATCATGAGACTTGAAGGTCATAATAATAGGGTATCCTGCCTACAAGTAGATCTAAAATATATCTACAGCGGCTCCTGGGATAATACTATTCGTGTTTGGGATAAAGAATCGGGAAGTGCAGTTAAGGTGTTAGAAGGCCACAAAAATAGTGTGTCCTGTTTGCAGGTTGCTAATGGAAAAGCATATAGCGGCGGCTACGACAACAAAATTTTAATTTGGGATATGGAGTCGGGTAAAGTTTTACAGGAATTGGAAGGACACCTTAATTATATTAAATGTCTTGAAGTTGCAGATGGCATTATCTATAGCTTCACCTCTACTCATGTAATTCACATCTGGAATAGTGAATCCGGAGAATTATTAAAAAAATTAGTGGGGCCAAAAAATGGAATTTCATCCATCCGGATATTGAATGGCAAAATTTATATTGGTTGTTGCGACGGCAAAATTAGAATTTGGGAATCAAAATCGGGAAACCAGATCAAAGAACTGGAAGGGCATGAGTCCAATGTTATTTATTTGCAAGTTCTTGATGGTAAAATCATTAGCGCTTCTCGCGATAAAACCATAAGGATTTGGGATGCAGAATCAGGGGAGATGCTTAAAAGATTGGACGGCCGTAGGCCGGGCTCTGAATTTTTTGTTTCTATTCATATCTACAGAGGAAAAATTTATGCAGAATATAACGATGGGATTCTTTGGGTTTGGGAATTTATTTAGAATATTTTGAGGAAGATGATCTTGAATGGCACAAGTTCTTGAAGCCCGTTTTACGAAGACTAGGATAATTAAATAGCTCTTTTAATGCGTTTCTCTTATCCAAATTTTAATAGGCTTTAATTTAAAGTAACTTCTATTAAGTAGATCTTTTTTTTCAAAAGAGCATTTTCTAAGCATGCTATAGCATTTTGTGGCTTTCATTTGTTAGCAAGCTTGATTTCAAAATTTTCAAATAAGTTGTTATTTCTATTTTTTAGACTTATAATCCTTCACTCTTAAGCTTAAGTGATGAGTTTTATGTTTGAAAATAGTGTGAGTGAAAAGCTCTTTTGTTCTCCAATGCAAGATTCAGCATCTTCCTCAAACTTGGATCCAACGGCTTTTCTTCCTGACGAACTTCTTCTCACTATTCTGAGCCATTTAGATTTTTTATCCGTTTGCAGTCTTGCAAAACCTGTCTCAAGAAGATGGAGACGCCTCTCTTCCGATGCGTTGCTTTTAAGGGGTATTTTTTTTAAAACGTTAAAAGATACCGCTAATGTTTATTCAGAGAGCTGTTTAGAGGATTTAACAAAAGCTAAGAGGGCTAGAATTGATGAATCTGCATTTTTTCTAAAAAATCTTATATCTGATTTGAGAATGGGATCAGAGAAGTGTTTACCAAGCGGAAAAGTTTTCCCATTCCCGGCAAAAATGAATGCTATGAATATCAAAGATCAAAAAATCTATTTTGCATCAAGCGATAAAGCTATATACATTTGCGATAATCAATTGAAAGTTTTAAGTCATCATACGTTTGAGAATGTTCCTATCGAAGGACTTTGCATACAAACTTTAGATCAAAACATCTTTTGCGGATCATTAGGCGGCGGCATTTATGTTCTCAATGAGGATTCCGGCGAAGAAATTATGAGATTAGAAGGGCATCGTTATCAAGTCTCCGCACTTGAAATTGAAGGGGATAAAATTTACAGCGCTTCTTGGGATCAAACGATTCGCATTTGGGATAGGGCGACAGGAAAGGAGCTAAAGCGAATAAATCAGCACACCCTTATAAGTTGTCTAAAAGTTTTTGAGAATAAAATCTACAGCGGTTGTCTGGATGATACTTTAAGAGTTTGGGATGCTGAAACGGGGTTGTTAATTAAAGAGCTAAAAGGCCATACGAGCATGATTACTTGCCTCCAAGTCGAGCGGGATGCAATCTATAGCGGCTCAAGGGATCAAACGATTCGCATTTGGGATAGGGAATCAGGATCTCCTCTTCACAAACTAGTGGGGCATAAAAGATCTATCTCTTCGCTTGCGGTTTTTAACGATAAGATCATTAGCGGTTCTTTGGATAATAACATCAAAATTTGGGGCAAAGCCTCGGGCTTAATGATAAATGAACTAATGGGACATACCTCACAAATCATCTATTTAAAAGCTGAAAATGGCACAATCATAAGCGGTTCTCTTGATCAAACCCTTCGAGTCTGGGACTTTAATTGGCAAGAACCTATCCCTTAGTTTATGCTACTTTTTTTTTATTGAGGATAGGATATGTCTTTTAAAGTTATGAGTGCTTCACCTACTTTTATACACGATGTGCTTTCAGAAGAAGAGGGAGAATCCGAATCTATCACCTCATGCCTTTCTGAAGAACTCCTGCACCTTCTATTTTCTTCTCTGGATTATATAACACTTTGCAAAGTCCGTCTAACATGTAAAAGATGGAAGCGTTTAAGCTTTGATTCTTCATTGATAAGGCAATGTTTTTTTAAAACCATGAAGGGGTTTGCGGAACTTTGTCTTAATGAGTGGTTAAAAAAAAATGAAAAGGCGAATGCATCTTTACATAAGAGAAGCAGAATAGATGAGTTGCCTTATTTATTAAAATGTCTTGAATTGGATCAAAAAATTCGGTCAAAATCGTTTAAACCTAGCGCAAACATTTTATGCTTGCAAAATGATAAAAAAGGCCCGTTCGCGATTTGGTTTTTTCAATTAACCGATAGCAAAATTTATAGCCTAGCGATGGGTGCTTCGATTTTCGTTTGGGATAAAAAGTCAGGAGTAAAGCTAAATGAATTCAATGGACGTCATTCAGATTGCATCACGTGCCTTCAAATAAAGGGCAATAAAATCGTAACGGGCTCTTTAGACAAGACAATTAATATTTGGGATATAGATTCAGGCAACGTTTTGTTAACATTAGAAGGTCATGAGCAAGCTGTGTCATGCCTAAAAGTTTACGATAATAGTGTCTACAGCGGATCCTATGATGGAAGCATTAAAATTTGGGATATCGATACCGGAAATGAAATCAAAAAACTTGAGAACACACTTAAGAATATCTCTTGCATTCAAGTTTTTGAAGATACAATTTGGATTGGATCTTATTCTGGGGAGATTAGCGTCGTAGATTTTTTATCGGGAAAAGAAATTACGAAATGGCAAGGCCATGAAAAAGGAGTCTCTTGCTTTTTAAAAGTAGATAAAAAAATATACAGCGGGTCTTATGGAGGCGAGATTTTCGTTTGGGATATTTTTGAGCCGGGAACCTCTCTTTACAAGCTTAAAGGTCATACAGAACGTGTTGTTGACATACAAATACTCAACGGAAAAATTATTAGTGCCTCTTCCGGCCTATCCCTTAAAGTTTGGGATGCAGAATCGGGCAAAGAGATTAACCAATTTGAAAGTTTAAAACTGTCCGGTATAAATTCTCTGACTGTCATGGATGAAGAAATATACATAGGACATAATGATAATGAAATTGAGATTTTAGACTTTAGTCTTTAAACAAGCCCTTATTTAAGACTTCTTGTATCATAAATCCCTCATTAGACATCTTGGAAAACATGCGATTTTTAAAAAGATCTCCAGGAACTTTTTTGCATTGCTTGCCAGGCTATTTAATGGAAAAACCTATGCCGGTTATGTTAAACCACGATAGTTCCGGGATCTTAACTTCTTAATTTGTCTTATTATCATTCTTAATTAATTATTAATGATTCTTTGTTAAAAATAATCTATTTACACAAAAAAATTAATAAAGGGTCTTTATGATTAATGGCGACTATGGTGGACAAAAACGTCTCGCACAAGCTGAGGCTGCACAAGAAGCTCAAGGCGACATTAGCATTCTTTCCGATGAGTTGATACTCGAAATTTTTTCATACCTAGATCTGCCAACCCTTTCTCAAACGGCCAAGGACATCAAAATGGTGGAACAATTTAAGTTTCGATCCCATTCAAATGAAAGGACGTTTATTTGAAACGCTTAAAAGTACCGCTCTTTCTTACGCCTCCGAAAAAGAAAAAAATAACGAAGTTCAATTTTGCTTAAAGAGCCTAAAGGCTGATCTTAGAATGCGCTCTCCCAGGGTTCTCCCAAAAGCTGAAATTTTTAATCTCGTTCCACCCAGTACAGAACAATTCAACATTAACGAGTTTTTTGTAAAATCCACGAAGTTTGAAGGCAAAAGAGTTTATACTTCCTTTGATGACAGAACGATAAGAGTTTGGGATATGGAATCAAAGGAACAACTGTTAAAGATAGTAAGTCCCAATCGAGTTACGGAAATGATTATTACTAAAGATAAAATTACAAGCGGGGATTCGGAGGGTACTTTAAGAATTTGGAATAAAAATTCAGGAGAGGAAATTCTATCTTTAGCCGACGGCCATAACAGCGCTATATCAAGCATAAAATTTGATTCCGATAGAATTTATAGCGGATCTTGGGGCGAAACCATAATGGTTTGGGACGCTTCAACAGGGAAGCAAGTCATGAAGTTAGAAGGCCATAAAGAAAGTATTACAGATTTGCAGATAGTTGAGGGGAAAATCATAAGCAGTTCAAGCGATGGAACAATAAGAATTTGGGAAGCAGAGACAGGAAAAGAATTGTTTGTTTTAGAAGACGCGATGGGAGAGATAACAAGTCTTCAGGTAGAAGATGGAAAGCTCTATAGCAGCTCTTTTGATGGCATCATACGTGTTTGGGATATTAAAACCGGCCAATTACTCCAAAAAATGGAAGGTCATAATTTCCCTATTACCGTTATTCGAATTTTTGACGGAAAAATCATCGGAGTATCCTTAGAAGATAAAGAAATGGTGCATATTTGGGATATCAATACAGGAAAAAAACTTAAATCATTAAAAAGTACGCAGGCAACTAAAATACTAAATTTAAATGGTTTTGATGGAAAAATTTATGCCTCTAATACCTATAATGAGATATTATCATGGGACTTTAACCCCAAAAAATAAACTAAATTATTGGTAAAAAACCTATCTTAAAGATAGGTTTTTTACCAAAACTGCCATTCCAACTTATTTAAATAGTCTTCTATTCTATAGATCCTTCAAGCTTATTTTGAAAATATCCAGGCGGCGCATAAGTCTTAAAAAACCAGCTTAGTGCGTTAGAAATCTTATTCTTATCTTTTGGACCTCTATAGTCTTGTAATGAAAGGATTTGCTTAAGAAGCAAAATTTGATCGATAAATTCTGCTATTTTAAACATTTGACTGGAGCAGTCTTTTATAACCTTTGCTCTAATAGTACTTGAAGCGATCTTAGCAACACTTGCGCTGATTTCAATGAGTTTTGGAAATTTTTTAAGGTGTTGTGTAATTTCATTTTGTTTTTGATTTTTAAATCTCTCAAGAATGCTTTTCTTTTTCTCTTCCCAAAGAGAGGCCCCTAAATCTTCATCTGAAAAAAGATCGGAATGGCTCCAGGCTGTTCTTTGGGGTGAGGGATAAGGCATTTTTGACAACCATACCACAAAATTTCTTTGATGATTTCTCCCAATGACTTTAGGTTCCAAGAGAAAATAATCCTTTTTTAGAAAAGCCTCTATCTCTTCTTTTTCAAATCTAGTGCTTCCCTGAATAATAAAGGCTCGAAGTGGTTGACTGTAAGCTAAAGACAAGGATTTTTTCTCAAGCTCATGTTTCATAATAGCGAGAGTATTAACACCTGCAATTCCAAAAAGGTAAAGAAAGGAAGCGGGATTGAATTCAGGGGCTTCAATTTTCTTTTGAAAAGAACCCGGAGGGGCGAATTTTTTAAAAAACCAGTCAACCGCTAAAGTGGTTTCTTCCTGAGCTGGGATATTTCGAAGAAAAAGTTCGAACATTCCATTAAAAGAAAATATTTCATCCTTGCATACTCTTAGGGAGGGGCTGATTGGCACCAAGCTAAACCTACAGTTTTGGCTATTAAGTTTTGGCAAAAGACTTGGCATCCAACACCATTTCCTATAGTTGCCTTTAAGCAAAAAGCTTAAATCCTCATTTTTGTAAAAAGCGCTTCCAAGAATAGTAAATTCGCGTGTGCTTTTACAATATGACAAAGATAGCGACTTTACAGCGAGCTGTTCTTTAATATAAGAGATAGCGCAAAGACCCTGGTTTCCATAGCTAGTCACAAGAGAACTTAAGTCCAAATCGGAAGAGCTGAAAAATAGATTGGCTGAGGAAAAGGGGGGAGGTGATGTTCCATTCATGAAAATCTCTTTTTATTTTTAAATTAAATTTAAGGTTGAATAATTTGCCAAATCTTATAAAAGTTGATGGCAATTAAATCAAAACTAAATTAATCCTCGATTTCAAAAGAGACATGAACTTTAGCTTCTGCTTCCACTTGACCTGCGATAATAGGAGTTCCACTAGATTCCGGAACGGCAGCGTAGGTAAATCTAGCTTTTGCCATGGGAAACTCAGGTCCTGTGTTATCCAAGCTGATTGTCAGCATTCTTTTTATTTTAATGTTTGAAGCTTTAGCAAGAGTTAAAGCGTCCGTAATAGCATTTTGAGCAGCTTCCGTAATGGCTTCTCTTTTTAAGGTTTGTGAATCCTTTATATCAAAGCGCATGCTATCTATTGAATTAACACCGGCTTTTGCTGCGATATCAATTAACGTTCCGGCGGAATCAATTTGGTTTGTTCGAATGGCAAGAGTGTTCGACACTTGATAAGAGCCGATTTTAGGGATAAAAGAGCCCTCAAATTTAGGGGAGGGTCTTGTATAAACAGGGGTGATTGAAAAGGTGCCGGTCTCGATCTCATCCTCTTTTAGCCCAAAATTCTTAAGCGAATCAATAAGCTTGCTCATTTTACTGTTATTGTCCTGAAGAGCTGTAATTGCATTTTCAGCTTCTGTAATGACAGAAAAATTTAGTATTAAAAGGTCAGGGGCTTTTTTGACTGTGGCGGTCCCTTGTACCGTAAGGGTTGGAATAAAGGGCTCTTCTTTCGCAACACCTGATCCGAGATAGAGAAGAAAAATCATAAACATCAGGTTATAAAATCTTTGCATAACAAGCCCCTTGGGGAAGTTTTATATTTCAAATTAATCTCATTTTGAAAAAATTGATAAATAAGTGCAATATGAGCTTAAGAAATTTGAATCACCTAAGACGTTTTTGTTTTAACTCATTTCCTTTCTTTCACTTTAATTCCTGGCTTATCTAAAAAGCCCCGCTCCTTCAATCTCTACCTTAGGGCTTTAAATTACATCTTCGCTTGGGATAAGCTGCTTCATAAAGGGTTTTTGAATGGCTAAGCTTTGGCTTTCAGTCTTAGGCCCCCTCTTTAGTCTTGCAATATTAGTGACCGGCGGGGGCTTTTTTACAAGTTTTGTAAGTGTCGCTCTTTATAATAGGGACGTGTCTGAAACGATTATCGGAAATATACACGCTTGTTATTTTGCCGGATTAATCGCCGGCTGTCTTGTCCTTGAAAAGTTAATTATAAGGGTTGGGCACATTCAATCTTTTGCTGTTTTTGCCTTTACAACAGCCGTAACTATTTTAGCACAAGGAATTTACTTTGATTCCTTTTTTTGGGGCGCTCTTCGATTTATTGCAGGAGTCTGCTTGGCCGGAGTTTATATCGTTATTGAAAGCTGGCTTTTAGACAGAAGCTCGATGGTCACAAGAGGGCGTGTCTTAGCTGTTTATTTAATAGCCTACTATGGGGCTCAAGCCTTTGGACAAATCTTTTTTGATTGGATAGATGTCGATTCCAATGGGCCTTATTTTACAGCCTCTCTAATAGCGGCTCTTTCCGTTATACCCGTTTTTATCACTCAAGAAAAAAATCCAATGAAGGAAGACTTAACTGACGAACAATCTCTTTTTGCTCTCTATCAAAAATCGCCCTTAGGCATGATTGGTTCGTTTTTTTCCGGAATAATTCTTGGATCCATTTTCGCATTTATTCCAAATGTCGCCTTGGAGTTGGATTTAAGAATTTCACTCTTTATGGGATTAACTATCTTGGGTGGAACCCTATGGCAATGGCCGATTGGAAAGTTATCGGATAAAATGGATCGCCAAAAATTGCTTATCGCTCTCTCATTTCTTGTTCTTTTGCCAACCTTTGGACTTAAGTTATTGGATGAAATTAGCTTTGTTCCTTACATTCTAGCTTTTATTTTAGGCGGGCTAACCTTTACAATTTATCCTTTATCGGTAGCCCTTGTTTGCGATCGGGTGAAGCAAAAAGGGATGACACATATTGCTGGCGTCCTTTTGCTAGCTTACAGCATAGGCGCCACAATAGGCCCCCTTGTAGCTTCTTGGATAATAGCTTTTTTAGGGGCTTCCGGCCTTTACTACTTTATTGGGGTAAATGCATTATTTCTCGGGCTGTTTGGAATCAAAACGCTTCCAAAAGCCTTTTCGGATCAAAAAAATAACGAAGAACCCTCTATTTTAGAAGAAAACTTCTAGAATTTTTCTTTTATATTTTGCGCTTCTTCCGACTCTTCTTTTCCATTGGCTAGAATGACAACAATCAAACTCACACTAATTAACGCGGCAAAAAAGCACCAAACCGAAGTAAAGGTTTCATAATATATGAAATGGGAAACCGCAACAGAGATCGCAACCAAAGAGCCAAAAAGTTTCATTCCTTTTAGACTTGAAACGATGCAAGGCAGCAAAATACTTAAGACATATAGAATGGTAAACATTTGAACATTAACAGCAAACGGACTTGAAATCCCATAATGCAAGTTTCCATTTACAATCTCCGCCCTGAAGCTATTTTTAGGAACGATGGCAAGGCTTATTAAAGAGACTAGGATTCCAAGACATAAAATCATAAATAGAATAAATTTTTTGTCTTTTTCTTTTTCCGCATACCATGTGGCAAAAGGTATCCAGACGGGCCAAAATAAAAAAGCGAAAGATAAAAATAGCAGCATTGCCAATTTGGCAAACGTTTGGGGAAAGCCCGGATGAGTCTCTCCAATCCAAATAAAGCCTTCTGAAGCTTGTTGAAGAGCAAATAGAAAGGGGGTGCAAGCAAGCGGAAAGAGGATTTTTTCATTGTTGAGTTTTAAGTTTATGATCCCGGTGGCTGTCAGTAAAACTGTGGCTGTAAAACTAGCCTCGCTTGAAAAACACATAGTACGTTCACTTGTTAAGATTTTAACCTTTAGCTTCTTGTTTCAACATCTTCTTTCGAAGAGATAGGGAAAACTGCTGCCTTTCCTTGTGAAATTTCACGGCCCTTTCATGAAATTCAGACAAATCTCTTAGAATCTGAGGCAAGGAACCTTTTAATGAAGGGCATTTCTCTAAAGAAACCTTAGCCCAATCTTTCATTGTTTTTTCCATATGGTTTCTAACAGAATCCCAAAATCTTTCGATATCTTGGTCATTTTGAAGGTCTTTCGTAGCTCTATCCAAAATATCGTAGATATCAATTAGAAAACGGGATAGGACTTCTCGAAAAGCATGCAAGGCGTAATCTTCTTCTTTGATGCCATGATTTTTGCTTGTCTTTTCCTTTTTTTTCATAGCCTCATCAATTTCTATGGTATAGGAATTGCTTTTAAAATCCCTTAAGGCTTCGCATAATTTCTTTATTTCTTTATCATCAAACATTTTCACCAAACTTTTTGAAGCGAATCACTTACTTTTGATACAAGAGATGAAAGCAAAATCCACTTTTTAAATATAGTCCAACACAAAGAGACTTTCTTCTTTCATAAAGGATAAATTAAATATTTAAAAATATAATTTAAAACTCAAAGAGAATACAGGTTATCACCAAAGGAAAACATGGGTACGATTTCAGACGAGCTACGTCAGCTTGAGAGTGAATTTATTGATTTGGGTCAGCCAAAAAAAAAAATAAAACAAAAATAGATTATCAATTAGTGGTACATGGTTTCAAAATTTTTGATGGAGAGAGATGTAAAGCCCCTATTTTATGCTTCTCGTCTATCAAGTTAATAAACTCCGCAAAAATTTCATCAGTAGAGGCTGAAAAAAAAGTTAATCTTATCAATTCCATATGCAAGAGAACGCTAAGATCGGGTGATAACGTCGAAGCTATAAATTCAAAGATAGGGAGAATTTATGCAGAAAAAAATGTTACACTGCAATCGACAGAAGTTAAAGGGGAAGTGATATCGGGAAAAAGAATTGAAATATCTAATTCCCCCAAGTTGCTTAGAAGGATTGATGGCGAACTTATAACAATATCAAATTGTCCGGAAATCGGTCATGTCACGGGAAGAAAAATCACTTTAGAGCATTCTAACGCAGATTCCATTTTCTTTAGGGAAGAGCTTAAGCTTGCGCAAAATTCTAAGGTGAGAATGATAAAGGGATGCGGGGAAGAGCTTCTTATCTCAAATTCCAATACGGATACCATTATTATTCATTTCGAAACTGTTCTAAGAGTTGAGAAAGAGGTTAAGGTCCTTGTTTCTTTTTCAAATGTCAATAAGCTTATTTTTCAAGGATGTTGTCGAGGCTTGATAAGATGTATCAATGGGAGCAAAATCGAAAAAATTACTGGTAAATATAAATTTGTAGATTCTTTTGAAAATGGAAATACCTAAAAAATTTCAAGATTTGCTGTCGCTTTATAGAAATGAAACCATCATTCGTTTGCTTTCTGAGTGGACATCGCCAAATCGGCTTGAGAAAATAGATCAGGTTTTAGACGCTAGGCTGCATGGTTTGCAAGTGGCCATTGAATCGCCAAGCGATTTACATAATGCATCAGCTTCCACAAGATCTTGTGAAGCTTTTGGGGTTTATCAGGTGCATGTTATTTCCAGTGAAGTTAAAAAAACTTCAGGGAAAAGCGCCTCCCAAGGGGCATGGAAATGGACTTTTGTTCATAAGCATAAAAATACACAGGATTTTATTTCTGAAATGAAAAGACAGGGAGTCTTATTAGCGGGAGCTTCCTTAAAAGGCAAACTTAGTTTAGAAAAAATCCCGGTTGATAAGCCTCTTTGTTTACTCTTTGGCAATGAGGACCGAGGTCTAAGCGAGGAAGCGTTATCCTCATGCGAATATGAATTTACAATTCCAATGCAAGGGATGATGGAAAGCTTAAATTTATCAGTAGCGGTTGGAATTAGCGTTTATGAAACAGCAAAGCGTATGCGCCCTTTGCAAGCTGGAGAAGCATTAGATGCAAATACATTAAAGGCTATCTATTTGATTCAAGCAATTGGCATTGAAAAAGCAAAATTATTATTAAAAAGAGGGTTGGCTTAATTTTTACAAATTCTTAATAAAAGTTATTTGTATAATCATTAATATAACCATTTTTTAAGTTAAGTTGTTTTAAGTGATAAATAAATTGTTTCATAAATTATAATTATAAACGTATTTCAAAGTTTTATTGGGGGTCCTAATGGCTTTAAAAGCATTGGAGAAATTAGGGGCTGTCGCAGCTTTCATCCCGGGTGTCAGCACCATTTCAGGAATAATAAAAGCTTTTGTTTATTATAATAAGGCCCAGAAGAAGGACCTTAGTATCGGTAAAGAAGAAAAAGATGGAACCGAAGGAACAGCAAAAAAAGCTCATTCTTTTGGCGTCTCTAACCTTTTGAATGTCAACCAAGAAAAAAAAGAGTGTTATGAAAGCCTTTGGAAGGCCTCTATTGCTGAAGCCATACCCGGCGTCAATTTTATCGCCGCTGTCTATTCCGCAACTGTTTTAAATAAACTATCCGAGCTAAGAGAAGTCAATCAAAGCGAGGCTAAAAAGGAAGATTTCCTATTTAAAAAATTTGGACTTAAAAAAACCGAATCCCCTGATAGAAATAATTTCATCTTTGAAAGTTTGACCCTCATCGAAGGGCTGAAAGCTAAAAATTCGCATGTTCCCCAATCGAGACAAAATGAAATTAAACAGATCTTAGCAAATTTTATATTTGGCGCATCCTTTAACGCATCTTCCGAAAAGAATGCTACGAAGGTATTAAAAAAGCAGATCATTCAATATGAGGACTCTAAAAGAGAGGAGGGGGCATTATTGGAAGGCGCATCTCATGTAGTAGCCGGATATTCTGAGGAGATCGATGAGAATAGCACCCTTGAAGAAACTTGGAGATATCTTCTAACCACAATAAGCTACTTTGACGAAGCGAAAAAAATTACCGATGAGATGCAAAATAAAAAGAAAAAATTGAATTTTCCTTCTCCGCCAAAGGGTCCTGACCAAAATGCATTTGATTGATTTGATTCCCGCTAATTAGCGGGAACCGGAATCTATTAATTTCTTAAAAGAAATAAGCTTAGCTTCTAAATCCTTAAGCTCGCTCTCTGTTTGCAAAAGGTTTTCTTTTTGCTGAGAAACAATGCTAGGAGGAGCTTTCGCAATATAATTCTCGTTTGAAAGCTGTTTTGAGACTCTTTCCAAATGAAACTTAAGACGGTTTTCTTCTTTAATGAGCCTTTGGATTTCTTCATTTATCATCTCTTTTGGTATCGGCAGTGATATCTTTACTGAATCCACAAGAGCTGATGATGAGAGGGGAATTTCACTTTCATTCTTAACTTCAATCTTGGAGACCCGAACAAGGGCAGTGATGATTTTCTCATGTTTTTTGATTATCGCAATTATTGGATCCTCTTTTGGACCGCTTATCATAACTTCTGTTGCCATTTGGGGCGGGATTTTCATCTCTCCACGCAAGTTTCGAATGGTATAAACCACTTTTCCAATCAGATCAAACATCGAATTGATCTCTAGATCAAGATCCGTTTCACGGAGGACCTCAGGATAGGGCGCTTGCGATATAGATAGCGAACTTAAAGCTCGGATGGCATCTTTGGTATAAGGATCAGAGCTTTCTGATTTCGCATTTCCGAAAAGGGTTTTTATACGCTGGAATAATTCCTCTGTTATAAATGGAATCATAGGATGTAAAAGACGAATCGACTGCAAAAGGATAATAACTAGAAGTTTTTTCTTGTTAGCCCTCTCCCCATCGGTTCCGGCTTTACCAAAAAGGACCGGCTTTACAATTTCGACATAATAAGAGCAAAATTCTTGCCAGTAAAAATCGTAGGCAAGGGTTGCAGCTTTATCAAAAGCGTAGTTTTTTAAGCTATCATTCACTTCATAAACAGTTTTGGCAAGAGATGAAATAATCCAATGATCCTCTAAGGAAAGAAACTTTTCATCCAATCCCTTTTGGAATTCATCAAGAGATAAACTCTCGATATTGATAAATACGAAACGGGCGCCATTCCAGACCTTATTGGCAAAGTTTTTAAATTCTTCAAATCTTCTTCTATCAAGATCAATTTCTCTTTGCTGAGGTTGAGAAGAAGCTAGAGCCATTCTTAAAGCATCCACCCCGTATTGATCGGAAATTTCAAGGGGGTCGATCACATTGCCCTTCGTTTTAGACATCTTCTCCCATTTACTTTCGACATCTTTAGGAAGGGGTTTGCCAAGGTCATATTGAATTCGCTCCTCAGGGGTAACATAAAGAATCCCGCCGTCCTTGTTTTTTCGCCAATAGGATTTGCCGTAAATCAAGCCATGCAAGAAAGTCTCCGGAAAAGGTTCTTTGTCAAAAACAAATTCTCCCATTACAAGCATCCTTGCCACCCAGAAAAACAAAATATCATGGCCGGTCACAAGCACTTGATTAGGATAGAATTTTTTTAAAAGATCTGTCTTCTCAGGCCATCCAAGAGTTGAAAAGGGCCAAAGAGCCGAGGAAAACCAGGTATCAAGCACA
This sequence comes from Criblamydia sequanensis CRIB-18, assembly GCF_000750955.1. Classification (NCBI taxonomy): domain Bacteria; kingdom Pseudomonadati; phylum Chlamydiota; class Chlamydiia; order Parachlamydiales; family Candidatus Criblamydiaceae; genus Candidatus Criblamydia; species Candidatus Criblamydia sequanensis. The sequence continues at coordinate 141,127 of NZ_CCEJ010000004.1, read as the reverse complement.
TCTTCGTCTTGCTTCCAGTTATCGGGATCTTTTCTGACCTCCTCAGGTAAACCTTCGCCGTCATAGCAAATTCTTATTTCAGGATTATCCTTATGATACCAAACAGGGATGCGATGGCCCCACCATAGCTGACGGCTGATGCACCAATCCCTTAGGTTATCAATCCAATGAAAGTAGGTGTTTTCCCAATTGTCAGGAATAATCTGAAATTTACCGCTCTCGACAAGACTTTTAAGTTTTTTTCCAAAACTTTCCATTTTAACAAACCATTGTTTGGAAAGATAGGGCTCGATAATAGCTTTTGAGCGGTAAGATACGCCGACACGCAGGTTATGAGGCTCTATTTTTTCAAGAAAGCCTTTTTTTTCCATTTCTTTAACTACGGCATCTCTTGCTTCAAGCATAGTCAAACCTTGGAAAGATCCTCCATTTTCATTGATCCTGCCATCGGGTGTCATAATGTTGATAAAGGGAAGCTTGTGTTCAAGCCCCGTCTCATAGTCATTAGGGTCATGGGCGGGGGTTACCTTTACCATGCCTGTTCCAAATTCAGGATCCACACGTCTATCGGCAATGATTGGAATTTCTCTTTCCATAAGGGGAAGAATAACGGTCTTGCCAACCCAGCTTTTATAGCGTGGATCCTTTGGGGAAACGGCGACTGCTGTATCTCCTAGCATGGTTTCAGGTCTTGTGGTAGCCACTTTTGCAAAACCTGTCCCATCGCTTAATGGGTATTTGAAATGCCAAAGATAAGACTCTTTATCTTCATATTCAACCTCATCATCTGCTAAGGCGGTTTGCGTCACCGGATCCCAATTGACAAGGTAGTCTCCCTGATAAATCAAACCTTGGTCATAAAGCCTTTTAAAAATAGTTTTCACAGCTTTCGAGCAAGTATCATCCATTGTAAAGCGCATATTTGAAAAATCAGAAGAAGCGCCCATTTTTTTTAACTGCTTTGTAATCCTATCTTCATTTTGAACTTTCCATTCCCAAACATATTTTAGAAATTCCTCGCGAGAAAAATCTTTTCTTGTCTTCCCTTGCGTTTTGATGAGATGCCTTTCTACGGTAGTTTGGGTAGCGATCCCTGCGTGGTCGGTTCCAGGAATATATAAAGCTTCAAAGCCCAGCATTCTTTTCCAGCGGATTAAGATGTCCTGAAGGGTAATTCCAAGGGCATGACCCATGTGAAGCGCTCCAGTTACATTAGGAGGGGGCAAACAAATGGTATAGGGGGGTTTTTTTGACAGAGGATCGACCTTAAAAAGATGATGGTTTTCCCAAAATTCAAGCCATTTACTTTCAATCGATTTAGCTTCATAGGTTTTTGGAAGATCCTCTGTATTTTCGTTAGGGGTACTCATTTTTTTAAGGTCCATTTAATTTTATATTTAGAGGAATAATTTTAAGGGATTTCTAGGGATGATGAAAAGAAGAATTTATCATCTCTTAATTAAGAACAAAGAAACTCAATAAATTGCTTTAATTTTAGAAAAAGAAGGTTTGGCCTGCTTTTTGCTTAACGGCTATTCAATTTAAATTTTTTAAGTCGGGAATTTTTTTCCATTCTTAAATCAATTTCTTTCATTTCAAGCTATAAAACCTCCTCACTTTTCATCACCCCCTTAGATAAAATGCTATAATAGGCTTATAGAGCGTTAACCGATAGAGATGAGGATCATAACATGCTTAGTCTCAATATAAATAATACTCTTTTGAATGGGTTCGAGAAAAAATTGCCGCTTCTTTTGAGAAAGCCTTTTCTCCTTCTGACAAACAGTTCTTTTTTTAAATTTCTTAAAAAATTAGTTGTAACAAAAGGCCGACAGAAAAAGCTTTTTCGAGAGTGGATGCAAGCTCTTGATCTTCTCGAAGAAATCCCTGTTAAATTCCCTTTGAAGGGCCAAAAGATACAGGCTGATTATAAAAAGCACTTAGAGAGTGTAGATCGTTTATTGGAGACCCTTAAAGACTCGCAGGAAGAGGCCTATTATTCATTAAAGCAAAAAAGAATCTCGCTTGGCTATCGTATAGGTAAAATTCATGGAGGGGAGGACCCCGGGTTTCCTGATGAGAGCTTATATGAAAAGCTTAAAAAAAGAGTGCTTAGCTTTCAGAATAAAAAAATATTAACGAATAGAGACCTTTTAGCCCTTAAAACGACTTCTCAATTTGCAAATTTTGCGGCTCTACTTTTAGAAAATAAAAAAATTTTTAACGATTACGCAAATTGGGTTTTCAGAGACGGCAATATTCCTGAGGCCTTCATAGAATACCCAAGCACGGTTCGAAAATTGATCGATTGCAATCTGGCAGGACGAATCGGCAGAATTAATGAATATCATCTTAAAATTGAAGAAAGGGTAAGTCCGGATGCTTCCTTTAAAGAAAAAGTTCTAACCCTTCCAATCAACGGAGTCTCAACAAGCCTTCTAGACCGAACTAAAGAAATTGTTTTTCAAGGCAATTATGCCCTGACCCTCGATCAAGTGTTCTCGATTTTTAAAAATAAGGAATTCGAAATTGGAAACATTGAATACTTGCAAGCCGGGATTATGAACTGGAATACCCATCAATGGGGGTATTATGATGCCGTGAAAAAAAGGATAATCCCGATCGATTTAACGCATCTTTATTGGTGGGAAGAGCTGCCTTATTTTGAAATTCTAGATAAAAAAGAAGCTGAGGAGCGTTTTGGAATCCATTTAAATGGAACTTGCTGGTGCGCTCTTGCTTCTGCAACAAGGCTTGCCCCGCGTCTTGATTATGAAAATACACATGCTTTTATGGAAGTGGCCATCCCGAGAGGGGATTCAAGCTACGCTGTCTACTCCTTTGGAAAGGTAGCTACCAAATTTCCCGGCAGTTTCTTAGAGACCTTAGAAATTTTTGGCCGGAATCTTCATGCGACTCTTGCCTACCCCGATGATAATGTCTATTACAGTCATAGATCTTACGCTTGCCATCCTTTCATTTTGACAGAAACTCAAGGGCATCAATTGATGAACCTCATTAAAAGGGACTTTTTAAAAGGAAGGCAAGGCAATTTTGTCTACCAGATCGAATCTGAAAACTGTGCCAAATGGGTTCATGAAACTTTAGCTGAGGTCCTAAGCGAGAATGAAATTCCTGAAATGTTTAGAATGCGTCTTTTGGATACTGAGCCGGAAGGCGTGGTATCCCATATTTTTAAAATTATAAAAAAATTGCCGGATTCATGGCAAACCCCTGTATTAACCTTTTTCCATTTACCTATGGGAGCCTTAAAAGAAACGTGGATTATTGAAAACGGTAAGAAGGTGTGCAAGTCACTAAGATTCCATGATTTTTGGAAAACAGGCATCGTCTTTCTGCCGGCTATGCTTCATAAATGTAAAGATGAGGGACGGCTACCTCGAGCATCCGGAATGGTGGAACTTATAAGCCACCTATATACTCATTGTAAAGTACCTTCTATGAAACAATACTTGTTTAAGAAAACTAAATTTCTATTTGAGAGGTGGAGTTTTGTAAAACAACAACATCAGTTACTATTTGAATATAAAAAAGAAGGTTTTTTAAGAAATCGCAAGTTTTTAAAACCGGCAGTAAAGGGGCAAACATAAAGAGCTTAAGCGCATCTTATAGCTTCTTTTATTCTGACTCGTCTCTAAAGTGGTAACGCTCTTTAAGGGAATTTAAGTCTTATCAAAAGAAGCTCTTTGTAGCCATAGCTCGCTTTGTTTTGGCTCTCCTATACAGTGATAGTAGAGTGAAATTTGCCGATAGAGCTGCTTTTTCTCCCAAAAAAAAGCTCTTTGCTGCCAGCTTAAGTTTTCAATTCTTTGCCCCTTAAGGAAATGGGCAAGAAGGGTCCAGGTTCTCGGGTAGGCGATATCTATAGCCCCGAGGAAGTGTATATAAGCTACTTCTTCCCCATCAGTAGCTGCAAGAAAACAACCAAAAAGTGAAAATAAGGGACAGTCTTCCTTAGCTAAAAAATCGGAGGGATAATTTGAAAATATTTTACTTGCCTCCTCAAATAAATTAAGTTTGAGATAGCACCAAATTTTGTGCGAGTCCAGCTCAAGAGTGTTTTCTAGATACGGATCCAAGGAATCTAGAAGAATGATGGCTTTGTTTGCACCCCCTTTTGCAAGCCAAATATCGATAAGGGCATACAAGAAAAGCTCTTTCGTTTTAAAATCAAGCGGGGTTTTTAAGAAAAGTTCATCCACACCCTCTTGCGGTTCTAAAATAAGGTTTAGTTCTTGAACGAAAGCTGCCAACAGCCGGTACTCTTCTTTTTGAGAAAAAATTTGAATGGCCTTGGATAAAAATTCGCTATCTTCCATTTTAAATAGAAGGGTGAAAAGATTTACCGGCAGTGGTTCTACGACTGTCTTTTTAAGCATATCTTCTGCAATTTCTGTCAAAACATAGCCTTTATTTAGCCAGAAAGCCAAAATTGAAGAGAAATTCAGACTCCATTGTAAAGAGCTTTCTAAAAAAGAGGGCGCCTTTAGAAGAAAGAGTTCTTCCCAATGCCTTTCCAAGCTTGAAAATAGTCTTTTTGAGTTAGGAAGCGTCAAAATTCTAGGAAGTCTTCTTAAAGCTAAAAGGATAAATTTATAGGTAGCTTTTCTATTGCTCCTTGAGCATTCATGCATCCGGCTTAGGATTTGCTCATGAAGAATGAAGGAAAGAGGGTGGCTTGGAAAACGCCTTAAAGCAAGCTCAAAACATTTTATTTCTTCTTCATATTCTTTTAAGGATTGATAAACAAGGGCTTTCCCAAGATATTCCAAAGGAGCACCGGGCGTTTCATGAAGCTTTTCAAACTCTTTTAACGAAAGATCGTATAGCTTTTCAGCAAGCAAGGGATTTGTTTCATTTTTAGCTTCTTCAAGAAGAGTGATGCCAGCTCTAAACATTGCCTCTCGCCCTTCTTGTCTTCCGGGAAACGAATAGCCGATACGTCTATATTCGCTTAAAGCCGCCGTAAAATTTTTATGGGCTAAAAATGCGTCGGGGACGGCTAGGCATTTCACCATGACGTTTTGGCCTGCCACAAAAACATTCAAGTCCTGAATTTCATAGTCGGCGTCCCTTGATAAAAGACCTACGTGTGTTCCCACAAGAGGGAGGTGGCTGACATATGAGAACTGGAGTTCATCGTTTAAGTAAAAATTAATGCGGTGTTCAATTTTTTCGATCGTAATTTTATACCAGGCATAACGTTTTAAAACTAACTCCGGCGCGTGAACGACTTCAACTGTTGATCGTAAAAGTTTAGTTGATTTATTAATGTCAGACCCAAGCCACAAACAGTAGCCGTCATTTAAATGGCGCCTTTCGGAAATTTCGGGAACGCTTATTAGAAAGCCAACTCCGTGCCCATGAGTTTTAAGCCGGACTTTTGCTTCGATTCTGACGTTTTCACCGAAGGAGTCTTTTGAGATCATCAGGTTCATCCAATCGGATACTTCAGCAGCTCTTGTGATGGCAATATGTTCTGCTAAAAAAACGTTTTCCTGAAATTCCCAATCACTTTTCTTGGCAGGAGAGAGTTCTTTTGTATGAAACCATTCAGCTCTTCCTTCAATAAAATTTTCAAGGTCCCGAATCAAATCCTCAACCCTTCGGTATCGTTTTTTAGGATCGGGGTCTAAGCAGGTAAAAGCAATTTTGGAAAGAACCCTTGGGACATCGCGATAAGGGGCAATTTCTGTCGGGTCTATAAGCTCCTCATACTTCATCTCTTCGCGAAAATTTTTTAGTGATTTCCTTTTAAAAGGAAAACGAAGAGTCAGCATTTGATAGAGGATAACCCCGAGTGAATAAATATCTGTTTGTATATTGGCTTCCTTTCCTAGGGCACGCTCAGGAGCCATATAATTTAAAGTGCCCACCACTTTTCCAACTCTTGTCAAACCCGATAAATCAAAATACCCTTTTTTTTCTTCTATTTCACCTTCCTCGTCAGGGTCATTCATCAGCTTGGCAAGCCCCCAATCTAGAATTAACACCTCTCCAAAACGCCCAACAATAATATTTTCAGGTTTTATGTCTCGATGAAGAACTTGATGAGAGTGCGCGTAAGCTATGGCTTGACAGATGGAAATCAAGATACGGATTAAAGATGGGATCGAGCTTTGAACCGGCTCTAGATGATGTTCTTTGATTTCTTGATTTCTAGCTTCTTTTAAAAGCTGTCTTAAGGTTTCCCCCTTAACATAGGGCATTGTGTAATAAATGGTGCCTTTGTCTTTATGAATGGTATAAATGGGTATCACAGAGGGATGGGTCAATTGGCTTGTGATATGGGCTTCTTTTAAAAAGCGGTCATGAATTTGTTTAAAATTAAGAAGGTCTTCTCGAATACGCTTAAGGGCGATTTGTCTTCCGCAAGAAGTGTCATAAGCTAAAAAAACCTCTCCCATACCGCCTTTTCCTATAGTCTCAAGAATTAAATAGGGGCCTATTCGAAATTTAACTTCGCTATCGAGAGGTTTTTGCCCTTTCACAAATGCGAAGGAGTTTTCTTCAGGGGTGGGATTTTCTTTGGGGTTGTTTTCTGAGTCCATGTTTTCTTAGCGGTTAAAAATTATTTTTTTAGGGGTGTTTCTAACCGGCCGGCTTTCTTAAAATTTCGAAAGAGATTAAGGGCTTCAAGAGAGGCATTTTGAACATAACAATTGTGGCCAAGCGCTTCATCAAAATAAATCCCATTGCTTGAAGCATAGGATCGGCACATTTCAGAAAATGTGGCCCTTTCCCCATGCTCGTCCCTTTCCGGCAACAAATAACGGAAGCCGGAAAGGACGGGTCTAAATGAGTTCATTTTAAATTTGCTAAAGCCTTCCTGGAATGCCAAAGCAATGGTGTCTCTAACAATCCCTGTCGGAACCTCCGAGCCACCGTTATCTAAAAACCAGGCAAATCCTTTAGGTTCAAGTCTTCGTAGCAATAAATATTTATTTCCCTCAAAGGGAACATCCAATTTAGCGATATCTATAATTTGCCCAATTTTTGGCTCTTCCATGCTTCTTACGCTTCTTTGTTCTCGTTCTTGTCGTCGCCGTAGAAAAACTCTCTAAAGACAATATATATACCCCCGATAATAAACAAGATGGGAGTGAGAACATTCAAGTCAATTCTAAAAAGAACAGAGAAAAATAAGACTAGGAGAATGAGGGTTGTTAAAAAAAGATCATAGTATCTACCGGTAAAGTACTGTCTTACAGCAAGAAGCGCCCAAATAGCCAAAATGATTCCAGGCCACCAGGCGTTGAAGAAAAATAAAAGTCCGAGCGCTATTAAAAAAATCCCGTTTGAAAGGGCGTCTGCTTTGTTTTTTGATAGGATCCAATTTGACATAGTAACCTCTTTTGTAAAGATGTAAAGATACTAGATCTATAGCGCAAGTTTATCTTAAATGATAAACAATTTTTTAAAATCAAACAGGAAGCCGGTTAGTTTGAAGATGAATCGGCGGTTTATAGACAGAAAAAAACCTCTTGATACGCCAGATGATAAATAAAATCGGAAAAAGAATAACCCCGACAATTCGTCTTATGATTTCAATTAAATGGAGGCGCATTCGTTTTTCTGCTTTAAAGGGAACTTCTTTTTCAACGAAATCTTTGCCTAGTTGAAATCTATAAAAATGTCGATTGTGGGGATGTTTCGAGATAAGGGCGCTATTTGTCGGATGGGAAGGTTTTAATTTTGTTACAATAAATTCTTTTAAGTGCTTTTCGGGTACGAATTCCCCTAAAAGAGCCACACCAGATTTGGGAACAAAATCCCCTTTGCTTAAGTAGTGATTAATACTGATAAGTTCTTTAAATTCAGGGAATTTTTCAAGTAAAGCCGCAAAGCTTAAACAACACTCCTTTTCTATTTTAGGGGAATCAAACGTTCTGAGTTCATAATTTTTTAGAGGAAGATCATTGAGTAATAATCGATGCAATAAGGCGAGCATGACATGGCAGCCGCCCAAACTATGACCGATGAGCTTCAGGATTTTTTTGCTGTAAAAGAAAATTTCTCTTTCTTCAATTTCTCCGGCCCTATGATAAAAATACCCGGGGCCTTTCGGAAAAAGGTCAGACAATAAGGTGGCTAAAGAATCAGGGGTAGAAGGAGCTGAGGAGGTGCTTCTATAGACCAAAAGATCTTTCAATAAGGGTTCAATGGAAGTTAAAAAATAGGCAAGTTTGGATCGGTTGGTGAGAATTCTTTTTTTGATTTCATAGAAAATAGTTTTTCCCTCTTCTGTTGACCATGGTGTTGGTATGTAGTGTTGCTCTTCTATTTTTTTTACAAGCGCTTTAACAAGAATCTCATCATAGAAGATCTCGAGCTGTTCTTCAGGTATCGAATCTTTGGCTGTAAAAAGGATTTCATAAAGCTGCAGCCGCTCGCGCGATAGAGAATAAATGTTTCTAAAGAAAAAATTTTTTAAAGTAGTCTGTCCGCCGTCTAAAATACCTTCCAAGCGTTTTCCTTGGAATGCTAGTTCAAGTTCCCTGGCATTAAAAAAAACAATCGATTGAATTAAAGTTTGTTCTTTTGAGGGCAGCTCTCTAAAAGATTGGTCCAAAAAAGGACGAAATCTCTTTTTTAAGCGGGCAAGTAATTTTTTATCTTCAAAAGCAATAAATTCGTTTTGAAGCTTTCTTTTTTCAAATAAAGGCACTTCCGTAAATGGAATCTCTTGCTTCAAAACTTTTTTTAACCTCTCCCAGCTTATTAGGAGATATTGATGATGAAATTCTGAAATGCTTAAAACCAGGTTATTTATTTTATCGGTTGTTAAAGCAAGTTTGGTTTTTGTAAAACCTGTTTGAAAAAGCGCATTCTTAACCCTCTTTTTCCCCCATTCTATATAAAACTGTTCTTTTAGTCTTTTCCAAGCGGTTCTATTTTCATTTCGGATTGTTGCTTGGGATTTTTTGAATAGAGTCCCTCTTTCTATTTTAAAACTTTGTTTTTTTAGACTCCATATCACTCTATTATTTTCTTGAGCTGACGCAGCAATTTTCCTAATGCCTGTTAGAGAGGCTTGAATGACTTGTTTATAGCAATTTCTAACAAAAAGCGAGGTCAGAGGAGAGTTAAGGTGGGATGTTTGTTCTATTTCGTGTAATAGCGGTTGAATGCCACTATTTATTTGGATGTCCGTTATTTCCTTTTGAACGATAGACTTAAAAAGAAAAAAAGTTTTTTTTCTTAAAGCCTTCACTTTTTCATTTCTTGCTTTTGAAAGCCCGAATAGCCTTATCGTTTCTTTGGAATAATTAGGGTTATCCAAGACTTCAATGCCTTTTTCTTCGCTTATTTGAATCTCAGCTATGGACCTGCAGTTATTCATAGCTTCAAAAAGGCTTCTAAACGAAAAGGTAGGTATGGCCATATGAAAAGCTTTACGTTTTTTTCTTTTTGGGTGCAGCAATTTCTTTACGGACTTCAAGATAGCGTTCGATAAACGGCGCTGTTTTTGAGATTCGGTTAGTGATAATGCCCTCAGGTTTTCCTGAATAGATGACGCTGCCTCCATGCTCGCCGCCCCCTGGGCCTAAATCAATCAGCCAATCAGCGTTCATCATCATATCCAAATGATGTTCGATGACTATCATGGTGTTTCCTTTATGAACAAGCTTATGCAAAACCTTAAGAAGCTTTTCAATATCGTCAGGGTGAAGTCCCGTGGTCGGCTCATCTAGAAGATAGAGCGTTTTACCGGTAGAGCGCTTGGCAAGTTCCCTTGTCAATTTTAGCCTTTGTGCTTCACCGCCCGATAGGGTAGAAACTTCTTGCCCAAGTTTAAGATAGCCGAGTCCTACTGAAATTAGGGTGTCCAATATTCTTGTCATTCTAGGAAAATTATCAAATTCAAGTCGAGCTTCTTCAATCGTTGATTCTAAATGTTCTCCGAAATTTTTATTATGATAAAGAACTTTTAGGCTTAAGGGGTTTAAACGCATGCCTTGGCATTCCGGGCAAACCACTTGAACGCTCGGTAAAAAATGTAGCTCTACCCGTTTATAACCAAGACCCCAGCAAGAGGTACACATGCCGGCTCTATGATTAGAGCTAAAATGTTTTCCTTGCAGCCCTAATTTTTTAGCCTCTGGGAGGCTTGCAAAAAATTCGCGCATTTTAGGCACAAAATCAACATAGGTGCCAACAAGCGACCTGACGGTTAACCCTATCGGGTCTTGATCTATTAAAATAAGTCTATCAAATAGATCATCGGTTTTAAAAGTTCCAAAGTCAGAGGAAACCTTATTGGAACGCTTCTCAATCGATTTTTTAACAAGCGGCTCAATGACCTCTTCTAAAAGGGTGGATTTTCCGGAACCTGATACCCCTGTTAAAACAGTCAATGCCCCGATCGGGAATTTGACATTGACTCCTTTTAAATTATGCTTTTTGGCTTGAGCGACCGTAAAAAATCCCTTGTCCAACTTATTTTTCTTTTCAGGAATCGGGATTAATTTCTTATGTGAAAGATAAGCGCCCGTTAGTGAATTCGGATTTTTTAATAATTGCTTATAGGAGCCGCTCGCTGTTATATGACCGCCTTGCTCGCCTGATTTAGGGCCGAAGTCAAAGATGTAATCCGCTTTTTCAATGGTTAGGGGGTCGTGCTCGACCATAATTAGAGTGTTGCCAAGCTCCTTAAGCTGTTTTAAGGCTTTATGCAGTCTTTCCGTGTCGCTTGGGTGAAGTCCGATTGTCGGTTCATCAAGAACATAAAGAGCCCCCGTTAAACCACTCCCTAATTGCCTTGCAAGCCGAATTCTCTGAGCTTCTCCGCCGCTTAAAGAAGGGGCTTTTCGATCAAGGGAGATATAATCAAGCCCGACATCGTTTAAAAATTTTAATCGTGATTTAATCTGCTGAAAGACCTCTTCTAAAACCCTTTTTTCTTTTTTAAGAGAAATCTCATCAAGGGATTTTAAGGCATTATGGATGGGCAGTTTGCAAAAATCACTAATAGATAAGCCGTTGATTGTAACGTGCCTTGCCAAAGGATTTAATCTTGTGCCTTTGCAAGCGAAACATTCAATTTCATCAAGCAGGGGAAGGACAGCCTCTTTTAAATGGCTTAAGGCATTTCTTCCCGATTTAGCAAGCACATGGCTTATACCAATCCATCGAAATTTAAAGCCGTATGGAGAATTGTAAACATTTTTTTTCGGGGTGCCATTAAAGACAATCGCTAGTTTATCGCTTGACAATTCGCTTAGCGGTAAAAAAGGATCGATGCCTTCTTCTTGCAAAATAAGGCAAAGGCATTCAAAGGCTCTTTTTGAAAATTTAGATCCCCAGATATCCTTAATGAGCGCGGCTGTTGAGGCGGCTAGGATTATGGGGTTTTGCGATAAATGGGCGCCATAAAGAAATCCAAGGCCTGAACATTCAAGACACATTCCTTCCTGATTGTTAAAAGCAAAAGTTTGCGGGGTAATTTCAGGGTAGGATTTTCCTTCCTTAACAGCTGAAAAGGCGATGTTGTAAAAAATATCCTCATCGTCTTTCATGACAACAAGTTTTTTTAAGCCGATATCGCTTGCGATCTGCAGCGCTTCAAGAAGCCTTTTTCTAATCGAGGGGTCTACTTTAAGCCTGTCTATCACAAGATAAAGATGGTTTTTCCGTTTGGGATCAAAAGATATTTCATTTTCTTCATCAAGGTCATAAAAAACTCCGTTAAGACGAATCCTGACATAACCTTGACGTCTGATTTTTGCTAAAACCTCTTCGAATTTTTCGCTTCGTTTTAGCTCAAGGGGAGCTAAGATTTGAAGCTTTGAATCAACAGGTAAAGCTAGCAGTTGATCGGCTATATATTCTTTGCTGATCGATTTTAATTCTTCTCCTGTTTCAGGAGAATGGGGAATCCCGGCTCTTGCATAGAGTACCCGTAAGTAATCATAAATTTCAGTCATCGTGCCAATTGTGCTTCTCGGATTGCCGGCATGGGCTTTTTGCTCAATCGCTATAGCTGGAGAAAGCCCTTCGACACGGCCGACCTTGGGTTTTGGCATTTGCTGAACAAATTGTCTCGCATAAGGGGAAAGGGAATCTACATACCTTCTTTGACCTTCAGCATAAATCGTATCGAAAGCAAGAGAGCTTTTACCGGATCCCGACGGCCCTGTAAAAATAGTCATTTTATTTCTTGGAATTTCAAGATCGAGATGCTTTAAGTTATGCTGCTCGGCAGATTCAACTGTAATGGAAGTAATCTCTTTTGATCGATCCTCTTCTTTTTGATCCTCTTTTTTACTTAAGATCCTCTTTTTGATTTCCTCTGTGAAGCTTTCCTCAAGGGCAACTCCGGTTGGAGTCTTAGTTTTAGCGATAGATTCAGGCGTTCCTTTGGCAATAACTTGACCGCCGTAAGAGCCTCCTTCAGGGCCTAAATCAATGACCCAGTCGCTTGTTTTTACAATATCGATATTGTGCTCTATTACGATTACGCTATTGCCTCTATCGACAAGCTCTTGTAAAACTTGAATTAAATGCTTCACATCATGAAAGTGAAGCCCGGTTGTCGGCTCATCAAAAATATAGACAGTTTTGCCGGTAGCCGGACGAACAAGCTCTTTTGCCAATTTAACCCTTTGAGCTTCTCCTCCTGATAAAGTGGTCGAGGACTGCCCAAGTTTTATATAGCCTAAGCCTACTTTTTCAAGTGTGCTCAATTTGTTTTTAATGGAGGGAATGTTTTCAAAGAGTTTATGGGCTTCTTGCACATCCATTTCAAGAACGTCATAAATATTTTTGCCTTTAAAAAGGACAGAAAGAGTTCCTTCATCAAATCGTCTTCCGTGGCAAGCAGAACAAGTCACCCATTCATCTTCAAGAAAGTCCATATCAATTTTGATCATGCCAAGGCCAAGGCACTGATGACAAGTTCCCTCTTTAACGTTAAAGCTGAATCTTCCGGGTTTATAACCGCGGCTTAAGCTTTCAGGAAGTTTTGCAAAAAGATCGCGGATTTCATCGAAGACTTTGATGTAGGTTGCAGGGTTTGATCTCGGGTTTCTTCCGATAGGGCTTTGGTCGATGGCAATGACTTTATCAATAAACTCATCGCCTGTAATTTCTTTATGAACTCCGACTTCCCAATCTGTTTCCATTAGAGCATTAGAGAGTGCCGGGTATAAAATATCGCTTATTAATGAAGACTTTCCGGAGCCTGAAACGCCGGTGATAGAGACAAAAAGCCCTAAAGGGATTTCTACTGTGACATCCTTTAAGTTGTGGTGAGCCGCACCAACGATTTTAAGCTTTTCTTTGCCGGGTTTTTTTCTTTTTTTAGGGGGAGCTACTTGAAGCGTGCCATTTAAATATTGGCCTGTCAGCGATTTTTTTTCTGCAAGCAGCCCTCTTAAGCTACCCTGAAAAACAATTTCCCCGCCATTAACACCTGGTCCCGGACCAAAATCGACGACATAGTCGCTTGCGGCAATAGTTTCTTCATCATGTTCAACCACAATCACGGTATTGCCAATGTCTTTCAGCCTTTTAATGGTTTCAATCAGTTTTTTATTGTCTCTTGCATGAAGGCCAATTGAGGGTTCATCAAGGACATAAGTGATCCCGACAAGTCCGCACCCGATTTGGGATGCTAAACGAACACGCTGGGCCTCCCCGCCGGATAAAGTGGGGGCCCCTCTATCAAGGGTCAAATAGTCAAGGCCTACATTTTTTAAGAAATCAAGCCTTGTTTGAATTTCTTTTAGAAGCTCTCCCGCAATCTTTTTCTCGCTCTCGCTTAAAACTAAAGTTTTAAAAAAGGTGGCGCATTCAGAAATAGTCATGGCTGCAATTTCGCTAATTTTCTTTCCGGAAAGCTTTGCAGCCGCAGGGTAAGGTTTTAATCTCGCTCCTTTGCAGTCCGGGCAAACCATGCTCTTCATTAACTTTTGCATGTTGGATTTATAGGCGTCGCTTTTAGCTTGCTGAAAACGCTCATGGGCTTCAAATAAGACCCCTCTCCATCTAACATGATCGGTCCAAGTTTGACCAGTCACCGGGTGGACAAAATTCATCCGCGTCCATTTCTTTTCGGTCCCATAAAGAAAGGCTTTTTTTGCTTTTTCGGATAACTTTTTCCAGGGAGTATGGATGTTAAAATTATAAAGAGAGGCTAAATTATCGTATATATTTCCATAGCGGACTGTTGAATAAGAGCTTGCGACTATGCAAGCATCTTCTGCTATACTCTTATCCTTATCTATAATTTTCTCTAAGTCAAATTCATTGACAATCCCAAGCCCCATGCAACGCTCGCACATTCCCAGGGGACTGTTAAATGAAAAATCATGCGGCTCAAGGGAGGAATAATAAATTCCTGATTTTTCGGAATAGGCGTGAGTTGAGAAGAGCCTTTCTTCTAAAGTATCGCTTTCAAGAAGGATAAGTTCCCCTTTCCCTTGCTCAAGAGCTATTGTGACAGCTTCAGCAATTCTTGAAGATTCTGATTTTTCAACCTTTATTCGATCAATGACAAGATCAACGTCATGGGAGACACTCCCATCAAGGCTATTAATGGAAAGAAGGTCGAGCATTTTTCCATCAATCCTAGCTTTTGTGAACCCTTTTCGGACAAGCTCCTGAAAATCTTCTTTAAACTCGGCTTTTTTTGCCTTGGCAAAAGGGGCAAGGATGATAATTTTAGTTCCCGTTTCCAGGTTTTGAAGAGTGCGGATAATTTTTTCTTTGCTCTCAGGAAGGACTTTTTCACCGCTAACCGGGCAATAGGGGGTTGCGGCCCTAGCATATAAAACCCTTAAATAATCATAGATTTCAGTCATGGTGCCGACTGTAGATCTAGGGTTTTTTCCGGCTGTTTTTTGTTCGATTGATATGGTCGGGGTAATGCCTTTTGCATCTTCCAATTCAGGTTTGGACATCTCTCCAAGCTGGCGTCTTGCATAAGTAGAGAGTGATTCGATATAACGTCTTTGTCCTTCGGCGTAGATCGTATCAAAAGCAAGGGAGGACTTGCCGGAACCTGAAACGCCTGTAAAAACAATAAGTTTGCCGGCAGGTAAGGAGAGGTCGATATTTTTCAGATTGTGAACGGCAACTTTGCGAAGCTCAATTCTTGATTGATTCACTTTTGAACCTACGGTTGTTTAAATTTTTAGTTTAATCAGGTTGAATGGTTTACAATTTTTGAAGGTGCACTAGCAAACTGAAGATTTTAAGAAAAGAAGCGAACCTAAGTGCTTTATGAAAAATTATTATACATCTCCTTTGGTAATCTCGGCAAGAATTCCTTAATTCTTTTTTAACCAAAGTTAAAAATTTGAAAGGTCTTTTTCGATTCCCATTTTGGGGAATCGGCGCTTTAGAAATTAAATATTTGAAAAAAAAAACAACTATGTATAGTGACTATTTAGCTTAAGGAATAAAGGTGGCAGAGGGAGAAAACATGAAGAAGTTTTACGCTTTTCTTGGATTTAGCATCGCTTGGGGCTCTTGTTCAATGGCTCAAAATGATCCGAACTCGTCTCTTTCCTATTATTCCGGGTTATCCATCGCTCCAAGCCACTATGGAACTTGGAAACCGCCAGGTTTAAATTCTCTAGGATTAAATCTTGATTCTCCGCATTTTTCGAGTGTTTCAATTGCCGCTTATAAAGAGAGTCCACAGGAAGCCGGGATTTTTCATGATGACGAGGTTGTAAACGAATTTTTTCTTGAAAATCAGATCAATGAAGAAAAAAGGCTTCTTGTTTGGCTTGAGAATAAAATTGCCGCAAATCCCTTCCATGATTTCGAATATGTAGAATCCGAAATTATAGAGGATTTAAATGAAAATGAACTGGCCTATTTAAGCAAAGCTTTTGTCGGGTCTACTTTAAAAACTAGTGAAGATCAAATCGTAGCCTACTCTTTACCAAAAAAGGAAGACCCCTCTCTTAATCAATTTGCGAATGAACCAGACCTTTATCGGGAAATGACTGGAACGGATGAGGGAGGAAGCTCATTTCACGAATACCCCGAGTTTGAAAAAGAAGATGAGTCTCATCTTTACAAAGAAGAAGAAAAGCTTAAAGAAGAAGAAAAGCAGCTTTTCGAGGTGAATGAAGAAGATATTTATAGGGAGCCTAAACCTAAAGAATTTTCACCTGAAGCAAGTTTTTATGATTCTCAAAGGTCTGACATGGTCTTATTGGATGAAAATCAGATGGCATCTAATGAAAACTTAAAGGCTCCTTTTTACATTGGGAAAAGAGAAGTGACAAATCGTGAATATTTAGCTTATGTTCAAGCAAATAATGCCAAAGCTCCCTCCCATTGGGTAAGAGGGATCCCAAGACCCGGAACCGAGAATCAACCCGTTGTCAATGTCTCGCATCAGGAGGCTGAAAAGTTTGCCAAGTGGAAGGGAATGCGCCTTCCGACACTTTCTGAATGGCTTCTTGCAAATGAGCTTGAAATGATCCTTGAAGAAAAAGGACTTTCAGAGTGGTTTGCCCTAGATGGAGAAAATCAGGAAAGTCCCAAATTTAAATCGAATCCAACGACAAGCTTTAGGGTGGCTTATTACAAGAAGCCATTAAAAGAGATGGTTTCTTCACCTAAAAGATAGATCAAATCATTTGTTAGATAGTAACGAGTTTTGCCGATTGGCTTTTAATAGGTTCGACTCTGAAGCAAAAAAAAAGCTCGATCCTATGTTCCAAGCAAAATCCAGATAGCGGATTAAGACTGAACCCTCGCGAGATTTGTAATTTTCAAGAATCGAGCATTTCCAGGACCACTTCGTTTGTGCCTTTTTCGTAAGAGACTAAGTAAGGAACAAAGGATCGGGTCACAAAAAAAACGATATTCCCTTTACTATCAAATGTTGGCGAAGCCAGGATTGAAAGATCGTAATTTTCAAAAGCGCTTGTTGGCAAGTAGGGATTCTTGGAAAATTTGTTTTCGCTTCTTAGTTCTTTATATTGCTTTCGAAAAACTTCCGGATTTTCAATAAGTTGATAGACTTCACCGAGAAGCTTTTCCGTGATGGCTTTAGCAAATTGATGTGCGTTATGAGCAAGTGATGGGTTTTTCTCAAGAAGATCCATAACATCTGAAATGGTCTCTTCGGATTCTTCTTCCATACGCGTTGTATCCATGAAGGGGTTTTCTCCATAAAAAGGGGCTGACGACAGCCCGCCTTGCAAAGCTAACAAAGCCTACCTCCTTTCTTTAATAAGCATTCTTTTTCATACGAAAAGAGAACTTACAAAGCAAGAAAAGAGACTTTTAAAAATAGACTTCTTTCGAACTCTCTTTGATTGGCTGAGTGGGCGGGTTTTGTGCAAATTTTTTGATAAATTTTGAAAGCATAGGATAAACTTTACCTGAAACATTTAGGAAAAAAGATGCCAATAACAGCTCTTTTAACATTCAATAGAATTTTAAAAGAAGTCCAATACGTTTACCCCTGACAGCGAGATTTGGGCATTAGTCAGGAGTATTAATAAAACTCCCAAGGTTTTTCGAAGATAAAAAAATCATGAATAGGTGTTATTTTTTGATTATCGTCTTGGATTTCGAATAACCGAAGGGTACCCGTCCCCGGGTGGGGGGCGATACAAAAATGAATGTCATGCAAGCCATTTTTCCAGTTTGTGTCGGCAAAATGGATAGCGTTCCGCTGCATAGAAAAAAGGGTAGTTTCAGACAAACAGCTGCATAAAGTCCTATCTATAAGAAAGGCATTTTCTTGAGGAGATAACTGAGATGCCTCTGATTGTCCTTCTAAAAATTTTAAACTAGATTCCCAAAAATTCTTACAGCTAATTGGAAAAGTTAATTCCTTCATAAAATTTTTTAGGGCTTCAAAATTTAAATTACCTTTGAAGTGGCTTTCATTGTAGGCTAATAAAAATTGAGAAGATAAGAGTTCTCTTTTTGATTCCTCAAATTCATCTTCCGAGAGCTTTAAGCTCAAGTCAATCAATGAATTATAAGAGCTTTTTGGATCATCGGAATTTAAATGTTGAAAGGAAGGGTGTCCAAAAATCAAATTAAAGGCATGTGTCCTTGTATATACGGGAACCTTGCTCTGGCAATTAATTAAGCTGTCTTTATCTCCCGAGGCGCGGTAAAGGTTCCTAACCTCAGCTAAAGTCATTAAGCAAATCTCAGTATTATCCACCGGCAATAACTTTTTTTCCGAGGGCAAAGGCTTTTCGTTATAAATTTCCCTTACTTTTTCACCAAAATTTCCCGCAATAGTTCTCCATGGGGTATATTGCGATTTACGCCAGGATTTTAGAGGGTCATTCATTTTTAAATTCGCCGGATAAAAACAAGATAGGGATTCCAGTAAGAAGAATTTGGAGTTAATATATTTTCTTAAGCGCTTGACCAATCGGTTATAAATGAGTTCCTTTTCTTTTTTTAAATCTGGTTCGAGTTCACTTAAAGTCGGTAAGATTTCATTGAAGGATAAAACGATCATATCGGAAATAAATTCTCTAAAAGACTCCGGTGAATCAATTCGAGTCCATTTGCTGGTTAGAGATTTTCCTTTCGTATCATAAAGGACAAATCCCCCTTCTTTTGAAAAATGCTCATGGTTTTCCATCTTCTCGTTGATGTCCGGGTCATAATGCAAGTGAATCCTTTTTAAGACAATGCTCTTAAAGGTATTGTAAAGCAAAATCGCTTCTTTTTTTGATTCTTTTTCTTTTTTTAAGAATTGTTTCAGCTCTTTTTCAATGGGGTTTGTAATCGCGTAAACTACGGGTTTTGTAATCATTCCCTGTTCGTTTGCTTCTGCCATTTCTGCAAGCGAGTTGTCAAAAGCTCTAAGCAAGGGGTTGGAGATGACAGCTTCAAACGCAAAGGTCATCCTAAAATAAATCTGTTGAAGGCATCGCCCTTTATTAACCTCAAGTTTTAAGGCTTGTTCTGCAAGAGCTTTTAAAAGCTCATGCATGCAAATGGTTTGTTCCCCTGACGGGATTAACTTTGATAAGACTTTTTTCGAGGGGATTTTAGAGTTATGAAATCCCGCAATGTGCAAGGCTTTTTGAATAGAGGGAGCCTTCCAGATGTAGGTTCCAAGCTCCTTGATTTCTCCGCTTTTCGTAATGGTGATCGTTTGGCTTAAACTCTCCTCGCCAGTTCTCATTAAAAAAGGGAAGGGTTTTTTGATTCCTCCAATCGTTCTCGTTAAAGAGCCTCTTTTTAGAAGATCTTTAAAATCCTTTAAGCAAGCCAAGGGGTCATTTGCAAGCAAGGCAATAGCAAAGTGGGTTGCAAAACAGGAGCCTTCAAAGCTCTGTCGGTGGTGGGAGAGAAGAGCTGAAAGGGCAGTAATTTTGGCTTGCCTATCATTGACAGATTCTCCAAGAGGAATGTTTAGAGTAATCCGAATCAGGTCTGCCGCGGGGCTTGTTTGTCTGTTTGGAGCTTCAATAGTTTTGATGAGTTCAACAATCTCATCATTTTCAAAAATGGCTTTTAATGAATAATAAAGAGACGCTTCATGATTTAAAACAGGGTCATTGGAGATAAAAAAATCGATAATGGCAGGAATTAAAGAAATATTGACTTCACCATCATCCATAATAAGTAAATTGGCAATTTCTATGGCTAAAAAAGCGAAATAGGACGCTTCACCATTTTGAAATTTAAATTTTTCTTGGGTAGCTCTTACTTCTTGAGCTGTGTTTTCGATCTTTTCAAAAACAGGTGACAAGAACCTTTCATTGAAAGAGAGTTTGAATGAGCTTTTTTGCTTCCAATCAATAGCCTCTCTTTTTGCGCTTAGCAAATCAGCGCTAAGGTCAGATTCGCTTGCCATTCGACTTCCGCTCATCGAACAGGTTTCCGAGTTGGTTCTCTTTAGAGAGCTCGATACGGAAAGCTTTCTCTCTGATTTACTTATCTCTGTTAAAAGAAGAGGGGGGATAACAAAGCTTTTTTTTCTTTTTTCTGAAAAAGTAACTTTTCTTTTTTCATGAAGGGAATCCTGAGACTCTTTTTTCTTTCTTTTCGATTTAGAAAGGTTATTCTTAAAAAAGCCTATAAGCCCCTCTTGACTATCTTTCTGTAAAGAGGAAGACTCCTCTACAAAAGCAGCCTTTTCAAAAATTTTAGTGGACTTGTCTTTTTCCTTCTCCTTCTCTTTCTCTTTTTTTTCTGAATTAAAAAAGTGAAGTTTTTTAAAAAGATTAAAAGATTTAGTTTCTTTGGCTTCACCTAGATTTTTAGAAGCGACTCTTTGGCTTTTGCTTTCTAATTCAGATCCTTCATCCGATGAAGAAAGAGCCGCTTTTTCAGAAGATTGATTAAAGCTGTCGCTACTCGATGCTTCATTTATATTAAGAGGAATGCCAGCATTTAGTTCTGTTGACATAATTAACCTGCCCCTAAGTCTAATCATTCAATTTAGAAATAAACTAAAGAGGAGTTATTGTCAAATTACATAAATAAAAATGTTTATGTTAGTAAACTATCTTATATTTACCGAATAGAATTTTTTTTATTTGGTAATGTTTATTTATTATCTTAATGAGGGCGTTTCACTCATCGTTTGAACGATTAATTGCAGATTTGTGTTATTGCGGTTAGGCTCAAATATAGGTCCAACGACTGTAACTACCTTATATTCATTTTGCGCTTTGATAAGACGGTCGCGTAAAGCCGGGCTTAATTGTCTGCTATAAACGCTATTTTGTATTGGGGTCATGCTAGGTTCAACATCAATTCTGCCAAGTAGGAGAAAGACTGTTCCATCTTCTAATGAGGTCAAAAAGACGTTTCTTGAATCATGGCTAATGAGACCTCTAACTTTGATGATTAAGCTATCTACTCTAAGACCTACTCCTCGAACCGCAAAGTTCAAATCTTCAAAAGAAAAGCGAGCCGTGGGTTTCCATCGGAAAGTGGCTGTATCAGAGCCGGGAGACACAACCGCTTCTGCTACCTGAGGCATACTTGAAAAACGAGATTCAGCATTTCTTCGGCAGGATTCCAAGCAAAGTCCTGGCGCCCATGAGATTACGACGGTTTCGATTTCAGAAAATGCGCTTGTTGTTCCAAATAGGCTTGGGATTAAAAAGACGGTTAACAAGATATTTTTGAAATACATAAAAGGCTCCTTTTAAGATCTCTTTTAAAATAAGGACATTTTGTTGGGATGATGATTTAATTAAAAGTTAGAAGATTTATAAATGAATTAAAAGAAGTTTTATAAGAAGCTTATCCTTAAACCTAATGATTCCTTGAGGATTTATTTAAAATAGGCCTCTGAAGAAACCCGGGTCTTAAGACTTGAATACTTGATTCAAAATAAAAAAGCTGCTCTCATAGAGAGATAAATCTTTATTAGGTTGTTCATGGACTTTCCTCTAAATCTACAAAAAATGAGACGTACTAAAATCATCTGTACTATTGGGCCCGCCGTTTCAAGTTATGAAAAAATTGTAGAGTTGATTGAATCCGGTATGAATGTGGCAAGGCTTAATTTTAGCCATGGTACTTATGCGGATCATCTCGATATCATAGAGAAGCTTAAGAGGGCGCGGAAAGAAACTCAAGTCTCCCTTGCGATTATGCTAGACACCAAGGGGCCAAAAATAAGACTTGGCTCTATAGAGGGTGGTATTGTCAAGCTTGAAAAAGACCAAATATGGTCTTTGACTCAAGATATAGTTAAAGGAGATCAAAATGAAGCAACCATCGTTCCCGGGTTTATTATTAATGAAATACCGGTAGGATCAAGGGTTCTTTTTGATGATGGCTACATTGCGGGAGAAGTCGTTGATAAAACCAATAAAGACTTAAAAGTTAAGATATTAAATGCAGGCTCTTTAAAAAGCGGCAAAAGCGTAAACCTTCCTTTCACAAGGCTTTCTTTATCGTCTCCTACTGAAAAAGATATACAGGACATTCACTTTGGATGCGACCACGACGTTGAATTTATTGCAGCTTCTTTTGTCCGTTCTGCAGAAGATATCGTAGCGATAAAAAAGATACTTGCAGAAAGAGGAAAGCCTGAAATTCAAGTCATCGCAAAAATCGAAAACCATGAAGGCATCACCAACTTTGATAGCATCGTCCAAATAGCGGATGGCATTATGATTGCGAGAGGAGATCTAGGAGTAGAGGTTCCTTTAATGCAAGTGCCGAAGCTTCAAAAGATGATGATTAGAAAATGCTCCCATGCGGGAAAACCCTCTGTGACAGCAACTCAAATGCTTGAGTCAATGATTAAAAATCCAAGGCCGACAAGGGCTGAAGCTTCTGATATCGCAAACGCCATCTATGATAGCACAAGCGCTGTGATGCTCTCCGGTGAAACAGCGACAGGGGAATACCCGATTGAATGCGTAAAAATGATGAAAAGCATTGTAGAGGAGTCTGAAGGAGACTTTGATTACAAGGGCTTTTTTAACCAGTATGCCGCAAAAGCTTATAACGATGTGCCCTCTGCTGTCACTTTAGCTACTGTTAAAACCGCCTATAGCTGCAGCGCTACCGCCATTTTTGCTTTTACAAATGCCGGAAGCACTGCTCGTTTACTATCAAGGCTTAGGCCGGAGATCCCAATTCTTGGGCTAACCCCCCTTGAAAAGTGTTTCCATCAACTTTCTTTATATTGGGGGGTTATTCCTGTTTTATATGATAAGGGGCGAAACTTTTTTGAATCCTTTTCGTATTTAAGCGACTTTGCATTGAAACATGAAATTGTTAAAAATGGGGATCTTGTTCTAGCAACGGTCGGAACCCCTTTTGGAGTTTCCGGCACAACTAACACGATGATGGTCGATAGCATAGGTTTTGTACTCGTAAGAGGAAAGCAAGGGACGGGAAAAAGAACCCACGGTAAAATCTTGCTTGTACCAACAGCTGAGGGGATTTCATCCTACACTGTTAGAGATAGGATCATCGTGATTACAAAATGCGATGCAAGCTATCTGCCTCTTATCCATAATGCCCAAGCGGTTCTATTGCAGAATCTTGAAGAAGATCTGGCTTCTGAGGAGTTTTTGTTAAAGGAAGCCGAGTCTAAAGGAAAACCGGCCCTAATTAAGGCTGATAATGCCTTTAACATATTGCACGATGGCCAGCTTGTGACCCTCGATACAGAAAATGGCATTGTCTATAAGGGAGTCGTTTTATAACCTTTGATTTGCGGGCAAATCTCGCTTTCAAGTTTTTTTTAAGGGTGAGAGATTTGAATTTACGTGATCCCTCTAACTTATTTTCTAGGCTTTCCCTCAAAGCTTAACGACAAATTAAATTGGCGCATATACCCGATTTTATTTAGAAGAATTTCTTCGATATCACTATTAATGCGTTGAGAGATAGCCCCTTGTTCATCTTCTGGAACATAGGGCAAGCTTGCATGAATAGTCAGCTTTTCATTTCTGCAATGAACATCACAGGCCAAATCTTTTAGTCCAAAAAGGGATTTCAAGTATTCAGTTACATAGGCGCTGACTATGCTTATGCTGACTTGCAAGGATTCCTTTCCTCCCCTTATATAAAAGTAGCGTTTTTGCGCATTGATAAGAAGATACAGGATTATAGCGCCTCCTATCAGAAAAATGGGGAGGCCGATAAAGGCTACGGCAAAAGGCTTTTCCATTAATAAGTAAACTAAAGCGTCTCGCATCCTTTCAATTAGGGGAAGGAGCATAGCTAGAAAACCCGCGATGGCAATAAAAAGCCCTAGCATAAACATTAAAATCGTCGTAAACACATTCTGCATGGAAGTTATGTCCTAGCTAAACATCAAAATTCTTCCGAATATTCTTCTTCAACGCTTGCTTCAGAAATTTTTAAAGCATCTTCTTTTGATGTATGATTGATTTTTGCTGCATCCGTTTCTGAAATGACATCTTTAAATACTACATGGACGCAGGAAACATGAAGGCCTGTCAGCTTTGTAATATCTTCAGCTACTTTTGTCTGTATTTCATCAGCTTTTTGGGGAATCTGTTCTCCATAGCGGATGTTCACTTCAATTTTAATGCTGACCGATTGATGCTTGTTATCTTGCTCGGCAAAAATCCCTTTAACGCCTTCTGTAGATCCTTTATTGAAGATGGAATCTATGAAATTGCCCTCAAGAAGCGCAATGCCGCTTATTTTAGAAAGACTTTGCAAGACGATGCCTTGAAAAACACGATTTTCAACATCGCGTATAAACACAGTTTCAGGTAATTCCAGCTCTCTCATATCCAAGGGATTGGGTTTGGCGGAAGATTTTTTTTCTTGCATACCATTCCTATCGTTTAGTCTTTAATAATAGGGTAGATCTTCTTAAAAACAGAAAAGATCTTCTTCAATCATGAATCATTTACAAAAAAAAGTCATGAATTTCCTCCAAAAAAAATTTTTTCGTATTTTTTTTTAATCCGAAGAGTTTGATTTAACCGGTCCTTATTTTTTTTACTTTGTTAATTTTAAATGCCTTTAGTAAAATATAGGCTCAACAAATAAATGTGGATTTTGAAAAAAGAAACTTTTTTCCGGATCCATTTAAAAAAATGATGATGAATATGAAAAAAGTAATAATGAACTTAGCAAGCGTAAAAAGTTTTGTTTTTGCCTTGATTTTTCTAATCGGCACCTCGTTTGCTTCTGAGAACCGGGAGATAGAAACTCTTCAGATTATGAAGGATTTTCTAAAAGTTGATGAAGGGATTCAGATTAAGGAACTTCGCGGCGGCTACTCCGGGGCTGATTTATTTTTAGTCGATTTTGAAGGTCAAAAATTTGTAGTTCGATTTTCCAATCAAATAAGTCCTGAAGAATTTCAAAAAGAAATTTCCATTTGCGAAATAGCATCCCATGCCGGTTATGGCCCGAAAGTCTACCTTTCTGATGAAGAAAGAGGCTTTATTGTCATGGAATACCTGGTGAATGAACTTGATGTAGAAAAGATTAGCATCCCTTCTTTGGCAGAACTCGCAAAAAAAATTCATGAGGGTCCAAGTTTT
The DNA here is from genome assembly GCF_000750955.1 of Criblamydia sequanensis CRIB-18. Lineage (NCBI taxonomy): Bacteria > Pseudomonadati > Chlamydiota > Chlamydiia > Parachlamydiales > Candidatus Criblamydiaceae > Candidatus Criblamydia > Candidatus Criblamydia sequanensis. The sequence continues at coordinate 116,150 of NZ_CCEJ010000004.1, read as the reverse complement.
TCTTCTTCAAGCAATATTATGGAACTGCATATTTTTAGAATGCTTGATTATATTTATTCCCAAAAGTTTTACTCGGAAGTTATTCCGCTTGATTGGATGGAGAGGATACTTCAAGCTTGTCGAGAAATAAATACGTCCCTTGAAAGCTTTCCAAAGGAAGCTCCTTGCCACGGGGACTTGCATAAAGCCAATTTATTTTTTTCTAACGGCCAATGCTATGCCATCGATTATGAATTGGCCTCAATGAGCGATCCCTTTTTGGATTTGGCAACCCTTTCACTTTCTTATGATTTTGACAAAGGACAAGACAACTTATTTCTTACTCATTATTTTAATCGAGAGCCGACCCAAAAGGAACAATCAAAGCTATTTATTATGAAACAATTGGTTTCTCTATACTGGGGATTCGGCCTTATCAATTTAATCGAAGATGGAGATCCGGCTACTTTTACTTCTTTGAAAAAGTATTCTCAAATGGATGAGTTAGATTTTGAAGGCTCGGAATATAAGCTCATCATGGCTTCCAAGTATTTGCAAAAGGCTTTAGATAACTTTGAGTCTTTCGAATATCAAGAAGCACTTCGCATTCTAAACTAAAAAAAGACGCTTTAATAACACGGAAAGTTATAAACTTTTCGTTTTATTAATTTCGTAAAGTCAGCAGTTCAAAGGATGAAATAGTCCAAGCTTTTCAATAAAACTATAACTTCCTTATTTTCCTTCATAAGCGACATTCAAACTTCTTCAGGCCTTTAGAAAAGACATCTAAAGATGAAGCATGCTCTATTAAAAATGAAATAGTTCAACTTGAGCTTAAAGGTCTCTTTCCTGAAGAAAATTTGAAACGCGGCATGCAATGGGTTTTTTCTTGAATGGCATCTATTTTATTCAAAAAGTTCATATGTTTCCGGATAGGGGTTACCTTAAAATAATTTAAGGCCTCCCAATTTGACAAAAAGCTAAACGATAGTCAGGTTTCCGCTTTTACATAAACACTAATTGTTTCTTGATCTCATTCCTTCGGGAGTTCATAGTCCATCAAAAAATAGGTTTTGTGGATTCTGTCTTGTAAAGACTCTTGCAAAATCAGTATTTGGGTCGCATGGCTAATAAATGAGAAGAATCGAAACTTTATTTGATAAAGCAACCGGTGTCTTTATTTTGGGGGTAGGGTTCATTAATTTAGTATCTGATGAAGATCCAGCTCTTCAAAATTCCTGGAATAACTCGGATCCTAAAATACCTGCAAATTTTAAATCCTTAGAGGATAAACTCAAAGCGGCTTCATTTTTCTTGCGTCAAGCCCTAAAAAATTTTGAATCCGATACCTACAAAGAAGCGTTTCATCTTTTAGAGGTTTAAAGTATTTGAGCTCCTGGGTTTAGCCAGGAGCTTAAATAAAAAATTAGCTTAAACTTGGAGTAAGGCCAACCTGTTTTAATTGTTCAATCGCTTTTTTGTTGTTATATTTAATAGCCACATCTAAGGCATTTCCTGATTTATCGCCTTTAGAAAAGAGGTCAATATTTAAGATGGAAGCCTTTTCGATTAAGAATTGAAGCAGCTCATTTTGTTTATCGCTTGCCGCCACTTGACGAAATAGTAAGTTGAAATTCCTTTCAAAGAATGAATCTTTCAGCGCTTTTGGCAAAGACCTATTATTTATCAGTTGTTGCAATTGCAGAACAGCCTCATTATAGCGAAATAGTCCGGAAGAGAGTTCTTCTTCGCTTTCGAAATGGGCTTCGAATCTCTCTTGGCCTTCGATGACTTCTTTTACTAATCTTTCAACTGAAAAACCTTCGTAGAGGCACATGTTTTTAAGGTGAGTGGGCTTTAATTGATTTTGATGGAGCAATAAGTTAGTTAAAATATATAAAGTTCTTCCATTACCATCTTGATAGGGATGCAATAACATCAAATTTCTCAGAGTGGTAACAATGATTTTGATTTTCTCTTCTTCGGAAGAACTATCTTTTATTTGGTCAAAATATGATTGCAGCGTTTGAAGAATTTTTTTTTCCTTTTCAGCGGGATCGTTAATTATAGAAAATAATCCGAAAGGAGCGTAGCCATAAGTTGCATCTTTCCATTGTTTTTCATTCCGGTAACGAAAAAGCAGCTCATTTTGGATTCTTTCAAGAGTTTCATTTCGGTCGGATCCGTTTGTTGCGAGAATTTTTTCTGAAACATTTCCATCTATATTACTGAGAATAGCATAAGATTTGCTAGAAAGAACATATTTATCGCATTGGCTAATGCCAAAGCAGTTTTTTTCAAGGTGAGCATATTTAGGGGCTGTCTCAGGAGCTACAACGATAAGGTGAAGAAAGTCTAAATGATTTATCCAGATGTCTCGGATCAATGCGATAAGCCCTTCCTCATCACAATTCCAATTACGTGCTAGACCATATGAAACAATATTGGCTTTTCCTTGCACCTCATTTGATAAATGACTGAGGGCGCCTTTTTGTATCGCATCTATCTTTTTTAAAAGATCTGAGGACGTTTTAATGGGTGTCATTTTAGAAAATTCAAATTCTGACCAAGCCCTGCAAAAAGCAAGATCATATCCCGGCTCTCGTTTAACAAAGTCATGAAGCTTTTCTTGATGCCTATATGGATTAGTTTCATGGTCTAATAAAAAATGGGTAGGGTGGAGACGATTTTGTGATGCTTCCATAGATTAAATTACCTCAATTGATTTAATAAGTTTTTTAAGAAAAACAATAACTTTTATGTTAAAAAAACACAAGTTAATTAATAAAATTAAAAAAAATGATTGCTTTTTTAATCTAAATTCAATAGTATTCATGACAAATTATGCGAGGCATGAAAATGAATGACTTTATCTCGATTGTAAATCCTTTTAGCAATCGATATCAAGCTCTAGAGGACTTTAATAAATTAACTTTTTTAAACAAGGTTACCGTTATTTTTGTCACGACAATCACCTCTATTCTTTCAGTTTTATTTTGTACCGCTCTTGTATTCAGGTCTTTAGTAGGAAGACTAAAACCCTTAGACACCGCTTCACTTGCGCATCAAAGTAAGGTTGCTAATACGATAGGGGAGAATGCTGATTCCATTTTAAATAGGGACGAAAGGGGGTTTTCTTTAAGCGATGAGATTCTTTTGCATACTTTTTCTTATCTTGATACGAAGTCGCTTTTTATGGCCATGCAAGTTAGCAAAGATTTCCGAACAATTGGTGCTGATGATACCTTGTGGATGGAAAAAACTCAAAAAATTGAGAAAGAGCTCTCCTTTTATGAGAATTATCTAAGGAAAAATGAAATTGCTTTCAGAATAAAATCTCCCTCAAGTCAGCCTGTTGTGACTAAGATAACGAAATTGATAAATAGGTCCGATAGAAACACGGTAGCCCATCAAAATTTCATTATTAACTCTTGCAGTATAATGCGTGTAGATATTTACAATACCAAATCCGGAGTAAATAATCGTTTACCGGTCTCAGTTGTAAACAGTTTAAATGTCCATCAGGGTGAATTACTTGTCGGTTCGATTGGGTACATTGAAATTTTCGAACTAGAGTCTTGTCAACGTTTAAGGAGATTGGAGCCAAATGATAAATTTTTAAATTCTCCCGTGACAGGAGTCCTAGTCCAGGAGGGGAAAGTTTTTGGGTGTTACCATAGTCATCTTGTGGTTTGGGATTTAGAGACAGGTGTCCCTCAAAAATATTTATCTAGAGGCCATAATGATAAAATCAGCAAAATTTTATGCTACGATGGCTATGTTGTGACCTATGATGATCAAAGTCAGGTTATCTGGGATTTAGAAACAGAATCTATTTTGAGTCAAACTCTATCTAATCCATTATATAGTTATGATGGAAAACTAATAGCTTTAGCAGACAACAATCTAGTATTATATGATTTTAAAACACAAAACGTGGAAAGTGTCAGTTTTCTTATTCCTGAAGAGCAAATCTTAAATTCTCAGTTCAATACAGCCTTAGTTGAAGATCAATTTATCATCCAATCTTGCTTTAAAATTATAGTTGGAAACTTACGAGAAAACAAACTTCTTTATAATATTTTTCCTTTTCATGGTTCAGAAAATATAGAGGCGAAATTTGCAAAAATTTGTGTTTGCAAAGATAAAATTATTGCTTCAATTGAATCGGGTTTGAATTCAAAAATTTCATGTTGGGATCTTAAAACCGGAGCTCTTGTTTATTCTTTCCCGTTTCAAAAAATAATAGCCGGTTTTGTCATATTGGAAGAAGAAAAAGCCATAGTATGCGACTTAATAGACAAGCTTGATATTTTTGATTTAGAAAAAGGAGTTTATAAAAGAACTATCCATGTACCCGAAAAACAAAAAAATATGTTTGCCATGACTGAGGGCAAAATTCTTTTAGATTATTGTTCGGAACTTCTCCTTATAGACTTTAGTAAGGAAGGTGAAGAGCCTAAACCTCAAAAAGGCTGCACCTTATTTTAAATTTAAGAAGACCCCTTTCTTAAATAGACTTTTTAGCTAAATTTATTAAAATGATCTATCCTTCATAAAGATAGCGAATATGAACGATTTGATCACGTCTTTAAATCCTTTTAGTCCCAAGTATCATGCGCTTGAAGATTTTAATAAATTAACTCTCCTAAGCAAGCTTACCGTTATATTTGTGACAACCCTTGCAAGTATTGCCACAGCTTTTATTTGTACCTCGCTTGTCTTTAGATTATTAGTTGGAAGATTAAAACCGTTAGATCCGACCAAAGATACTCCTCAAAATGACTTAGCTCATAAGATAGAGAGCATTGCGAATCCGGTTTTAAGCAAAAGTAATCTTCCATCAAATGAAGAACTGCTTCTTCATCTTTTTTCTTTTCTCGATAGAAATTCCCTTTTTAATGCCATGCAAGTTTGCCGTGATTTTCGAAGAATCGGCGCTGATGATACTCTATGGAAAGGAAAGACGGGGTTCGATTCACCGAAAGATGGAATGTCTTTTTTCCAAAAATATCTGAAAAAAAAAGAAATCGCCTTCAGATTAAAATCAGAAGGCTGCCAACCTAAAGTTACAAAAGTAAAAAACATTTATGAAACTAATGATATTTATGGAAATTATATTATTAGCTTCAAAGCTAATAACGAATTAAGAATTTATGATGTTGATACGGGGGAAACGAAATTTTTTCAGGAGCCTTGCATAAACTGCATCCAAATCTATGGGAATAAATTATTTGTTGGCTCAAATGGTTTCGTTGATCTCTACGATTTAATAACGGGTAATCTTTTAAGGACATTTATTTTTAAAGAATCAAATTTCTCCAAAGTAAAAGGGGTTTTTGTCCAAGAGGGAAAGGTTTTTGGAGCTTTTCATAACAAATTAGTGGTTTGGGATTTAGAAACAGGCGTAAAACAAAAGATTTTAAAGGGAGGACATTTAAGCAACCTTCAAAGAGTATTTTGTCATGATAGCTATATCATTACTTTTGATGAAGATCAGATGCAGGTCATTTGGGATTTGGAAAAAGGATCTTTCCTTGATAGGGTTTCAGCCCATCCTCTCGCCATTTATGAAGGAAAATTAATAACCTGGAGAAATTCAGATAATTTAATGGCTTTTTATGATTTTAAGACTAAAGACTCTGAAACTCTTCGTTTTTTTATTCCTGAAGACCATTCGAGCGAATCACAAATCCATATAGATGCAAATTTATTACTTAATAGGCTTATCATACGATCTTCTTTTAAAATTACAGTGGGCGACTTAAAGGAAAATAAACTCCTTTATAATCTTTCTCCCGCTCAAGAATCTGAAAGGGGTGAGGAAGAATTTCGCTTTGCAAAAGTTTCTATAAGCCATGGAAAAATCATCGCTTCCGTCGAATCAAAAGAATCAGGTGTTAGTGCGAAAATCTTTGCCTGGGATTTTGAGACCGGGACCCTGATCTATTCATTTCCAATAGAAAATTTTACAGGCTTTCTTATCTTAGAAGAAGAGAAGGTTATTTTATGCGGCTCTTTTAATAAACTAGAAGTTTGGGATTTGGAAACAGGGCTTTATAAAAGATGCATTCCAACTCTAGATGACCTAAAAATTGTATTTTCTATGCACGAGGGGAAAATTCTTCTTGAAAACCAGAAGGAACTTGCCCTTTTAGACTTCAGTAAAAAAGGGGAGGACGCCAAATCTAAGGGATGCGTTTTATTTTAGTCTTAAGCTCTCGAGGGTGTCAGAGAAAGTTTTTGAAACGCTAAAAAACTGAAGTTAAGTTGGCTCTTTTTTAAGAAACTCCTTTGTAGATAGAAAGAAAGTCTTTTTATTTAATTATTTTGAGCATAACTAGTAAAAGGCTCTTAATTGATTTTATAGGTGAATATACTTACAATGCTTTTCTTTTAAAAAGTTAGGCATCTTATGAATGATTTAATTTCATCTTTAAATCCGTTTAGTGCAAAGCATCACGCACTTGAGAATTTCAATAAATTGAATCTTTTAAGCAAGCTTACCGTCATATTTGTGACAACCCTTGCAAGTATTGCCACAGCTTTTATTTGTACCTCGCTTGTCTTTAGATTATTAGTTGGCAGATTAAAGCCGTTAGACGCATCTTTAACTTCCCCGCAAAATGATTTAGCCAAAAAAATAAGAGAGGCTGCCATGCCTATTCTAGAGCAAAATATTCTTCCTTTTGATGAAGCGACAGTCCTTCACATCTTTTCCTTTTTAGATAAAAATTCGCTTAAAAATGCCATGCAAGTTTGCCGTCATTTTCGAAGAATTGGAGCTGATGACACTTTGTGGAAAGGGGAAAAGAAACTTGATGAAGATAAATCACTTTATGAAAATTACCTAAAAAGAGAGGAGATTGTCTCTAGAATTAGATCTAAGACTATTCAGCCACAAGAGACCAAGTTAAGGAAGACGGCTGGAAATTCCTATGTGTATGAAAGTCTCCTGATTAGCCTATTTAATGAAAGAATACGAATTTATGACACTAAGAGCGGAAAAGAAACTGAATTTTCAAAGCCTGTGAGCGCAATTGAGATATCTAAAGGCCATTTACTTTGCGGCTCTTCAAGTCGTCTTGAAATTTGCAATCTTAGGACAGGTGAAACACTAAAAGCACTTGCCATAAAGCCTTTGGAATCTTGCCCTCTCTCCTGGATAAGTCAGCAGGAGGGGTTAATTTTTGCAGCCTATCATAACAAAATTGCGGTTTGGGACCCTGAAAAGGACACGCTAAAGTGGCTAAAGGGCGGACACACTAAGTTAATAAAAGATGTCGCGTGTTACCAGGGGTTTGTCTTAACCTATGGCAAAGATTTAAGACAGATTATTTGGAATCTAGAAAATGAGTCCATTTTGAATTGTGCCCCTGCGTTACCTTGCAAAATTTATGAAGGAAAACTAATCAGTTTAAGATTTTCTGACGGCGTACTTAATAGCATAGACTTTAAGACTCTAATTTCGAGTGCAATTTCGTTTTTTTCTCCTCGAGATCATTTTATCGTTGGCAGTGAAGATGAGGTGGACTTCGGGTTTAAAACTTATGTGGTTCAAAGTAAATTGATCATCTGCTCAATCTTAAGAATAACGGTGGGTGATTTAAATGACGATAAACTTCTCTATTTTCTTAGCCTTCCGACTGATATTCCTCCTGTAGAAAAGCCAAGGTTTTCAGATTTCTTATTGAGCTCAAAGAAGCTCATCGCCCACGTGAAGTCAAAAAACCATTCCAGAATTTTAATTTGGGACTTTGAAACCGGAAAGACTTTGTTTACCTTGCCTGTTATTAATTTCCTTAATTTCAAAGTTATGGAAGACGCCAGGGTGCTTGTATGCGAGTGCCTAGACAAGCTTGTGCTTTGGGATTTAGAAAAAGGGGAATATATAAAGGAGATCCCCATTCCAACGAGGACGGAAATTTTTAGGCGGATGAGCAAGATAGCTCCTATGCCGGAAGGAAAGATTTTTTTAGAAAGCGCTTATGACAGGATTCTTTTAGACTTTAATAAAAAAGAAAACGTTAACTCTAAGAGTTGTATTTTGTCTTAATATCAAATCTCATCGGCATTAAGAAAAGTTGTTTTAAAATTAAAAAAACGGTAGTTTATTCTTTTTTATTATTTTTTTTTGTTAAATATGAACAATTTAATTTCTCTACTCAATCCATTTAGTTCTCGGTATCAAGCTTTAGATCAATTTAATAATTTGGCTTTTATTCATAAGTGCACTGTTATTTTATTAACATCAGTTGCTTCCATTCTCACAGCTTTTGTTTTTACGGCCTGCGTTTTCAGAACATTAGTGGACAGACTAAAACCCTTGGACTTATCATCCGATCACCCACAAAGTAAAACTGCTAAATCAGTAGATGAAACTTTTAAGCGAAGTTTAAGCAAGGGAGAGGCAGAGGAGGATCTTAAAAACTTTTCATTAAATGAGGAGATGCATTTACACCTACTTTCCTTTCTTGATCCAAAATCTTTGAGGATGGCTATGCAAACTTGTAGTGAGTGGCGTAGAGTTGGTTCGGATAATTCGTTATGGGAACCAATTGTAAGATCAGAATTCCCACTAGAGAAAAAAACTCAAAATTTGTCATTTTTAGCGCAGTATATGAACATCAAAGAGGTTTCATTTAAAACTACCTCTCCCGAGTATCACCCCATCCAAAAATCGTTTGAACGAGAATTCTTTGATAGAACAACAATAGAATTTCCTCGATTAATATCAAAAAATATTTTACTTCAAGGATGTTGTCCCCTTTTTGTTCGCAATATTGCTACGGGGAAAAAAATTTTCACTGTCGAGAGAGATAACTGCTATGCATATACCAACAGCAAATTCATAATTGGGTCTTCAAAGATTGATATTATTGAGTTGGAAAATGGAGACTTTATTAAAACTTTAGAAATAGTTCAGACTTTGAACTCCAAAAAGATTTCGAAGCTATTTATAAAAGAGGGAAAAATTATAGCTATCGTTGGTAAAGAGCACATACTGATCTGGGATTTGAATACTTTTGAGTTTATTAAAAAATTAGATGGAACAAATTTAAGCAATATGTTGAGCTTTTTTTTCTATGACAAATGGCTTGTTGGTTTTTCCCCAGAGGGTCAAACAATTTGGAATTTGGAGCAGGGAACTTCATTATGCCATAAGGGTTTTTTGCCATTAACTATTTTTGAAGGTAATTTAATTGGAATTTCGTCCGTTTCGAGGACGCTTAGCAGTTATAATTTTAATTCTGGGACCATCCAGGAACTTAATTGTTTTTCTCCTGAAGAATATTTTGGTGTACGTGCTCTCCATTCAGATCAATTTTTTTTAGACCCCATTCGTACAATAGTTTTTAATAACAAGTTATTATTTTATACTAAAAGGCAAATAATACTTTTTGATTTAAAAGAGAATAAAGCAATTTTTAAATTAGTACCACCTCTTATTTTTACTAAAAATCTCGAATTTAATGGGGTTATAGTTGGAAAAAAAATTATTGTTACAACTCAAAAAATAGAATTGGATTCCTTTGCATTACAAGACAAGGAGTTTACTCAATTATTGGAGACATTGAAGAAAATAGCTGAGGAGTTTACTAATCTCGTAGTAATTTGGGATAAAGACTCTGGTGCTTTAGTAAAGAGCTTCCTTTTGAAAATAAACGGTCTCACTCTTTTTAATGATACTCTTATTTGCTTCGATCAAAATATAGTAGAAATGAGAAACCTTGAGGGCAACTTAATAAAAAAATATGCCTTGGAAGATAAAATCCTTTATTTGGAAGTTAAACAGGAAATCATCGCAGCCCATACTAAGGACAAAACCATCTTTTTAGATTTTTCTGAGACCAAGGAAAAGGCTGATGCTTGCTCGCTTCTTTAAAAAAGTACGATCTCTTCATAGGCTTTAATAGACAATTCAGGTATATATAAAGGTTTAAATAAAAGAGCTTCTTAAGGAAGGATTTTGAGCCTGATATGGATTTTTGGTTTGTTGTAATGTTATTAGCCTTAATGGGATTTGTAACATCAAAGCTTGCGGAGCAAAGAGGACGCAACCCTTTTATTTGGTTTATGATCGGAGCTCTTGCCGGCATTCTCGGCATTGCGGCTTTATTTTTGCTCGACTATATTCAACCGGTTCAAAAAGAAGATGAAAAAGAGACTGCCCCGAAAGAATTAGAGAGCGACCTTCCCCCTCCTCCCCAAGAAAAAATCAATCCCTTAGAGCTTGGAGTCTGGTATTTTGTCGATCAAGACAAAAAACAAAGGGGGCCCTTAGATTTTACCGATATGTTTATCACCTGGGAAGACGGCCGTATTCCAAGCGATGCCCTTGTTTGGCATGAATCTTTTGCCGATTGGAAGCATTTAAGCGAATGCCGGAAAATTCTTGATTTATTCGAGATGAAAAAACAGCAGAATATTGAGAGAATGGAAGAAAATAGGGATGACGAAGATTCTTAAGGGAAAGAAAAAGCCATAAGCGCAATACTTATGGCCTGAGAAGCGAAAAATTATAATTCTTACCAGCTTGATTTAGTGACGCCTGGGATTTCACCACTGGAAGCCATTTCTCTAAAGCAAAGTCTAGACATTTTAAATTTGCGTAAAAAACCTCTGCAGCGACCTGTTAAAAGGCATCGATTGCGAAGACGAATCGGGGAAGTGTCGCGTGGCATTTTATTGAGCTTTATTCTAGCTTGCTCTCTTTCTTCTTCGGAAAGAGACATATTAGAAATAGTTTTCTTGAGCGCTTGGCGTTTATCCCAATTTTGGCGGACAAGCTTTTCACGTTTTAGTTGTTTTTGAACTGAAGACTTCTTTGCCATGATTTTCCTATTTTTTCAGCGCTGGGCCTTTCTGCCGCTGCTTTCTATTTGGGTCTTTTTTATTGATCACATACAGACGATTTTTCCGGCGAACAATAATATCGCCTTTCGATTTGTCTGCTTTTACGGATGCTCTGACTTTCATGATTTATCCTAAGAAAAGGTTCGATAAAGATGCTATTTATAGCCTATTATACAGTTTCTTTTCAAGAGAGAAAATACACTCTTAAGAAAAACTTGAGAAGAGAAGCATTAAAAAAGTAAAAAGCACTCAATTTCAGCTTGCTTTTTTAGAGCGGGATTTACTATCATAAAGGCTCTTGAATAAAATATTAAAACAAGGTTTAACGCAGTGAAACGTACTTACCAGCCCAGCAAACGCCGCCGCGCCTCCGTCCATGGCTTTCGCGCCCGGATGAAAACAGCTAACGGAAGAAAAATCTTGAATCGAAGACGCCGTCACGGAAGAAAACAATTGACGCGTGTATAAAATACATGCTCCCTTCCTCTCATTTTCCTAAATCCTGCCGTCTTCGTAAAAGAAAAGACTTTGAGCGACTACGGCAAGGATCAAAAAATCTAAAGGGAAAGTGGATCTACTTGGTCTGCAAAAAAAATCAACTCGATTCTCCTAGGCTTGGCCTAGCTGTAACAAAAAAATTCGGAAAGGCTGTCTTGCGCAATCGTTTTAAACGAATCGTAAGAGCGGCTTTCCGAGCTCTCAAGCACGAGCTGCTTCCGGTCGATATTATTGTTCGGCCAAAACCCCATGCTCAAAGCGCGACATCTGACGATATTCGTGACGATCTCTTAAATCTTCTCAAAGAGAATAACAGTTAAGTTTTAGACTCGCTTCTGATAAATTCAATATCTTCAAAATACGTTAACCCCCCCCTAAGGTTATGGCTGTAATCAATCTTGATTTATTAAATCAAAATCAAAGAGTCGCTGTAGCGAGAACAGAGGGCAGACTTCTTATTTTGGCCGGAGCCGGAAGCGGTAAAACCAAAGTTTTAACGATGCGGATGGCCTATCTTATTCAGGAAAAAAAAGTGCCGTCCGAGTCAATAGTTGGCCTCACCTTTACAAATAAGGCAGCTAAGGAGATGCGCTCAAGACTTAGAGAGCTTGTACCGGAGAAAGAGTGTAAAAAAATATTTTTAGGAACATTCCATAGTTTTTGCTTAAAAATCCTAAGACAAGAAATCCATAGGTTAGGCTATACCGAAAGTTTTACGATTTATAATGAAAATGATGTTGAAAGACTTGTTCGTCATATCACGCGGGATATCTTAAACCGGGAAGGGGATTTGCCTTCCCTTCAGCCGACCTTAAGCTTCATTTCCAAAGCTAGAAGTAAAGGAAAAATTCCGGATAAGGCGGAAGGGGAAAATCCTTCTTGGCATGACGGGTTTGCAAGGGATGTGTATGAGAGGCTGAATCAAAGCCTAAGAGCCTATAATGCCCTTGATTTTGACAGCATGCTTTCTCTTACTGTTGAACTTTTAGAGAAATACCCGGAAGTTCTAAGAGCCTACCAAAGCAAAATCCAATATATTATGATCGATGAGTATCAGGATACAAGCCCGGTTCAGTATAGATTGGCAGAACTCTTAAGCCAGAATTCCAAGAATCTTTGCGTCGTCGGAGATGATGATCAATCCATCTATGGCTGGCGGGGAGCTGAGGTTCATAATATACTGGGTTTTAATGACTCTTTTGTTGTTAAACTGGAGCAAAACTATCGCTCCACCAATAAAATATTGCAGGCGGCAAACTCTCTTATTCATCATAATCAGACCCGTTATAAAAAGATGCTTTGGAGCTCAAAAGGGGATGGGGAGGAAATCACCGTTTTTCATGCCCCAACTGAGACCGATGAAGCTGAGTCTGTCGTTTACCGAATAATTAAAATGAAAGAAGCCCTTAATTTAAAGTGGAATGATTTTGCGATTTTATACCGCTCAAACTCCTTATCAAGATCACTTGAAGCAGCCCTTCTTAAGGGGGGGTATAGAAAGGACGGGATTTGGCATAGGGGCATTCCTTATTGCATTCATGGCGGGGTCGAGTTTTTTGAGAGGAAGGAGGTTAAGGATCTTTTAGCTTATCTTAAGATCCTTGTAAACCCAAGGGATGATGCGTCTCTTCTTAGAATTATTAACCTTCCAAGACGCGGGTTAGGGGAAGCGACTTTAGATTTATTGACCTCTTATAACAGGCAAAATAAGGTGCCTTTATTTACAGTTTTAGAAAAAATCTCAAGAAATGAGCTTAATCTAGAGCTTCCGGATCTTGCCAAAACAAGTATTTGCAAATTTATTGACCTTATGGATAAAACTAAGAGAGCCTTTCAAGAAAGGCCCTTAAAAGATGCCTTTAAGAGCTTTATTGAAGAGATTAACTTTGTTAAAGCGATTGCTGAAGAAGTTAAAAGCGAGAAAATGCGTCGTTTTAAATGGGAGAATGTGGAAGGGTTGGTTTCAGAGCTTGCCGATTATGAAGAGACTGAAATTAAAGAAGGCAAAAAAGCCGGATTAGTGAATTTTTTATCTGATATGGCACTTGATGATACCATGGGCTCAAAAAAAGATAAGGATTTGTCCTTAGACGCTGTTCATTTGATGACCTTCCATAGTAGTAAAGGCCTTGAATTCCCTTATGTTTTTTTAATTGGAATTGAAGATCACATCATTCCGCATGAAAAGAGTCTTTTAGAAACCGGGATTGAAGAGGAAAGGCGTTTACTCTACGTCGCTATCACAAGAGCTATGAAGGGCCTAACTTTAAGCATGGCGAAGGAAAGAAAACGAATGGGTGTCACCGAGTTAAGCAAACCTTCCAGATTTCTTTATGAGATCCCGAAAGAATTAATGAGGCTTGTTCGATATGATAATCTTTAATCAGCTTTTTTTCAGTTCTGCAAGAGCTTTTTCAATATCTTTTTGATGCTCCAAAGGGGCGCAATTAAGGGCATTTTGGCAATGTCCAATAGCTTTGTCATTATACCCTTTATCATTATAAACTTGGGAAATAATCATTTCTATACGCCACTCATTGTCCTTGTCTTGCCCTCTGAATTTTTCAAGATAGGTTTTTAGCGGCTCCAAAGCTATCTCAGGAGAATAGTTTTCTTTTTCCATTTCATCTGAATAAGCGTCAAATTCAATGCAGGCAATTTGAAAATGGGTTAGTTTCTGATTGCTAGGATCGCTCTCGAGAAGTTTCTTTTTTAAGGAAGTGGCTTCCTTATCGTGAATTTGACCTTCCTGACCCAAGAATCGATACCGCTCTATTCCAAAATAATCTGATCGGTCTGAGATAAGCCCTTTTTGAACAATTTTTACTTGATCATCGACTTTGTTAAATTCACGTGCCTTTCTATATAATTGTTTAAGCTCACCTCCCGAAAGAGGTGTAGCATTATTTTCCATTTGCTTCATTTTGGTTTTATAAGAGCCAAAATCATCTGTCATTTTTAACAAATGTTCAGCAAAAGCCTTTCCACCGCCGGGTCTATAGCCCGTCACGCCTATTTGGCTTCCATTGGCATCGATTAAGACAATTGTGGGAAAGCCATTGATGCGATATTTTCTTTGCAACTCTTCATTTCTAGAAGTAGTTCCCGGATCCAACTGCGTCCTTCTTGGAAAATCTATTTTTACAAATAAAATTTTGTTTTGAAGAGCCGAATCGAAAGCTTGTGTTTCCAAAGATTCTTTTTCAAGTCTTTGGCACCAAACACACCAGTCGCTTCCCGTAAAGAAAAGAGCGATAGGTTTATTTTCGCGGCTTGCCTGAGAGATGGCACTGTCATAAGAGACCCAATTTGCGGCTGATCCTTTGGAGGGGATAAGAGCGCAAAAAAGCATTAAGCTTAATAAACATAATGAAAACAATTTTGTCATCATTCCATCCTTTGGTTAAAGGTTTGTCTAGAAAACATTGAAGCACATCCCCGTTATTCAGCACAACTAAAGATTCTGTAATTAAAATACCGTTAAGGTGTTAATAAATAAATTAACAATTATTTACTATTAATTAATAAAATAATGATAGTTTGTTAACTGATTTATTTTATTTTTAATTAAATTAATGGTGTTTTAATGACTAATTATGCCGCTTACAATCCTTACTGTATGGGATGGAGTAACCCTTTAGGGGTTTACCCGAGTCCTTCAAATAATTTTTATTATCCACTTCAAAATAAAGAAAAAGATGCGAGCGACCCTTTTCCTTTGCTTAGGCAATTTCAAAAAATTGAAGACATAAGAGAAGATTGTCTCAACTTTCCGATTGGCCTAACGCCAAGGTTTATAAAGGCGGCCTATATTAAGCCTCCGGGTGATAAAGCGGCTCAAAAAGAACTTGAAGAATCTACAAGGACTTTTAATGAAGCTGAAAGCCTTCAAACCGAGTTTAAAAGTCCCCTTGCCAAAGCTCCCTTGGATAAAAGGCCTCAAGCGGAGTTTAAAATAACTCCCGAAAAAGCTGAAAGCCTTCAAACCGAGTTTAAAAGCTCCCTTGCCAAAGCTCCTTTGGATAAAAGGCCTCAAGTAAATTTAGAAGACGACCTTCGATCATTGAAAGAAGAAGTTGAAAACGTTCCTGTTGATATCCTTTTGAAATCAGAACCTCAGAAAAACTTATTAACCAAAAGCGATTTTAAAGAGATGAAAAGATATAACCCGATATTTTTTCGCACGATGAATCGAATTTTAAATGTAGCGGAGTCTTTACACAATAAAGAGATTGAAAAAGAGTATGAATTGAAACAAGAAGAGCTAAGAATTCTAGATTTAATTACAGAAAAAGAATGGGATGAGGAAGAAAGAGAGGCGGATAGATTTACAAGATCTCCGGTCATTCGAGATAATGAACCGAGGTTTGAGATAAAAAAGGAAGAAGTAGAGGCGTTTTCTAGCGATATGAAAATTAACAAAGATCTTTCTTTACAAGAGGCTATGGCCGAACGAAGAAAATCTTTTGAATATGAAGAAGACGAAGGTTTTGAAAGTAATGAGTTTTCGGACTAGTGATCGCCTTTACTAAAATCAAGGTTTAATTTAGGATAATTTGTTTATTATAATTATTAGTTAGCTGCCGAATGATTTATCCAAAAACAATAGTTTTAAGGCATAAAAAAGAAAATTTAAAAAAATGTTCTTTGCGAGGTCTTGAAAATCGTTCAGATTTTCAATTCCTTACTTATCCTAAAGACATAGTGCCAAAACTTTCTCAATATATCGTTCTTTCTTTTGAGGGTAAACCTTTGTCTTGCGAAGATGAAGACAAAGGCTTATTTATTATTGATGGAACGTGGAAGTATGCAGAAGTGATGGCTCGGATGACGCCGGCTATAAAAGATATGGAAACACGATCTTTGCCGGCTCATTTTAAAACGGCTTATCCAAGAAGACAGGAGGATTGTCCTTTCGAAGAGAGGGGCCTTGCGTCTATTGAAGCCATCTATATCGCCTACCATATTCTAAAAAGACCGCTTGACTCTCTGTTAGATAGTTATTTTTGGAAAGAGAATTTTTTAAAAATTAACGATCTGCCTTGATTCTAACTTTCATCTTTTTCAATAGAGTTCTTCCTAAACTCGGATTGATTGGAAGAATGAGCTGGTTTTGTGCAAATTTTTTGATAAATTTTGAAAGCATAGGATAACCTATGCATGAAAAATTTAGGTAAAAAGAAGCAAAAAAACAGCTATTTTAACAATTGAATGTAGTCTCGAAAGAAATCTAATAGTTTATTAATTTAAACTTTTAATAAGTTGGAAAAAGAAAATGCCCCTTATCCTTATCGTTTTAGTATTAGCACTAACTAGCTGTTCGCAGTCTAATGAACCGAAATCTCATGGAAAAGTTGAGCAAACAGTTGAAGATGCCCCTCTATTTAAAAGGGCTTTAAACTTACCTAAGACCGGTATTTTAAAGATGAAGCGAGATGGGTACCTTTATGTGAAAGTTGATGATCGCTATATCCATAACCTTCAACCAAAAATTCGGCTCCAGGGTTTTAAAAAGCCCCCTTATTTTCGTGAAAGCGATTCTCCGGGAGCACACATTAGTGTGGCTTATACTTTTGAAAGGGTTGCTTTTAAAGGGTATATGCCTGAGCTTAATCAAGAAATTTCGTTTACTCCGGTTCGTCTTGAAACAGTTAGAAAAGGAAACGGCACCGAATATTTTTTACTAGTCGTTCAATCAAAGCAGCTTGAAGAGATCAGAAAAAGACATGGCTTAAAACCAAAACTAATGGATCATGACTTTCATATCACAATTGGCGTGAAAAGGCCGAAAAGAGTAAGGCCAAAGATGCCTTATCCGAGGTGGAGACAAGAGAAACAGCCCATAAGAATATTGGCTCCAGCTCCCATGCACTTATAGAAATTTAGCTTATGAGAGTGTTGATGCGGGTTATAGTATCAGGCCATTTTGCTTCTTCGATATCGGCCCCGTAATAATTTAAGACCTGGCTTGCCAAAAAATTGCCGGCTTTTGCCCTATTTTCAAGGCTTGCTCCTTTAAATAGGGCGTATAAGTAGCCGCTTAGGAAAAAATCACCTGCGCCGGTTGAATCGACAACGTTTGTTTTTACAGCGTCTTCCTTATGAATTTTACCGTTTTCAGCAACGTAACAGCCATTTTTTCCGTTAAGAAGAATCACTTTACCGACTGATTTATGAAGTTTTTTACAGGCATTTTCAGGATCAAGGCCGGTTAAGCTTTGAGCTTCTTTTGCGTTGGCTACTAAAAGTGAAAGGTCTTGAAGATTTTCTTCGATATTGGATCGAAAAGCATTAACAATTTCAAAGCTTGAAAGATCTAAAGAAATTGGGATTTTGTTAGCTTTGGCAAATGAAAAAATTTTCTCGAAAAGAGAGGGGTTTGCCATTAAATATCCTTCCAGATGAATCCAGCTCGCCCTTTCTAGAGAAGAAAAAGAAATGTCTTTTGTAGAAAGGTATTGGCTTGCGCCAATAAAGGTGCGCATTGTTCTTTCCCCGTCTTCAGTAACAAGGCATGCTGAAGTGGATGTCGGGGCAGCGGATTCTGAAAGATGGGTTTCAACTTTATGCTTTCCCATATCCCTTTGAAAAAATGAACCGATGGGGTCGCGTCCTATGCAGCCAAAAAAAAGGCTGTCGAGACCTAGTTTTGCAAGTCCTTTAAGCATATTGGCAGCGCTTCCGCCGCTTGAAATCGCTTTTGGCGGCCCTAAATCTATGATCAGAGAAGAAAACTCTTCAAATGAAACAAGTTCCATTCCGCCTTTAGAGCCGCCGCTAAATCGAAGCAAATCCTTTTCGTTGACATGGAGTAGATAATCCATAATGCAGGCGCCAATACCAACGACTACAGGCTTCATTTATTTTCCCTTGATGGTCAACATTTTCGAAATATATTCTTTATTGGCTATCATATAATCAAATAAAGAAAAGAGGGTATAGGTTACCGCAATACCGGCAATCCATGTGCTTGCGTATTGGAGGGTTTCTTTTGAAATTTCACCTCTGCCGTAGGGTATAAGAAGGAAAATGATCAAAATAGCGCTTATTGCTTGAATGAGGGCTTTGGCTTTTCCGCTCAGTCTTGCAGCCAACGCAAACCCTTTAAGTGCGCAAATAGTCCTAAGCGTGCTCACGATAGAATCCCGCCAGGCAAGGGCAAAGACATATATCACAGGAAGAGAAACGGGTTCTTGAGTAAAGGCAAGAAATACGGCAAAGCGCGAAACACTGTCAGCCATCGGGTCCAAAATTTTACCAAGATCAGTGACTTCTCCATACTTTCTTGCTAAATACCCGTCTAAAAAATCTGAAAATTCCAAAACTGCGACCACCAAAAGAAGAGCGTAAGGGAGGCTTGCCAAGTTTAGGTTAAAACTATCGTGCCATAGATAAATTATTAGAAATAAGGGGCTTAAAATTACCCGCAACAAAGTTAAATAGTTTGCTAAAGTCACTTTCTTAAGGATCTCCTCTAAGAAATATAAAAATAGAGATTTTTCTTTCTACTATACATAGATGAAAGTATCTGCACAACTTACCAAATCAGGGTTTTAAAAGAGATTGAAAGCTAAGGCAAGTTCGACCTTTTTAAGATGCTTTGGAACGCCCTGATAAATTCTTTTATTTTTACGTTGAAAAAAAATCGGTGGAAGCGGTATCGTTTGACCTTAATGCTCGATTTTATTGGGGTGTAGCCAAGCGGTAAGGCAGCGGTTTTTGGTACCGCCATGCGAGGGTTCGAATCCTTCCACCCCAATTTGTGCGTCAACTAAGGCCTGTATTAATCAATGCCTGATATGCTTGGATCAAGTTTTTTGTTGTTTGCCGGGACATCTCACCCAGAGCTTTCGGCGGAAGTAGCAAAAAATTTAGATTTGAAATTAGGCAAGGTCAATATACAACGTTTTCCAGATGAAGAAATAGATCTTCAGGTATTGGAAAGTGTTAGAGGTCGTGATGCCTTTGTTTTACAGACTATCGCCCTAGATCCCAACAACTACTTAATGGAGTTGTTGATCTTGATAGACGCTCTAAAGCGTGCCTCTGTCAACTCGGTTAATGTGGTTATTCCCTATTTTGGGTATTGCCGGCAAGACCGAAAAGCTAAGCCCCGGTGTCCCATCACCGCTAAGCTTGTAGCCAATTTGCTTGAAAAAGCAGGGGCTACAAGGGTTTTAACAATTGACCTTCATGCTGCACAGGTAGAAGGTTTTTTTGATATACCCGTTGACAACATTCACGCAAGATCTGTTTTAGCGGATGTCGTCCAAAGCAATGTCGATAAAGATTTAATTGTTGTAGCCCCGGATGCCGGCAGTGTTAAACTGGCAAGGGACTATGCAAATATTCTTCAGACAGACTTTGCAGTGGTCGATAAAATACGGATAAACTCAGATGAAGTAGAGGTCGTCACGATCATTGGGGATGTTAAAGGAAAAAACGTTCTTCTCGCTGACGATATTTGCTCAACAGCAAGTACTATAGTGTCAGCAGCGAAAGCATGCCGAGAGAAGGGGGCGAAGCGCATATTAGCAGCCGTGACACACGGTTTGTTTGTTGGAGATGCTGTTGAAAAGATTGAAAAGAGTCCTATAGACCTATTTTTTGTTAGCAACACCATCCCAAAGACTGAAAAAGTTAAAAATGCGACTAAAATACGCTATGTTTCGATAGCGTCCTTTCTCTCTAAAGCCATCCGGTTTGTGTTTTCCAAAGAATCCGTTTCTTCTTTGACAAATTAAAATTTTAAATTAAAAACCGCTCCTTTTTTAATAAATTGGTTTTTTTAAAGTATTAATTTCTGTTATCCTAGTGGCCTTGTAAAATAACGGTTTAGAGTTAAGAATACCCCTGTTTTAAGGAAAAATAAGAATTTGACCGGAAATACCGGCATCTGAAGCAAAAAGTTAGCGTTTTCGAAGATAAAGAAGATCGATTCATCTCGTTAGCTAAAGAAAGCTTTGACTCTTGCTTCACCATGAAGATTATGATTGGAGGAAATATGAAACTATCTGTTTCAGCTCGTTCTTTAGAGAAAAAAAGAGAAACCAAAAGAATTAGACGCGATGGTAAGATCCCGGCCGTTTTATATTCTGGTGGAAAAGAAGGTTCAGCGATTGCAGTTGATGCAAACCAATTTCAAGCGCATTTACGCCAGCTCAAAAAAGGTCATTTGCCAACAAGCAAATTTGCCCTTGTGGATGAGAATGGCAAGACGCGTGAAGCTATCATCAAAGACATTCAGTATCACCCGACAACTTATAGCGTTGTCCACCTTGATTTCGAGGAATTACATTCAGATGCACGAGTTAATGTAAAAGTGCCTATCGAGTGTACCGGGGTTGCAGATTGTCCGGGAATTAAATTAGGCGGCGTTCTTAGACAAGTTATCCGCTACTTAAAGATCAATTGCTTTCCTAAGGACATTCCTTCGAGCTTCCAGGTAGATATTTCTTCTCTTGGAATCAAAGAATCCATGCGCCTAAAAGATATCAAAATAGCAGAAAGCATCAGACCGCTTGTCGACTTAAATGAAGTGGCGGTAGCTATTGTAAAACGATAGGTTAAAGGGAGCGTTTCTTGAATAAAGCTGGTTTCCAAGTCTTTATTGGCCTCGGAAATCCGGGCGTTCAGTATAGAGACACAAGACATAACATAGGTGAACGGGTGCTCAAGTTCTTCGCAAGCGAGATGGGGTGGCAGTTTAAATATGAGAAAGAATTTGTGGCAGAAGTGGCCGTTGGAAATTATCAAGGAAATAAGATTTATCTCCTTTTTCCCCATACTTATATGAATGAAAGCGGACAGAGTGTCCGCCGCTTTTTGGACTATTTCAAAATTCCGAAAGAGGGGCTTGTCTGTATTCAAGATGATGTCAGTTTGCCTTTCGGAGCCCTTAGGATAAGAAAAGCAGGCGGCTCCGGTGGCCATAACGGCCTCGGCAGCATTGAAGCTCATTTGGGCACACAAGATTACGTAAGGCTTAAAGTTGGCGTTGGCGCGCAAGAAAAAGGTAGAAATCTTGCAGACCATGTCTTGGGCCGGTTTACTGCGGAAGAAAGTCAAGAAACCCCGGCTCTTTTGAAAAAAGGGAGCGAGGTACTGAAAAGGCTTCTTTCGGAGGATATCCAAAAAGTTATGAATGACGTGAATAAAATTATCAAACAGTCGAACAAAGACCTTCCTTGCGAAGGCCAGGAGAACTGTCAATGAGTGAACAGAAACAAAACCTTTATGAAGGGATGTACATCATTAGCGCGAAGCTAAGCGATGACGCTCGAAACAAAGCATTCGAAAAAATCAAGCAAGGGATCACATCGAAAGGTGGGGAGATCCAAAAGGTGCACGACCAAGGTAGAAAGCGTCTTGCCTATGAAGTTAATGGTCATAGGGAAGGTTATTACTACTTAGTGTATTTTAATGCGCCTACTTCCAGTATTTCAGATCTTTGGAAAGAATACCATATTAGTGAAGATTTAGTACGATTTATCACGCTTCAAGCGGAGCAAGTCTTAGACAAAATCGAATTCAAATCCTTAGCTGAAGAAAATTAAGGAGGCAACCCATGAACCCGAGAAGAATGAAGGGATCTGATTCTAGATCTAAAAAGAAAAAACGCTGCCCCTTTTCAGCAGCCGGCATTAAGCATATCGATTATAAAGACATCGATACGCTCTCAAAATTTATCACGGAGCGAGGAAAAATCCTTCCTAGAAGAATTACAGGGGTTTCAGCCCATTATCAAAGACAACTCGCAAGAGCTGTTAAACGTGCTCGACATATGGCTCTCTTGCCTTTTGTCGCTGAAATGTAAGAAGGAGAGGAGTTCCTATGGCAACAAAATTGCTCTTAATTGAAGATGTTGAAGATCTCGGCAGAAGCGGCGATATCGTTTCTGTTAAAGAAGGCTATGCGAGAAACTTTCTTTTGCCAAGAGGCGTTGCAGTGATGGCGGATAAAAACGCAATCCGACGCCAAGCGGCTTTAAAAGAAGCAAGACTTCTTAAAGCAATCGAAGACAAAAAAGAAGCTGAAGTCTTGGCAAAACGTTTTGATGGCTTAAACATCACAGCGATTGTTAAGGTGGATCCTGAAGGCCACATGTATGGTTCTGTAACGGCTGCTGAAATTGTTAAATTGATTGAAGATGAACATAAAATTGCTCTTGAGAAGCGTTATGTCCAACTTAAGCATCCTATTAAAGAACTTGGCGTCCACCGCATCGACCTTAAGTTGAAAGAAGGGGTTCCTGCTACAATTACTTTAAAAATTGCGCCGGAAAACTTTGAAGAAACTGAAGCTGTCGAGCAGGCAAAGTCAGACACCGAATAACGATGTATTAAAGCCCTTTTTACTTTTTTCTGATCCTCAGTAAACAGTAAATCGGGTTTTACTTTTAATAGCCGTCTTTCGAAACTCCATTCGATTATTTAAATAGCCATTTTAATAATCGAATGGAGTTTCGAAAGAAATCTAATATAGTTTTTAAAGCAATCTAACGATTGTGAGCTTTGGTTAATATGGCTGATCTAACGCTTCTCTCACCGGCTAAAATCAATCTTTTCTTAAAGATTGTTTCCAAAAGAAGCGATGGCTATCACAACCTTTATTCTCTTTTTAAAACCGTTTCTTTATTTGACCGCCTCACGATCAACCTATCAAAGAAAGATCGAATCACAACAACCAATAGTGAAATTCCGTGCGATAGCAGTAACTTGGCCCTAAGGGCGGCACATCTTTTCGCCAAAAATTATGGCAAGCCCATCCCTCTGGATATCCACATTGAAAAAAACATTCCGGTGGAGGCAGGTCTTGGCGGAGGAAGCAGCAATGCGGCAACAGTTCTTTTTGGTTTAAACGAGCTTTTAATGCGTCCTTTTTCAAACGATCAACTCAAGGAAATGGGTTCTCATCTTGGATCTGATGTCGCCTTCTTTTTTTCTAAAGGGTGTGCTCTTTGCAAAGAAAAAGGAGATGTGTTTCAAGATTTTGATCTAGTTGATTCAACTGAGATCACTCTTGTAAAACCTCACTATGGATTAAAAACCCCTGACGTTTATAAAGCTTTTCAACTTCAAGAATCGACCTCTCCTTCCTTGCCAGAAATTGAAAACGAGCTAAATTTACAGAAAATCCCTTTTTTTAATGATCTGGAAAAACCAGCCTTTTTTTTAAAACCGGAAATGCGAATTCTCAAAGAAAAAATTGAACAAAGCGGGTTTAAAGCAGTTCTTATGAGCGGTTCCGGCTCAAGTTTTATCTGTCTTGGAGAAGGCTTACTTTTAGATAGCGACCTTTGGAGAGCCAAATGCCGGTTCATTTCCCGAAGTGAAAATGGATGGTATTAATTTTTCTTCCATAGATTTAAATTGAGTTCTTTTGAAAAAGAGATCATTGATTTAATATAACTTTTTCCATAAATCCGAAAAACGACCCATTCAGCGATTATTCTTATGAAAATTTATGATGACCAGCTAATTGTTGTGACAGGGGGAGCAGGTTTTATCGGCTCTTCTGTTATTCGCGTTCTTAACGACCAGGGTTTGAAAAATATCATCGTCGTCGATGAGTTAAAGCGAAGTGATAAATGGAAAAATTTAGTCGGAAAGCAGTTTCTTGATATCGTCGAAAAAAACGAATTCTTTAGCTGGCTTGTCGGTAAAGAGAGTGAAATAGAAGCCTTTATCCACCTTGGCGCTTGTTCTAACACCCTTGAAGATAATGCGAGCTATCTTCTTGAAAACAATACTAAATTCTCCCAAAAACTTGCCGATTATGCATTGACAAACGGCCAAAGGTTTATTTACGCCTCGTCAGCTGCAACTTATGGCGATGGCTCCCAAGGTTTTAGTGTCAACGAGAAAGAACTTATCAAATTAAAGCCCCTAAATATGTATGGCTATTCCAAGCATCTTTTTGATCTCTGGCTTCAAAATGCAGGGGTTTTGGATAAAGTAGCCGGCCTTAAATATTTCAATATATTCGGGCCAAATGAATGGCATAAAGGCCGCATGGCCTCTGTTGTTTTACAAATGCTTCCTCTTGCTAAAAAAGAAGGGGTGATTCGATTATTTAAATCCTCGGAAAAAGAAAAATACCCGGATGGTGGCCAAATCCGTGATTTTCTTTATGTTAAAGATGCCGCCCGAATGACAGTGCAATTTTTAGAAAATGATGCAGGCGGAATTTTTAATATTGGCAGTGGGAAAAAAACAACCTGGAATGAGCTTGCGGAAAGTATTTTTTCAGCCTTAAATATAAAAGGCCATATTGAATACATTCCGATGCCGGAAGATCTTATCGGTAAATATCAAAACTTTACACTCGCAGATATGAGCCGAACAAAAGAGGCGCTTTCCACGTATGAAGAGCCAATGTCTATAGAAAAAAGCGTAAAAGATTATATTCAAAACTATTTACTCCCTTGTAAAACATGGTAAAATTAACCGGATCTTTGGCAAATCTTAAGCCTTCAAAAATTCTCGTGGCAGGGGATTTGATGTTGGATAGCTATATTTTTGGAAAAGCTTCGAGAATATCTCCTGAAGCTCCGGTTCCCATCTTAAAAGTTTCAAGTGAAAAGCAGCTTCCTGGAGGCGCCGGCAACGTGCTTTTGAATTTATCTTCCCTTGGGTTTCAGCCTATAGCTCTTGGACGGGTAGGTTATGATAAAGCGGGAGATGAGCTAAAAGAGATCCTTCAAAAAGAAGGCGTCGATGTTAGGGGAGTCATCTCTGATAGACGATCGGAGACTTCTATAAAACAGCGAATCATAGCTGACAATCAGCAAATGATAAGGCTTGATCGCGAAGAAATAAATAGCCTCTCAATAGAGGCTGAAATGCAAGCGATCCGTTTATTGCCGGAGCTTTTAGAGGGTGTGTCAGCGATCGCCCTCTCTGATTACGGCAAAGGTTTTTTAACCGATACTTTGATAAAAGAAATTGTAACCCAAGCCGCTTTACGAAATATTATTATCATTGCCGATCCGAAAGGACGTGATTTTCAAAAATATTCGGGAGTTTCAATTTTAAAACCTAATAAACTTGAAGCTTATCAGGGAGCCTCGCTTGATTTAAATGAACCCTTGGACAAGGTGGCTGAGTTTATTTTTGAGAAAATTGCGCTAGAATGGCTTGTTGTGACACGCTCAGAAGAAGGGATCTCGGCTTTTTCAAGAAAAGGGGAGCGCATCGATTTTCCTGTAATTTCAAAACAGATAAAAGATGTGACGGGAGCCGGTGATACGGTGCTTGCCATGATGACTGCCTCTCTTGGAAGCGGCTTAACTTTAAAGGAGGCCATTTCTCTATCAAATGTGGCGGCCGGGCTTGCTATAGAAACGATTGGATGCGCTAAAATTTCACTTGGACAGATGGCTTTTCGGCTAACAGAGTTTGATTCCCAAAGTAAAATTTATGAGGAAGAGCATCTTTTTGCTTTAAAGGCGGCACTTCTTGAAAGACCTTTTCAACTGCTTGCTTTAGAAGGAAATGAAAATTTTTCTACCGAGTTATTTTCAAGCCTGCAAGAGCTTACCCAAGTCCATAAAATGCTTGTCATCTACATCAAAAATGAAAATCCCTGCCGCAAGTTATTGACGCTTTTAGCTTCCCTGCAAGAAGTCACTTTTATTGTGATAAAAAAACGCACTCTCCATCATGTGGTTTCCCATGTAAAGCCGGCTTTTGTTTTTGATTTAAATAAAGGCGCCTTAAACCCTCTCGCTCTGCAAGACTTGCTGTACTTGTAATTTTTGAATAAGGGAATACCGAGAGGAAAAGTTTTATTTCTTGCCTTAGCCTTATTTCTTTGATAAAACTAAGTAAAATACAAGTTAGGTTTCCTTATGCCCGATCAAAATCCGGAATGGCAATGTCAGCCCGAGGCTGAAGATTTTTTATTAGGGATTTTAGAAGAAGCGAAGAAGCAAAACCCTGTATTAAAAGATTTCGATAAGGATTTACTTGAGAAAACAAGCACCCGCCTTTTAGATTGGATTGATTATCTTGTTATTTCAAAATCTGATGAAAGCGAAGAGAAACTTGATAAAAGCGGATTTAGACCGGAAAGTTCTACCTTGCACTATCGAATTTTTTCACACCCTGGAGCCCTTTTACCTCGCGTTGTTGTAAAGGATGTTGGCAGTAATATTGAGGAAATTGCGATAAAAGTCGATTCTATCCCTGAATTTTTAATGATCAGAGGAATTAGTTCCGAAATAGTGGGTGCTCCCTTTAGTCCCTTTCGAAGAGCCCTATTTTCTACTGAATTTACCCCGCTTCTTAGCGTTATTGAAAGAAGAGGTTCTACTCAAATAGAACCAACCTCTGAAGATAAGGGGTATGACAGAAAGTATCTTTTGGCAAAAGAAAAGTGGATGACTCGTCAGAGAAATTTAAGCGATGAAGATGAAGCGATGCACCTAACCCTTCTTTTAGCGGAAGAAATTGTAGAGGACTTAGGGCAAGATCTTGCCGCCTGTTTAATTCTTGAATGCGAAAGAATTTATTGGCAGTCAAGAAATCAAGCAGGCCAAATTCAGAAGTCTAGACAGGACCGATTGGGCCTTGGATGGGCTAATCACGATCACCATACTTTCCGCTCTTCAAGAAAACGCTTTAGCCAGCTTGTTCGTCTTTTTGAAATGTTAGGCTTTCATTGCCGGGAGAGGTACTATGCCGGCAAAGAAGCAGGCTGGGGGGCTCAAATTATGGAAAATCCAAGAGCAAAGCTTGTACTTTTCTTAGATGTCGATCTTAAATCCGATGAGATAGAAATTGACTTCGCCCATAACCCATTAGAGGAAAAAAAAGAGCTTGGGACAATCGGACTTTGGTGCGCTCTTCATGGAGACTCAATTTTACAGGCCGGGATGCATCATTTGGAGGCTCAGTTTGAGTTCAATCATTTAAAAGAGGACTTAAATAATTTGGGGGTTAAAGTAATGGATCCCTTCAGTAATTTCCCCTATCTAAAACAAGCGTTTACCCAAGGGGAAATGTGGGCTGTAAATCCGGCAAAGGTAGAGTCCTTACTTAGTAAAGGTTTAATTTCAAAAGCTCAAGCCGATCAATTTATCGCTAAGGGAGCCTTGGGAAGTCATCTTGAGAATCTAGAGCGAAAAGAAGGGTATAAGGGCTTCAATAAAAATAACGTCAGCGTTATTATCAAAAAGACGGATCCGAGAAAAGCTTAAGTTCTTTTGCACATCTCAACTCGGTTTTTTAAAATAAAAGTTCAATTCTTCATAATTCCTTAATCAAAATCTAGTATTAATATAGCACAAAAAAATAAAACCTCGGCAATAGCGGCATTTATATTTAAATTTTTTTTTGATAGCTAATAGTTAATAATTTAAATGTTTTCGGTTAATGAATGATCCACTCAAATAATCAGCAAAGATTCCAATACCTTCCTTTTGAACACCCGAATGAATTTTTCAATAGAAATCCGGGATGGCGTCATGCTTTTTATATGGCTGCGAGAGCATTTGATGCTTATGAAAATCCTGAGAATAGAAACAATTTAGGGTGGGAGGTCATGCGGGTTAAAGAACAAAATCCGGGAGATTCTGCCGGGCTTGTGATCTCAAAAACGGTGAATGGCCAGTTAAATTTCATTCAGGAAGAGAAACAAAGTTTAATAGTCCGCATTATTAGGGTGTTTGGGGTTTTTTTATTAAATCTGGCAACCCTTGGTTTGTTTAGTCTTATCTCTCACCTTATTAACCAAAGAAAAATTGAAGCTGTTTCAAAAGAACTGGCTTTCAATCAAGAGTTTAATAATGAAAATGTTAGTCGAAGTTTAAGGACAAACGCAAGCTTTGAAAAAATGGAAAGATCCATTCAGAAATTGTCTCAGCTCAGTCCAATGGATTTAACAGAGTCTAGCCGCTTTACTCTTCCTTTTGAAGAGCAAAAGGCTCATGAATCTTGGATGCGGCGGGAAAATTTACTTTTAAGCGAATTTATTCAAGATGCCGAGAATAAAAGACAGCTTCAGCTCGAAAGAGAAAAAGAAAAGACTAAAAGTTCAGTTTCAAATGAAGGATGGGTTGAAGGCTTATATAGGAAAAGGGATACTGATCCAACCGATATTCCCGGAAAATTTCAAGATAGTTTTAAAAGTAAGAAGTCCATTTACAGCGGCAAATGGGTTAACGATAAAAAGGACATGGACTCCCTTTTAGCATCCACATTTGATCACGCTTTAAAAACGCTTCTCGAACTCGCTAAACGTACCGGTATTCATTTTAATAAAAGTAGAAAGCTCCTCTCAGAAACAGTTATAAGCGGAGATATAGAGCTTAGGAAGCACCAAGATAGCCTAAATGCCGTTCATGCTTTCATGGCTTTTTTACTAGTCAATCAGGCCGGTATGGATCGGGATTGCCGTAATAATCTCAGGCTTTTGTTAAATGATTATGGCCTTTCAGTTAGACCATCGCTTGCCTTTAGAACCAAAAATCCTGATTTAAGCAAAAATCCTGAAGGACCAAAAGAAATCATCCTTTTTAAAAATAATGATGATTGGACGCCACGTAAAGAAACGCTTGTTCCTTTTGGCGTGGACCCTTTTGGCGCAAAATGGTGTCTTGAGCGCTTAAAAAAACATCATCACCACCTAATACATCTTTTACTTGAACCCTTGCTTTCTGATGATAACCCGATTCTTCAAGAAGCAAAAGCCTTGAAAGCCTCAAATTCTGAATTGGGAGTTCTTCTCAAAACAGCTGAAAGCTTGCTTAGTGATATAGGGGCAATTTTTTTAGAGAATTATGGCGCCATGATTTTAAAAAAATGGGACGAATTCGCAACCGATGACAGAGCTTTGCCTTTTTGTAAAAATGAAAAATCAGTTGAAGAACAAGAAATCGATGAACTGAATTCAATCACAAGCTTTGAGCCCCTTAAAAACCCGCTTTTCTTTAATATGAAAGATTCTCCTCTTTTTCAAATTCTGGAAAACACAAGGAAACTAATAGAGCCTATCTGGACCAATCTGCCTAATGTTTTACAAAAGAAGTTTAATGACTCTAAAGGCTTGATAGAGCTTGGAAAAGTAAATGGCGGGCTCGATGATATTAAAGATCAATATTATTGCATGCATTTAAATATCAATAATGAACGCTGTCTTTTTTCAGCGTTGGCGGTTTGCCTATTGCAGGGAGCAAGGTCAAAAATGAACCTTGATCCTAAACTTTTAAAACAAGCGATCGCAGCATACCTCATGTCCGGGGGAAATAAGAGCCCAAGAATACAAGCTCTCATAATAGCTGAAGTAAAAAACTATAGGCTAAATTCAATAAAAGAATATGTCGATGCTTTGTTAACAGACCGCATCAACCCGGCATTATTCGGTACTTTGGAGCTGGAGCTTATAGCGAATGCCTTAGCTATCCATATTGAGGTCTTTAGAACTGGGGCACCTTACTCTATTATCGGGGGTCGAAAAACTTCATCCATTCATTATGGGCCCAAAAATGCAGAAACGAGAATTGTTCTTTTTTGCAAACCGAATAATACTTTTTATGCTCTTTTTCCAATGGTAAAAAAACCGATCGGAATGGTCAGGACACCTGAACAAGCAGCCTTGCAATTTGCAAACCTTTATTGGGGTGCTAATAATAATATTGAATATAATCAATGGTCTTCTTTCTCGTATCCAAGACAATCGAATTTATTTTAGGTATTTATGTCCTTTGAAAATTTAATTCCTCCCTTTTCTCAAAACTATCCTTGCTTGGTTCCTGATCCTCAAAATTATTTGGACAGCAACCCGAATGTGAGAGAAGCCATAAACCTATATAAAGCATGCTATCCCATTGAATTGAATGAAGGGAAACTTGCCGCGGCTTTTATGGATTTAAATGCCGCTTCACAAGATCCTCCAAAACAACTTGTGGCAAAAATGAATGCCGCTTTTCCCATCTCTAATTTTTCTAAGTATAGCTATATAGAAGTTGAGAAAACAACGAATGTCGCTATCCTTATTTTAAAAGCGATAGGCATCTTTTTTTTAAATGTTTTGACTTTGGGACTTTTCGGTTTGCTGCTCAATAATATAGAAAACTATAAAATAGAGGAACTAAACCAAGAAAACCGTATAGCTTGTAAAAATATTGAAGCTTCAGTTTTGCAAGCAGCTCAAAAGAAAGAACCATTAGCCATGATCTATGACGCAAAGCTTGCCGGTTTTATACAAGAATGCTATCGACTTAACCTCTCCGTAGATCAATTTACAAGACCTCTTCCCTCTTCAACCTATTTACATTTGGAAGAGAAAAATCAAGAATTGAGGACCAAGCTTTTAGAGCTTGTTGAAAACAAAAGAAAAGGTGAGACGCTCCCAAAGGAAAGTAAGTTTACAACGGAGTGGATTCCTTCCGCTTATAAAGGAGGCCCGGATGAGCCTCTTAATATCGATGGCAAATACCGTGAGATTGTGAAGCCCGTATTTGAAGGGGGTCGATGGATTCCAAAAGTTACTAAGACGACTCAAGGAACCCATGTTAACAACAAAGCAACAATGCCAGAGCTTATAAGTTCTGTCTTTGATTGGACAGTAGACTCTGAATTACCCCATCTTGAATCTCAGGGAATCGGCATCCGCTTCAATAATAGTTGCAAGATGATCGAAGAACTTCAAGAGGTTGAAGGTTTAGGCGCTGAACTAAAGTATAAAGATAACCTCATGGCTATCTATAAATATATGGCCTTTCTTATAATTGATGCCGGAGCTTTAGATACCGATTGCAGCGGTAATGAAAAACTAATTTTAAATAATAGGGAGCTATCAGTCGCTTCCTCTAGGCCCTATAAAGTCAAAGATGAAAAGGGACAGGTCACTATTCTCTTTAAAAACTTGGATGACTTCTCACCTATTAATATCCCGGAGCTTACTATGGGAGTAGACCCTGTAGGCTGCAAGAGAGCTCTTCATCAGCTTGAATCCAAAGAATTGATTGAAGCTTTTAAAATCCTCCTTTTGGAAAGATTAATCCCGGAGGATGACCTTGCTTTGCAAAAAGCAAGAAAAATAAAAGAAGTCCCTAAAAATAGGGAACTCTTTAGGGTTGCCGAGGAATTGATACATGAAATAGCCTTCCTTATTAAAGAGCGCTATAAGGATGTTATAAATTTAAAGTGGAACGATTTTGCAACCGATGAAACGAAAGAGCCTTTCTATAAAGGGTGTGAAGCAATTGTTGCAAAAGAGCCTCTTATTGAATGGAATTTAATCGATTTTCCAATCATTGCAACCCTTGATGCACAAGCAATAGCAGTGATTGAGTCAACTAAAAAGCTTCTTTCTCTAACGTGGGAGGGGATTTATAACGGCCTTTATATTAAGGCTGCAACAAAGGTCAACCTTGTTTTGGATAAAAATGCAGAAAAAGCTCTTGGCCAGCTTCAAGGCCATTTTCATGTGATTCATGTGGAAGTACCAACAGGTCCAAAGGCGACGGGGTGTCTTTTCTCAGCCCTAGCGATTTCCCTATTTCAGGGAGCCAATCAAAAAAAACAGATCAACCCCAATTGGATTAAAGAGGCGCTTCTCACTTTTCTTACTCAAAATAGAAAGGCTTGGCAAGAAAAAGTGAGCGAGCACACTCGTCTTACAGGGAGATCTAAAGCCGGTTGGACAGTGGAACAATATGCCGAGCATCTTCAAGGTCTTGCTGTAAAACTAAGGCCGGGTCAAAGTGAGATAACAGACTTTGATTTAGGCGAGCTTGAGCTTGAGTTATTTGCAGAAGCTTTTGGTATCAGGGTGGAAGTTTTTGTTACAGGTCAAGCGGCAGGATTTGAGAAGGGAGAAATAAAATCCACAAAATCTTTTGGCCCTAATACTAAGGAAAAAATCATTCTATTTAATGCCAATGGCGTTTCTTTCTATGCTCTTTTTCCTAAATTAAAAGATGCTCCGGGAAATTCTTTGGCAAAAATACACGAAAATCGTTTTTGGGGTTCGAACAATATGAGTAGAATCGGGTCTAACAGGTTTGATCTTTTCCAACTTTAGTTATTCATGAAGTTAAAATATTAAGAACTTCACCCAAATGAAGAGCTTTTTTTTGAGTCCCAAAGCTTATTTGATTTCTGCAAGAGAAACCATTGGCTAAAAGGATGGCATCATCATTTAGCTTTTCGATGTAAGGCAATAGAACAAGATTGCCGATTTTCAGGGATAGATCAAAATGCTCTTTTTCATACCCAAAGGAACCCGCCATCCCGCAGCAGCCAGAAGGGATGATTTTTGGATGGATAAATGGGAAATAGGAAAGGACCTCAAGCTCCGGATGCATCCCTAAAAGAGCCTTCTCATGACAGTGTCCGTGAATAAAGACCTCAAGTTTTGATAAGGAAAGCGGTTTTAAAAGATGTGGTTCTGATTTCAAATGTTTCACAAGAAATTCACTTAGGGTCATCGATACAGAAGCAATTTGCTTTAAAGGCTCTATCAAATGGGGAGCTTTATTGCCGGCTAAAGAGACCAGATCTTCTTTTAAAGTCAGGATGCAGCTTGGCTCTATGCCGACAATCGGGATTCCTTTTTCAGCATAAGGATAAAAGGTTTCAACCAATTTTTTGGCTTTTTTTAAAGCGTCTTCCAAGAGGCCCTTGGAAATTAAAGTTCTCCCGCAGCAACTATAGCTTGGAATGATGACATCGACTTCCATTTTATCAAATAAAGAAAGAAGGCTCATGCCTATTTCAGGGCAATAGAATTCATTAAAGGTATCATTAAAAAGAACAATTTGAGTTTTATCACGAGAAGGGGTGTTTCTTTTTTTAGCAAGTTTTGAAAAACGAGTGATAGCAAAATCTGGTAAAGGACGATAGGGTGTGAGCCCGATTTTATTCAAAAACTCTTTAATAAAGGGTTTACTTTTAAGTTTGTTAGAAGTTTTTGGAAAAAGAGAAGCAAACTTTGAAAGATCGCCTATTTTTCCAAAAAGATTGTCTCTTAATGAAACGCCCTTCTTTAGATTCCTCTGATAAAGAACTTCCGATTTCATTTTCGCCATATCTACGTGAGATGGGCACTCTGTTTTACAGCCTTTGCACTCTAAACATAAGTCTAACACTTCCATGAGTTCATCACTTGCAAGGCCTTCTCTTCCAAGATCCCCCCTTAGGAGCCGTCTTAAAGTGACAGCCCGCGCCCTTGTTGTGTCCCGCTCATCATTTGTCGCTTGAAATGAGGGGCACATGACGCCTTCTTTTTTTCTGCAAAGACCATTTCCATTGCAAAGATCTACGGATAATTCAAATCCCCCTTCTTCTTTAAAATCTAAGAAAGTGGCCATCTTCCCATCTTCCGGGCTTTTTCTGATATTTTCTAAAGGATCGGGTCCGTCTACAATTTTTCCGGGGTTCATCAAAAAGTCCGGATCAAAAGCCTTTTTAATCTCTAAAAAAGCCTCGTAAAGTGATTCTCCGAATATTTTTGGATTAAGCCAGGACCTTATAAAACCATCTCCATGCTCACCGCTTAAAGTGCCGTTATATTTAAGGAGGAGGGGAACTGTTTTTTCCATCAAATCTTTGAGAAGAAGCCTCTCTTTTTCATAACGTAAATCGATATAAGGCCTGATATGCATGCAACCTGACCCAGCATGCCCATATACTCCTGCTTCCTTTCCGTGTTCTTTAAGTAAAGTTAAAAACTCTTTCATAAAGCCGGCTAGCTGATTTGGGTCTATTGAGACATCTTCAAGAAAGGCAACCGATCTGCTATAATCTCTTTTAGAAAGAAGAAGGCCAAGACCTGCCTTTCTAATTTCCCATAGCTTCTTTTGAATTTTTGCTTCTTTAAGAATAGAAGGGTTTAAGCCTGACTTTTTCAAAAAATGATAAAGCTCATCTTCTTTTACTTGTAGCTCATCATAGCTTTCAGCTTCTAATTCAAGGGCTAAGATGGCTTTGGTTTGATCAGGGTCGTACCAGGAAAACTCCTGAGTGTCTATTCCGGCTTTTAAAATATGATCGTCAATAAGCTCCAAGGAAATAGGATTGAATTTTAGAAGGGATGGAATATGTATGAACAGGTCTTCCAGGTTCTTAAAGCTAATAACTGTGAGGGAGGTTTTTAAAAGATCCGGAACAATATTTAATTTTATTTTAGAAACAACACCTAAGGTGCCTTCCGAGCCAGCAATTAACTTTGCAAGATTAAAGGTATCCGTCTCTTCTAATAGAAAATCCAGGCCATAACCTGAGACATGCCTTGGAATGTTTGGAAAGCGTTTTAAGATTTCTTCTTTTTTTTGATCTAGAATAGAAAGAACCGTTTTATAAATTCTGCCTTCCTCTCCGGAAAGCTTTGATTTTTCTAAAGCTTCCTTTTTAGTCATGGCTTTTAGATAGAGGGTTTGGCCGCTTGCTAAAAGGAGCTCGGCTTCAACAATGTGATCTACCATGCGCCCATATTTTAGAGACCTCGATCCGGCAGCATTATTGGCAAGCATCCCGCCTATTGTGGCTCGGTTTCCGGTAGAAGTATCAGGCCCGAGCCTAAATTTATGCGAAGCTAAAGCATGATTTAAATCATCTTGAACCACTCCCGGCTCAACAATTGCAAATTTTTGGGCAATATCAATTTCCAATATTTTGTTAAGAGATTTTGAGCAATCAATAATAAGGCCTTTCCCAAGGCAGGCTCCTGTAATTCCAGTGGCCGCGCCTCTTGGAGTGATCGGGATAGACCATTTTTTTGCAATAACTAGAGCTTCTTTTAGATCCTTTAAAGAAGAAGGCAGAAAGACGGCTAACGGTTCAAGCTCGTAAATAGAAGCATCTACACTGTAGACAGTTCTTGAAACAGCATCGACTAAAAGGGTGCCTTCTGTTTTTTGTCTGATCTCATCAAAAAATTGTTCCATTCTATTTAGAAGGCCCGTTCCACTTGATGCAAAGAAGGGTGATATCGTCGTATTGCTCGCCCGATACATACGATTCGATATCCTCTTTAAGATCATTAATGATTTTTGCGATATCCTGATTTACATTTTGCTTTAGAAGGGTTTCAAAGCGCTCAATCGGATAAGCGATGTTATTGCTGTTGACAGCTTCGGTAATACCATCGGTATAGAGGATAATCATGTCACCCGGAGATAGCTGGATAGTTATTTCCAGGTAAAGAGAGTTTTCCTGTTCAAGATCATCAATAACCCCAAGGGCAATGCCGCCATTTTTTGAGAATTTTTTTACTGTCCCGTTCTTTGTAAGTATATAAGGCGGCAAGTGGCCTGCGTCGCAATAAGTAAGTGACCCTGTTTGGATATCCAACACTCCATAAAAAGCTGTGACAAACATCGCGGATTCATTGTTGTAGCATAAATAGTGGCTGACCTCTCTTAAACACTCTTTGGGGGAGGGATTCGCAAGAGCTGCCGAGCGCATTAGGGTTTTACTCATTACCATAAAAAGAGAAGCCGGCACCCCTTTTCCTGAAACATCTGCTATAACAAATCCAAGTTTATCTTCGCCGATAGGAAAAAAGTCAAAAAAATCACCGCTAACTTCTTTTGCAGAGAACATTTTCCCAAAAATTTCAATAGCTTGTGATTCCGGGAAGGGATTAAAGTTGCTTGGTATAAACGTTTGCTGAATATGGCTTGCAATTTCCAATTCTTTACGGTATTCGATCATCCTTTTTTGTGCGATGATGCCTTCTTTCAAAGAATTAAACTGATCGGTTATCTTCTCAAGTGTGGTGGCAAGGTCTTTTAAATCGATTGGTTTTGTTATAAAATCACTTGCCCCAAGATTCATGGCTGTCCGTATATTTTCCATATCGCCATAAGCTGAAATTACAACCGTTCGAAAAAGCCGGTTCTTTTCTTTAATTTTAGAAAGTAGAGTCAAACCATCCATTTCAGGCATGTTAATGTCTGTTAAAACAATCCCGATTTCTTCATCTTTATTTAAAACATCAAGAGCTTCTCGTCCGTTGGATGCAAAAATAAACTCCATTTCCTGGTTTTTAATTTGCTGTCTAAATTTTTGGCGGATTAAAGCTTCAAGGGCAGGTTCATCATCGACCACAAGAATTTTAGTTGTGGTCACAGGCTTTGATTTTAGGGCGGCAGTGTTTTTGCCAAGGGGAGAGTACTTTAATATTTTTTCTTTTAAAGCTGCAAAATCAATCGGTTTATTTACAAACCCATCAGCTTTATAGGCCATGGCTTTTGTGTGGTTTGCTTCATCACCATAGGCTGTCACCATCATGACCGGGACTTTCGGGTACATATTTTTTAAAGTTTTAAGCAGCTGAAGACCGCTCATCCCGGGCATGTTAATGTCTGAAAGAATGAGAACCGCATTAGGATCATCTTTACTTAATTGTTTAAGGGCTTCTTCTGCTGAAAAAGCAAAATAAAAATCAAAAATCCCCTCCCGAATCTCATCTTTATATCTTTGGATAAAAAGAGGTTGTGTAGCTTTTTCATCATCGACAACCATTATTTTCATGTGACAACAACCTCTTTTTCTTTTTTCGCTTTCAAGGGGATCGTAATAATAAATTCGCAGAACTCATTTTCTTTAGTGTCAAAGGTCAAAGAGCCCCCATGTTCCCTAACAATAATATTATAACTTAGCGATAAGCCAAGACCCGTACCTACCCCCGGCGGTTTTGTTGTGAAGAACGGAGTGAAGATTTTGGTTTTGTTTTCTTCGCTAATTCCCATTCCATTATCTTTTATTCGGATCCTTAAATAATTTCCAATGTTATGAGTTCGGATGAGAACATGAGGCACATAGTTTTCTTTTGAGATTCTTTTTTTCTCTTCAACCGATTGGAAAGCATTGTTTAGCAAATTTAAAAAAACACGGCTCATATCGCTTGCGACAACTTCTATGTTTTTTACATTTTCATCGAATTCTTTTTCAATTTTCACATTAAAGTTAGAATTCTTAGCTCTCATTCCATGGAAGGAAAAGTTGATGTATTCATTTAAGAGTTTATGAATGTCTGTGCTTGCCCAATCCCCGGGCTTCCCTCTTGAGTGGGCGAGCATCCTTTGAATGGTAGTATCTGCTCTTTTTCCTTGCTCATGGATGGTATTGATATTTTCTTGAAGAGTTCTCACAGACTCTTTTAGATCCTCCATCTCTTCCTGATTAAGAACCTTGGAATTATTGAGGACAAAATTATCCAGTCTCTTAACCAGATCTACTGATAAAAGGGAGAAATTATTGATAAAGTTTAAAGGGTTTTTAATCTCATGCGCAATTCCGGCTGTCAAACCACCAAGAGAGGCCAAATTTTCTTGGGCAACCAGTCTATTTTTTGTAGTTTCAAGCTGATCGATCGCCACTTCCATTTCCTGAACATGCTCTTCATGCAAGACATTTGTAAATTGCCTTTTTTCTATTTTAAGCAAAATCCAAGCCGTGACCACAATCACAGAAGTTATTAAAAAACCGATGCTTGAAGCAATAAAAGCTTGCCAGGTGTGCTCTGTATAGCTTGCAGTTGCTTGATAAACCATATCCAGTTTCAGATCGGCAAAAGAAAGCCTTTTATGCTCGGTATAGGGCTCATTCAGAAGATTCTCCAAAGAAATTTCTTTGACAGCGGCCGGCTCTCCCTCATAGCGATAAAGAGGTTTGGAGTCGAGATCTTTAACCCCCCTGTAAATAAAGACATTCATCGCGCTTTCATAGCCTGCTAGAATGCTTGATTTAATTAAAACGCTGACATCAATCATTCCTTGCATGACCCCGACGAGATCGGATTTATTTAGAATGGGTACGAAAACAATTAAATGTAAAGTTTGCGATGCTGGTGAATTTTGATCCGTCACTTTGATGGCGGCACTCACTTCTTTTGCAGAAATAGCTTTTTCATAAGCTTGGGATTCCATAGAATCCAAATTATTATAGGGATTTTTGTTTTTTGGAATCCAACGCATCAATTCAATGAAAGCATTCCCTCTCATACGATCTTCGATAAATTGAAAGGCTTCTTTTTTGCTTCCGTTAGAATCAGTTTTATATAAATAGCCGGTGGATTCTAAATCTTTTAAAAAATATTGCAGATGTTTCTTTAAAAGAGTGTGTTCGGAAGAAGACAGCATTAGAAATCTTCCTAACGTATCTTCGCTTTCTATTCTAAGAGCTTGAGAATAAACAAATAAGGAAACGATCGTTCCAACAATTCCTCGAATGACAATGGCTATCCAGGAAAAAGTAAACGAGACTTTGTCTTTAATGGCAGGGTTAGGAGGCCTTTTTTTATTGGCCGCTCCTAAATCATTTGCTGGGCTGGCACACATGGAACGTTTGTTTTTTATTTTTGTTTATAACCTTAAGGGCAACGAGGGAGCAAGATTTATTTTGAAGCTTTTAGATGAATTATTATTTTTGAAAAGAATAAATAGAGCCAAGTCCCAAAATTTTGGTCACCTCATCCAAGGCTTTTAGGTTTTCCTGAATAAATTTAGGATCGACCAAATCTTTCGGCGAGAGCCTATCTCGATAGTGCTTATGAATCCAATCTAAAAGGCGGATATAGAGTTTTTGTGAAAAAAGAACATTCGGAAAAAGTTCATCCACCTCAATTCTTTTCAAAGGAACTCGAAGTCTAAGACAAGCGGGGCCGCCTCCATTTAGCATACTTTCATTAACATTCACATAGGCCACTTCTTTGATTGGAGTCGCAGGGTCTTGAGTAAGTTTTTCTAAAAAAGCTCTTACCCTGGTGTTTTTTTGACACTCAATAGGAGCTATTAAAACCATAGACTCTTTATCTTTTTGAATAATTTGAGAATTAAAAAGATAAGTTTCAACAGCTTCTTTTAAGGAAACCTCTTCCTCTTTAACTTCGTAACAAAGAAGGGGTTCATCAAAAATTTTTTCAGCCTTTTCGTTTAGTTCTTTTAGTGCTGAAGCGCTCCCTACAAAGGCCGACTCATGATAGAGGAAAAAGAGCCTGTTTGAGGTTGAGATTACATCGTTATGAAAAACTCCAAGATCAATAGCTTTCGGACTTTGCTGAAGAAAAAGCAATCGATTTTGAAAAATTCTATGATTTCTTGAAAGAGCTTGGGAAGCTTCCAAGGTTTGCCTTGCCGGATAACGCCCCGGAGTTAGCGTAGATTTTTGGTAAACGGACCTTCCATAGACAAAGACATGCAAGCCCAAATCCCCGGGTTCTTTAAAGAATCGAAGATGGTTTGCCGCTCCTTCATCTGCAAAGACAAGGCTTGCCGGCAAAGGTTCATGAAGTTTGAAATAAAGAGGGTTATGGAAAATTTTCTTTAAAACCAAAGCCGTGTTTTGAGTTTCGATGCTTCTATGAAATTCAGTGATAAGGTTTGCCGGTGTGATATGAACTTTTCCATCTTCGCTATCTTCAGAAGGGGTAACGGTAGCTGAGTTAGCAGCCCACATGCTAGCGGATGATGAACAATTAAAAAAGAGATCGGGCGAGGTTTTATAGGCTTTTGAAATGACTTCCTCATCCTTACCTGTAAAACCTAAGGCCCTTAAAGTCGGGAGATGGGGTCTTTCCTGAGGGGGAAAAACTCCTTGGATAAGTCCAAAGTCTGACAGATAGTGAATTTTTTGAAGGCACTGAAGAGCGGCTTCCTTGGGATTAGAAATATAATCCTTATTTTTCATGGAAGGAAGATTGCCATAGGCAAGACCGCTAAAATTATGCGATGGCCCGACAAGCCCGTCAAAATTTACTTCATAGCTTTCCATGGAATCGTCATTTTTATTTTTATCAAAGCATTTTTATTATTTTTTAGCTCTAATCTTTTAACCATTCAGGGGTTGAGCTTGGAAGAATGGGAGTGTAGGATTCAGAAGAGGCGATCGGTGTGCTGCAGTAATCGACAGCAAAAAAAGCGCTCGGCCTAAGGTTTCCGCTATTTTTTAGACCGCCAAAAGAAGATTCGCTGCTTGCGCCAGTCATTGGGACATTCCAACTCAAAACGCCAGCTTTTATTCTATGTTGAAACTCTTGCCATTCTGAGTTTGATTGGCTAATCAGTCCGGCTGTCAACCCATAGTTCGTATGGTTGGCTTCATCGATCGCTTCATCAAAATTTTTAACCCTTACGATCTGTAAAAGAGGGCCGAAACATTCCTCATCGATTCTTTCATTACAGGAAGTGACATCGATAAGTCCCGGCGTGATATAGCTTTTCCCCGTTTTTAGTATCTCGCAAGGCAAAAGGCTTTTTCCATTAAGGTGGATGAGCTTTTGCTCAATTTTTAATACGTTTTGCGCAGCCTCATCTGATATCAAAGGGCCTAAAAAAGGCTCAGGAATTTGATTTGGCGGCCCTATTTTTATTTTATGGATGGCTTTAATCAGTTTTTCGATTAAATATTCGCTCCATTCTGAATCCTGTAAGATAAGCCGTCTTGCGGCGCTGCACCTTTGGCCTGTCGTGATAAATGCGGATTGAATGATAATAAAGACGGCTGCATTAAGTTCTTGAATTTCTCTTACAACAAGAGGGTTATTGCCGCCCATTTCAAGGGCAAGTAATTTTCCCGGAGTGTTTGAATAAAGTTTGGATAGTTCTTTTCCGACATTAAAGCTTCCGGTAAAAAGAAGGCCATCAAGACCGTTATGAGAGGATAGGCCTTGGCCCGTCTCTTTTCCACCTTGGATTAAATTAAAAACCCCTTTTGGTAAATCGGTCTCATCCCAAAGCTTTTTGTAAAACTCGCCTGTTGCCGGGGTTTTTTCACTTGGTTTAAAAATGATGGTATTTCCTGCAAGAAGTGCCGGTATGATGTGGCCGTTTGGAAGGTGGCCGGGAAAATTAAATGGGCCAAAAACGGCAAGGACGCCATGAGGTTTAAAAAAAGTGCTTAGGGCGATTTTGCCATTTTTCTTTTTTAAGGGCGTGATTCTTGTTTTGAAGGCGGCGGCCGAGATATCAATTTTTCGTATCATCGCATCAATTTCAGTCTTGGACTCCCAAAATGGCTTTCCGACTTCTTCTGAAATAAGTTTGGCAAATGAATCTTTATTGGCGATCAACTTATCTTGAAATTGTTGAAGGTATAAAAATCGTTCGCTGAGAGGGGTTTTAGACCATTCTTTAAAGGTGGTTTTGGCAAGCTTTACTGTCCTGTCAATGCCATCTATTGAAGTGTTAACCCCTTCCCAAAGAAGAGAATTATCGCATTTAGAAAAGGTTTTAAAGTCTGGTTTCATAAGGGCTCTATTATTTTTTTTTCAACGGGTAAACACGGATTATGTCATCATGGGTGATCTCAAGGGCTTTCATGACTTTTTCTTCTAAAGAGGCCTTTTGCCCATCTATTGAATATTCTGCAATTAGGGCTTTAAAAGGATTTTGTTTTGAGATGAGACCAAGCGATGCTTTACTCTCAGGCGAGCTTGTGGCTTTTGTTAAAAAGCTGCTTTTAAGAACATCAATTTGAGAGGTTTTAGCTTCAATAAAAGGCCCTCCATCTAAAGGATCTAATAAGTTATTTAAGTCAAACCCTTGTTTTGTAAGCATGATTTTTGCAGGAATTGTGTTTGGATGGATCCCTAAGGTTGATTTTTGAATGAGTTCAGGAAGAAGATCGACAATAATAGGGTAAGGAGAGAGGATTTTTTCAAGATATTCACGTCTTGTATAAACAAGTGAAACAGCCTCTTCATAAGATAGCCCTATTAATTTTTTTGTGATTCCATCAAAAAAAGGGCATTCATCTTGTTCTGTAAAAATCCCTCTTAAAGAAGCGACTGTTTTTTTATCAAACTTTTCTAAATTATCGGCCATATAAAGAAATCGCCCAAGAGATAATAGCTTTCCAAGCCCTTCTTTCCGGCTTGTCTTTTCAAGAAAAAGGGAGCCGATTTCTGTCACTTCTTCCTCATATTTAAATGCTTTTAAAAGGCTATAAGAAGGGGCTTTTAAAAGAGGGTCACTTGAAGGAAATATTTTTTCGAGCCGATAGAGAAAAGGAAATCTACTTTTTCCTGATTTGGTATAGATGCCTGAGACACCGACCGGTTTTTTTTCCTCCAGATCCTCGAGGATAAAAAGAAAGATATGCTCTTTATTTTTTTCAAAAGGGTTCAAAAATGATTTTTCAGAAGAGATGGCTTTCTTTTTTAATAAATTGCGGTCTTTCGGCAAGCTTGTAACCCCGGAGTGTGCTTTCATAGCAAGCTCAAATAGGCTTGAATGGTCATTGGCAACTAGGGATCTTAATATAAACATAGTTTTCTTTAAAAATCCTTGGTTCAGGGACTGTTTTTAAAAGTCTCTGCTATGATTTCAACGGCCTTAAATATATCGTCTTCTGTTATAACGCCGACAGGCGGCAAAAATCGGATTCTTGTCGGATGATCTCCCGCAATAAAGCTGATAACACCGGCTTCAAAAAGTTTTTGACCGAAAGCTACAGCCTTTTCCTTTGAGCCGTCAAAAGGGGTAAAAGCAACCATGGCTCCTATTCCAAAGGGACCTTTGATTTTGTCCGGAAATTGCTTTTCAAGTTTTTGAAACTCTTTTTTAAATAACTCATTTATCCGGAAATTTTTTCCGTTTTTTCCAAAAAAACCTTCATTTTTTAATTTTGACATCAAAAGAAGAGAGGCTTTTATAAGGGAGGTAGCTCCTGTAAAAGTTTGGCTCAAAAGCCCGGGTCCCGGTTTTATTTTGTCTTTAAAAAGAGTTGCTGTAACTAATGATAATTTGCCGATTGTGGCTAAATCGACAAATTCTTCCAGATGAAAAGACTGGAATCCAAAGGGGGTATCCAATCTTCCGAAGGTTTGAACTTCATCGGAGAAGATAAGAATGCCTTCTTCTTTAACTCTTTTAAAAAGAGTTTTAAAAAAGCGTTCATCTCCCGGATAAAAGCCTCCCTCTCCTTGAACCGGTTCAAAAATAAGAAGGGCGTGGTCATTTGGGTATCTTGCAAGATGGCTATTTAGGACCTTTAATGCTTTTTCTAAAGATTCTTCCTCTTTTTCCGGGTCAAAAAATGGAAGATAATCCACGTTGATGGCTTGAGGAAGCCCTTTTCTAAAAGCAGGTTTATCTGTTATTGAAGAGAGAGCTAAAGTTCTGCCGGCGAATGCTTTTTCAAAGGCCAAAATTCGTTTTGCCGGAAATCTTGCTTGGAAGGCAATTTTTAAGGCATTTTCATTAGCCATTGCGCCTGAGCTTGATAAGAAGCAGTGATCCATGCCGGATAATTCTAAAAATAATTCTGAAAGAAGATAAGAGTCGTTATTTTGTTGAAGGTTGCCCTCGATTAAGATGTCAGAAATGGCGGCATTGATCGATGGGGCAATGGTATCAAGATTGCTATGTCCAAAATAATGAACGCCTATTCCGGAAATGAAATCATATTTCACGCTTCCGTCAAGAAGCTCTACTAAAGCACCGTTGCCAAGTCCGCTTCCTAAATAGGGATACCATAAATTTCCCCCTCTAACTTGGGAGAAGCTATCGATTAGCTTTTTATAGGAGATTTTTAGCTCCTTATCGGGAGCCTTGACTTTTTTAAGGGCTGATTTATGCTCGCTTAAAGCATCTTCTAATAACTTCGTAGCTTCCTTAACCCTGGGG
Organism: Criblamydia sequanensis CRIB-18; assembly: GCF_000750955.1. Taxonomy (NCBI): domain Bacteria; kingdom Pseudomonadati; phylum Chlamydiota; class Chlamydiia; order Parachlamydiales; family Candidatus Criblamydiaceae; genus Candidatus Criblamydia; species Candidatus Criblamydia sequanensis. Next base: position 72,238 of record NZ_CCEJ010000004.1, on the reverse strand, counting down.
TCATTAAACAATTTTTCAGCATGCAATTTCATAGGATTCTCAAAGCCTCTTCCAAATACCTATATCGCACTGTAATAGAATGAAGTCAAAAAAATTATTACGAGACGTCTGAAATTGCTAATTCTTTAATTAATTCAACTGTAAGCGTTGCTTTTTCAAACAAACTGTCAATGTCCGCTTCTTCCTCGTGAGTGTGAAGGTTTTTACCCTTAACCCCTAAAGTGTCGATTGTAGCAAGCCCTGCCATTGAAAATAAGTTACCATCGCTAACCCCGCCGCTTGTTCGAAAAAATAGTGGAAGCGATAGTTTTTTTGCGGCTGTCTCAAGTTTTTCGTAAAGCTTTTGATGCTTATCATCAAAAGGTTTAGGGGGTCTTTCTGCAAGAGTATGCCACGAAAGCCGGGAAGCAAATTCATTTTGAAGCCTAAGATAAAGTTTTTTGAGTTCTTGCTTGCCCTTTTCAAATTCTTCAGGGCTTAAGGCCCTAAAATTAAAGCTCAAAGAAGCTTTATCGGGTACAATATTAAAAGGACCCCCTCCTTCTAAAGAGGCAATGTTTAACGAGACCCCTTTGGTTTCGGAGGAAATTTTTGAAGCTCTTTCAGCAAAAGCAATTAAAGGATCAAAAGCATTGACGCCTATAAAAAAATCACGGCCTGCGTGGGCTTTTTTACCTTTTGATTGAATAATGGCATTCAAGGACCCTTTTCTTGCGCTAACAATAGCGCCATCGCTGTAAGCCGGCTCAAAAACTAAACCCCAATCATGCTTTTTAGCTTCTTCAACAAGAAGAGAATAAGAAGAAGGGGAACCTATTTCTTCATCAGGAGTCAATAAAATAGTCCATCCTATTTGTGAAGCTGCCGGCAAGCTTTCAAAAATTTCTAGCGCTTTAAGAAGAACAAGCAAACCGCCTTTCATATCAGCGACCCCAGGCCCTATCAGCCGATTATTTAATCGGATTGCGTGTTTAAAAGAAGAATCGTTTTCAAATACCGTGTCAAGATGGCCTGAAAATAGAATTTTCTTTTTAGAGTCTTGTCTTTTAGTTATTTTAAGGGCATTTCCAGGCTCTTTTGAAATGAGCTCTCCTTTTTCCCAAGTAATATAAGAGGGAAGAATAAGCTCTTCAACCCTTCCATCTAAGCTAGAAAAGTCTTTTTTCAACCGTTGAATGAAATGATTGATGCCGTCCCGATTTTTAGTTCCGGTATTGATGTCAGCCCAAGAAATCCAGCGATCAATCCATTTTTCTTCTTGATCTGAATGCATTTAAAGTCCTTTTGAAAGTGGAATCTTATTTTTATTTTCTTATTATGGATAATTTTGTTGAAGCGTAATCAGATTTATATTAAATGGTGGCTTAGTACAAGATCTTAAAACTTATTTTGTTTAAGATTTTGGGATGAGAAAAACATAACTCTTTTGCGATAAGAAATTTAAGAAAGCTATTCGTGAAAGGAAAGCCTTAAAGCTTTTGATGTTATTGAAACTCTCATAATAAATACAAGAGAGATAATGCTTTTCCTAGGCTTTAAAAGGGATTAAGGATGGAAAAAGATTTCCATGAAAAATATAGAAAGATGTTAGACGGAAAACATGCTTGTTATGTAATTATCACATGCGATGAACCGGATGATGTCGGAAGAATGAATGTAAATTTTAGCTTCGATGGAGACCCGGCCCTTGCGGCCTTTTTAATTGACGGAGCAAAAAATCATCTCGAAGAAGAAAACGAGGAAATCCCCTTGTTTTCATAAAACTTTGCTTACCCCGGAGCTTAAATACCTTGCAACACCTTCTTTTTTTCTGCGGGGAAACAGCTTACGCTATCAACTGTCATTTCGTTAAAGAAGTTCTTCCATTTGTTTTGTTAACAGAAATTGCTAATTCTCCTCACTTTGTAAAAGGGGTTATGAATTATCATGGCGACCCTGTCTTTGTTATTGACTTTTCAATATTAACTTTAAATCGACCTAGTGAGCTTCTTTTAAGCTCCCGAATTGCCCTGATATCTCAGGAAAAAGAAGAGTTAAGCTTTGGTATTTTTGGGGAAAAAATGACTGAAATCATTGATATCCCTGAATTTGAAATAAAAATCGATGAAAACTGCGAAAGCGCATTTATTGAAAGCATGGCTCTTACATCGGGTAAGAAAGTGCAAATCATTAATATTAAAAAGCTTTCAACACTTCTGACTTTAAATCTTACCTAAAGATAGTTAGAACAACTTCTCTTAAGAATTCATTTTTTTTGTTAAAATAAAAAAATAAATGTAATTGATTGAAATTTTAATTTTTTTAAAAAGATTAACAAATGTCAAAGCAAAAAAAAGAGGAAGGAGCTTCCTCAAAAAATTTATTTTCTAAACAGCTAACGGAAGCCTTTCTTCAAGAATTCACTCTAAAAGTGAAAGAAAAAGAAGAGGCTTCTTTCGCACCTCATCAAATCAGTTATTTTATTTTTAAGCTTCAAACCAAGTGGTTTGGACTAAAAGCTCACATCATACAGGAAGTGCTCAATAGGCGATCCACCCATTCCATTCCGTTTAGGCCAAGCCCTGTTTTAAAAGGCATTATTAATGTTTCAGGTCAATTAAAGATCTATATTGATTTAGAGACCGTACTTGGTTTAGAAGCAGATAAACAAAATAAAAACGATAAAAACATCAAATTTATTTTGATTGGTGAAGCTCCCTCAGATTGGGTTTTTTCTTCTTATGAGGTTTTAGGAGTTTTTGAAATAAGCGAAGAAAAGATAAAAGCCTCTAGCGAAGAGTTTGAATTTTCACATTATCTTTTAGGGAAAACTCACATAGATAAAAACGAAGTGTTTCTTATTGATGAAACAAAGCTTCTTGAATCCCTTTCACTAACGGTTGGTTAATTTAGCTATGAAAATTTATCCTGAATTAGCTTCTCATTATCAAAGCCGTTTGAAAGTCAATTTGGGCAGAATCGAGGAGGCTTTAAATCAAATTAAATCCGGCAACTTTCTTATTCTCGATTTTAAATTTTCTCTCATGGCTATCGGCCAAGAATCAAATCTTGTTTCTCTTATGGAAATTAAGAGCCTTATCGAGGCTTATTTAAAATATTTGCAGAATAAAACCGCATCTAAAGCAATTTGGAAGCAAGAAGAAGATATTTATTTTAACAAGCTCATGATCCTTTTGCACAGTTTAAGTAAGGCCCCCCCTGAAGAATTCGAAGGGTTTTATGAAGGAATTCAAAAAGAAATAAATGAATTAAACGAGGCCTTGCAAAAAGAGAATTTTGGAGCTCAAAAAGGGGAATATAAAGAAGGTCTTGAACAATCTGTTAAAAAGTTGATTGAAGAGTTAATAAAGCTAATTCCAAATATCAAAGTCGACTTCAATAATAAGGAAATCATCTCCGATATGGAGAAGCTTTCAAGAACCGGCATCTCTCTTTTTGAAAAATTAAAGCTAAAAGAAATGGTCATGTTGACAAGCATGCTCGAAAACGTTTTTAAAGCGGCTAAAGAAGATAAGCTGACCTGGACTTTTGGACATTATGATCTTATCATTGAGTCGATTGGCATCTTGCAAGAATTTATTGGCACGGATTTTGAGAGCCTCAAACCATGGCTTGAGAAAAAGAAAAAAACAATCGAAACTCTTTCTCAAATTTTCTCCCATCTTCTCGCTAATAAGACGGTAAAGCCCCCCCTAAAAGTGGAGTCGATTTCACAAATTGTTGAGAAACCGTTTAGCCAAAACGTTATCTTTCCGGATCAAAAAATTGCGGCTTTATTTTTTGCTGAAATAGAAGACCTCTCCAAGCAATTTGAAGAAAACCTTATTGCCTATAAAGCGCAAGATAAACAAGCTCTTTCAAAGCTAATGCAAATGGCTCATTCCTTAAAAGGCGTTGCTAAAATCATTGAATTAAATTCCCTGATTAAACTTTCTACAAGCCTTGAAGAGCTATTTTCAGAAGCTTTACAGGAAAGAGTAGAATTAGAATCGATTGATCTTGATATTCTCTTTGATGCGCTTGACTATTTGGCAACCATAGGCTCGCTCACTGAAAGCGAGTTTCAAAAATGGTATAAGTCTTCAGAACCTGATTTAGAACTTATCATAAAAAACATCAACACCCTTAATATCATCAAGTTTAAAGGGGAACCGGACAATAAGACCCTTCATCCGATTTCAATAAAAAGACCCGATGTGCTGAAAGAAACCAAAAAGAGAGAAAAAATTTTACGTATTTCAGCGAAAGAATTATCAGACCTTATGGGGCTAATCAATGAAAGTCTTGTGGAATCCCATTTATTTAAACCGTTTTCTGAGAGTCTTGTGAATTTAAAAAGAAAATTCATGGCTTTTTCAGATAAGACCTTGCGTTTGCTAAGAAAACAAGAAAATGAATTGCCAAATGAATTTGAAGAAGCAGTGAAGAATGAAATAAATCTTTTTCAACAAGAAGTCAATTTAAGAGCGATTGAAATAGAAGATCTTGCAAATAGGAACGAAATTCTTTCTAACCGCCTTTATGACGAAGCCTTAAAAATTCGCATGCGCCCCTTTATGGACTGTCTTTTAGGCTTTCCAAGATTTGTAAGACAGCTTGGGAAAGAACTTAAAAAAGAGGTGAAGCTTGAAATAAAAGGCGGCGAGACGCTCGTGGACCGCGAGATTCTAGAAAAATTAGAGCTTCCGTTAAATCACTTAATTAAAAATGCCATAGATCACGGCATAGAATACCCTGAAGATAGAAAAAAAGCGTTAAAGCCAATCGAAGGAACTCTTCTTATAGAAGCTTTGGCCACGTCAGGATTTCTCACCATCCGCTTTTCAGATGATGGCAAGGGCATTAATAAAAATGAGTTAAAAAATATGATTTCTGAAAAGAACCATATTAAATCTGAATCCCTGGATAAAATCGAAGAGGATGAGCTATTAGACTATCTTTTTATTTCAGGATTTACGACCCAAAAAGTCATTTCCGAGATTTCAGGAAGAGGGGAGGGGCTTGGCATTGTGAAAGAGGCTATGGCTAATCTTGGGGGAACCATTTCAATTTCAAGCAAGGAAGGAAAAGGGTTTTCAATTCAATTAGAGGTGCCTTTAACCTTATCTTTACTTCAAGGTCTTATTATTAGAATTGGCGCTGAACTCTATGCTTTAGCTCTTGGAAAAGTTTCTCAGATACTATTTAAATCGAAATCCCAAATATTAAATGAAAAAGACTACAGCTTTATCGAAGATGGACATAAAAAAATAAAAGTTTTAAACGCCAGGAAAATCTTAGAAATTCAAGAAAAAGATAAAGCTGATAGCCATCTTTTGCCTTTAGTTATCATAGGGGATGCAGAAAACCCTATTGGATTAATGGTAGATGAAATTCTCTATGAGAAGGAATTAATCATACATCCTTTGGATCCAAGGCTTGGAAAAATTCCAAATATACGATCAGGAGCTATACTAGAGGACGGATCGCCTTTACTTATTTTAGATGTTGAGGAAATTTTAAAGTCCGTGAATCGTTTATTTGAAAGCGATAAGGATAAAACGTTGGACATTCCGGAAAGTTATGAAAAGAGCGAAGTGAAAAAAATTCTTATTGTAGATGATTCGCCGACAGTTTCCGCCGTTGAAAAAAGGGTTTTAGTCCAGGAAGGGTTTTATGTGCAAACGGCAAAGGATGTAAAGCAAGGGCTTGAAGCCATAAAAAAAATAGATTTCGATCTTGTGATTTCAGATTTTGAGATGCCATCGATGAATGGGTTAAATTTTTTAAGAATGATCAAAAAAGACCCAAAACTAAAAAATATTCCCTTTATTATTGTTTCGTATAAAGAGAGTAAAGAGGATGAAGTTAGTTGTTTGGAAGCCGGGGCTATAAAATTTCTGCAAAAGTCTTCCTTTCACGACAAAACATTGATACAGGAAATCAAAACCATTCTTAAATAGGTTATATTTAATGGTAGAACCCTTAGAACTTATTGAAAAAAGCGTTAAAGAGTCCACGGTTCTTTTGATTGATGATCAACAGATGTGCGAGGTGGCTTTCAAGAGAATTTTCGAAGGGCAGGAAGATATTCATTTTCATTATTGTAAAGACCCTTCTTTGGCTTTTCAGTTTGTTGAAAGGGTGAAACCGACTGTTATTTTGCTAGACCTTGTGATGCCGGAAATTGATGGTTTAACCCTCGCAGCTTATATCAGGGCGAATCCTTTGACAAAAGACATTCCCTTAATCATCCTTTCTGTTAATGAGGACCCAAAAATCAAGGAAAAAGCTTTTCAAGCGGGCGCTTCCGACTATGCGGTTAAATTGCCTGATAAAGTCGAGCTTTTAGCCAGGATTCGCTATCACTCCCAAAACTATATACGATTCCTAGAGAGGAATCTAGCCTTTCAAAAACTTCGGGAGGCTCGAAATGAACAGCAGCTTCAACTAGAAGATGCCGCTGAATACGTTAAAGAAAAACTCCCTCAATTCTTACAAGGCCCCATAAAAACTGTTTGGGAGTTTATCCCTTGCGAAAGCTTAGGCGGAGATGCCTTCAGCTATCATTTTTTAGACGAGAACCACTTTGCTTTTTATCTTTTGGATGTCTGCGGACATGGGGTAGGGGCTGCCCTTCTTTCAGCTACCTTATTAAATGTCATCGGGGCCAACACTCTCCCTAAAACTGATTTTTTTGATCCTAAGAACGTCCTTGAGCGGTTAAACGATGCTTTTCCCATGGAAAGCCACCGTAATATGTTCTTTTCCATCTGGTATGGGGTTTATGATCTTAAGAATCGAATTTTAACCTACTCCTCGGGTGGTCATCCTGCCGCTCTTCTTTTTCAGCCGGATAAGGAGGTCTTAAAGACGGACGGGCTTGTTATTGGCGCTATTGAAAACCAAGAATATGTGAATGCAAAAGTTAAGATTGAGCCTCATGCGAGGCTTTACCTTTTTAGCGATGGGGTTTTTGAATATCGAAAAAAAAATAATGAGATGCACACCTATCGCGAGTTTATTGACAGTCTCGAACAAATAAGGCGGAAGTCCTTAATAGAGGATCTTATTGAAATTCGAAAGAGGGCTATTAATTTATCCATTGGGCCGGTCCTATCCGATGATTATTCTATTATTATCTTTGATTTCGATTAATTTCTTTAATTAATAGATCTTTTTTTATGACTTTTAATTATTATTTTTGATAAAATTACACCTTATGAACATTAATTTAAGAAATGAAATCACCTCTCTTGAAGAGGCCGATAAAAGATACGGCATCATTAAGTCGACGCTCCCTGAAAGGGCCAAAACCCTAAAGATGGAAAAGCACTCAAAAGCTCTTTCCAGTCTAAAAGACATTGAAAAAACCGCCCTTGACAGTCTAGAGTCTTGGAAAAAAGGGGAGTACGGCCTACTTGAAAATTTTAAAAATTTTCTTTTTAAGTTTATTGGAAAAACCCCAACGGTTATAAAATCAGCTGCCACCCCTTACGTATTTAAAGACCTAACGGCTCTTGAAAAGAAAGAACTTGAATCTAAAGCAAATTTCCATCGAACGGTTGCGAAAGTTTTTTTAATTACTGCCGGGATTTTTATGATTCTTGGCATCCTTGGCCCTTTTGGTTTATTCCCTTTCTTGCTTGCTTTACCGGAAGCTACGGCTGCGACCATTATCATGAGCTTTACAGCCCTTGGCGCTCTTGGAACAGTTTGCATTTTTCCTCAAATGTTTTTAAGCAACAGCGAGACTATTCGAGAAGAAGTAGCGCTAACTGATCCTGATTTTAAATTTTTTGTTGAAAGACTGGTCCAAAATGACAAAAAATTGAAATTAAATTTAGCTAAGGAAAACCTAACCCACAAGAATTTGCATCAAACCTTTATGACCTGGAGAGATTCCGTCAAAGATCTCTTTAAAGAGAAACGGGTCGAAGATCTTAAAAAAGAAAAAGATGCGCTTTCGAAGTTCTAACTTTCTATCTCATCAATCTCTTGAATTTGTAAGATTTCTTCTATAAAATAATCCTCCTTTATATCTAAAGAACGTTTAATCTTAATTTTGAGAGATTATGAGGCCTAATCAACTAGTTTACCCTTTTGAATCGGAAGAAGAAAAGTCCATTAAAATCGAAGATAGGGTTTTATACTTTCCGGCTCCGAATGAGAATATGACCAAATTTTGTTTCCATGATTTAGAATATTTTGGGAATGAAAACCCAATTTACGTGGAATATTGCAGTGGCAACGGGGGGTGGATTGCTGAAAAAGCCATTCAAGACAAGAACATTAACTGGATTGGCGTTGAGATAAAATTTAAACGGATTAAAAAGATTTGGGCCAAAATTAAAAATTACAGCCTAAATAATCTAATAGCCCTTTATGGCGAAGCTGAAAAATCAACCCAATTTTTGTTTGAAGAAGCTTCAGTGTCAAAAGCTTATATTAATTTTCCTGACCCCTGGCCTAAAAAGCGCCATGCCAAAAATCGTTTGATGCAAGAAAATTTCATTAAAGAGCTTTACCGTATCCTAAAACCCGCCGGTTCCTTTACTTTTGTGACAGATGATGAAGCCTATTCCGATCAAACCATTGAGCTATCGCTTGCGCATGGGGGCTTTAAATCTATTTACGAAAAACCTTTTTACTTATCTAATCCTGAGGATTATGGCGCTTCTTTTTTTGATTCGCTCTGGCGAGAAAAAGGAAAAACCATTCGGTTGCATACTTTTCAAAAAATTTAATGAAGCTATCGCTCCATGGAAATCGAAAAATCAAATCTAATTTCCTATTCACCTTCTGAAAGAGATCGGCTTTATGCTTATCCCCCAAGCGATGACAAGGGCTTTAATAAAGCTTCCGAGGCTTTATCTAAAAAAAATTATCCAAGAGAGGCTCTTTATGAAAACCTCTTGCAATACAATAAAGAGATTGGAGCTTTATCAAAAAAGACTTCGCAAAATATTGAAAAAATTAAAAATCCGCTTAGCTTTTCTGTCGTTGGAGGTCAGCAAGTAGGCCTTCTTGGAGGACCTTTATACACTTTTTTTAAGGCTATTAGCTGTCTTTTAACAGCGAGGCAATTTCAAGCTATCCCCATTTTTTGGATTGCTTCTGAAGATCATGATATTCGTGAAATCGACCATGCGATCTTTTTAGATGAGAAGGGAAATCTTCTTGAAAAAAGGCTTATCTTCAAAGAGAAGGGAGTTTTTGTCGAGGATTTGGTTTTAAGAAAAGAGCATCTTGATCTTATAAAAGAGTGTCTTGAGCTGATTAATAAACCGAACTTAATGACTTTTTTTTCAGAAGGCGCTTTCTTTTCAAAGGCAATGGCTTCTTTTTTTGCAGAGTCTTTTAAAGAAGAAGGCCTTGTTTTTATCGAGCCTGCAAAAATTAGGCCTTTGGCGTTGGATCTTTTCCTTGATGAGATTGAAAGGTTTGAGGAGGTCGAAGAGCTTTTTCAAAATATTGAAAAAAAGTTCTTTTCGATGAACTTGCCCTATCCGTTGAATCATAGAAAAGTTGGAGAGACCCATCTCTTTTTTAAAGATGAGAATCATAAAAGGGTTCGCATTCTCTTTGAAAGCGGCTTATTTAAAATCGGCGATAGAAAATTTAGTAAGAAAGAGCTTCTTGATTTTATTCGGGAAAATAAGGGAAAAATAAGCCCTGATGCGGCTTTAAGGCCCTTGGTTCAATGTAGGATTTTTCCAACAGCTGCGCAAATTGTGGGCCCCTCCGAATTAGAATACTGGTCGGCGCTTAAGCCTTATTTTGATTTTCATCAATTGACCATGCCTTGGCTTATTCCAAGGCTATCTATAACCCTTGTTCCAAAAGATGCTGCAAAAGAGCTGTCTCCCGATGTGGTCCAAAGCCTTAACTTACTGATTAGGGGAGAGTCAAAAACTCTAAAAGAGTTAAAGCCGAACCTTTCAAAATTTCAGCAACATGCGCTTCAAAACCTTTTTCATCCCAAGCTTAACTTGCAGGAAAGAACTTACAATTTTTTTGAATTCCAAAAGGACTTGCCTGAAAACTTGATCCACAAGCTTTTAAAAGCTCTTCCTTGGCGCGAGAACCATCATCTTTACGGTATTTTATAAACATATGACAGACAAATTTAATTTTTTTGAATCTAAGAAAGAATGTGCTACTGAAAGCGAGGAAGAAGCTTCCGCTTTCTATTGGGATGGGGAAACTTGTTTTTTTAAGGACCAGGTCTTTTTACCTGATATCTTGTTGTCACCTTCAGCATCCCCTTACAACACAAAAGTGATCCCTTTAAAAGGGGATTTGCAAGATGAAGGCTCATGGGATGAAGCCCTTTTGCTAGCAAAGCAGGAAATTGAAAAAAAGAAATATATTTTATGGGAACTTGACCTTGGGTTATTTACAGGCTTAAAATTCCCCCCTGACCATCAGGGGCAGTTTGCTACTCTTCAATTTGTAATTAATCACTTTGCGGAAAAGGTTTTCCCTTTATTTGAAAAACACTCTTTAGGGGTTATTCTTTATTCAGGTTCTCTAAGTTTGGAAAGCGAACTATCCAAAAAGAAAGGTCTTTTTGATGAGGCTATTGCCCAATATAGGGAAAATCATGGACTTAATGAGCCCGACGAAATCTGCTTTTTTGAAATTGCGTTCCGTTTCTTGGAAGAGCTTGCCAAGCCTTTAAGGGATTTAGTGAAAACTTTTATCATTCTAGATTTAAAAGACACTGCTTTGATTACGGAAGCGAGGGTTTTAAGTAAAGAAAACTCACTTAAGATCCAAATTATTCCAAAAAATGCAAAAATCCCAAGAGAAGGGCTTTCTGTTGAAGGCCAAAAGATTGTTTATAAAAAGGATGACAAGCTCACTTCCCTAGGCCTTCTTATGCCTAAAGTGAATCAAAAGGCTAAAGACTACAAGCTCATTGATGAGACACTCCAGTCCTTGCTTCAAAAAAAGACCTCCTTCAGACTAATTTCAGAAGAACATCTAATTACCGAGTGGAAAGGCTTGGATAAGCTTATTGTAGACCCGGCTATGCTTTCGAAAGAAGGCTTCCGTATGCTGCAAGGGTTTTCCGCCGCCGGCGGCTCAATCCTAACCCTTCGGGAAGAGCTTGGCCTCCCCGACGAATCCCCCTTCTCAATCGAAGACCTAACCTAAACTATCTACCTCGCACCGTCGGCTTAATAGAAGCCGATCGTGTTTTCAAGTTGGATGCTTGTAAAAAAGGGAGATAGAACTTAAAGGCCAGCGGGTTATGAGAGGGTTGTCCTGCTGTTATCCATGGTGAAAGAGCGTACATAGGCACAATGTTTTAAACGGGTTAGAAAAAAATCAAGTGTGCCTGGTTGTGCCATTTTACTGTAGCTTTTTCCCAACGTAAAATTTGCATAATTCCTATCGTCAATAGAAAAAAGAGAGGTTTCCTGTTGACTTGCAAAGATGAATGGATAAGAATGTAGTAAAAAGAAAACATTTACCTACATTACTATCCATGAATGCAAAACAGAAAGCTATAAACCTCTTTAAGAAAAATCAAGGATTGCTGCGAACAGCTGAAGCAATCCGTTTGGGCATTCATCCACGCACGATCTATCAGCTGAGAGATGAGGGATTATTAGAGCAACTGGCAAAAGGAATATATAGGCTGATCGAAGTTCCCGATTTTTCAGAGCCAGATCTTGTTCTTGTTTCTAAGAAAATTCCTCATGCCGTGATATGCTTGATTTCAGCTTTGGCTTATCACGAAATCACAACTCAAATTCCTCATTTCGTCTATGTAGCCATTCCCACAAAAGCACGTCCCTCAAGATTGGAATATCCACCCCTCAGATACTTTCGATATTCGGAAAAAGTCTATAGCTCAGGTGTTGAGACTAAATTAATAAGTGGCTTTCCTGTCAAAATTTACAACATCGAAAAAACCTTAGCTGATTGCGTTAAATTTCGGAATAAGATCGGGATGGATGTTGTCATTGAAGCCTTGAAGATGTATTGGCAACGCAAAGGCACTCAAATTGATAAGTTATATGAATATGCAAAAATTAATCGCATTGAGAAAATCCTTCAGCCGATTATGGAAACAATAGTGAGTCAATGAAAATGGAAAAGCCCAAGGAAAACCTCGATGAGTCTATCTATAGCCGTTTAAAAAATGTCGCAAAGCAAAGAAAAAGACCTGTTCAAGAAGTTTTGAAATACTATGCGATGGAACGTTTTTTGTACCGTCTAAGCGTATCCTCTCATCAAAGCTCTTTTTATCTAAAAGGGGGCTTGATGTTGATGGTCTGGGATCCAATGAGCCATCGGGCAACGGTAGACATAGATCTTCTTGCCAAAACTTCAAATTCCATAGCTAATTTACAGAAAATTATTAATGAAATCTGTGCTATTGAAGTGATACCCGATGGCTTAGTATTTGCCTCAGACACCTTAAAATTAACAGAAGCACAGTTAGAAGCTGAATATCATGGAATCAGTGCTGCATTTTCAGCGCAGCTCTTCACAGCAAAACTTCCTATGCGAATCGACTTTGGATTTAGTGATACTATTTTGCCTCACCCTGCAAAGATAAAGTATCCTACTCTTTTAGATCTTCCCGCTCCTGAGTTAAAAGGATATACTCCCCAAACATCTATTGCAGAAAAATTTGAATCTATTATTCGTTTGGGATTTGCCAACACACGTATGAAAGATTTTTATGACATATGGCTGTTGACCCAACAGTTTGATTTCGATCGAAAGGAATTGCAAGGAATCATTCTCCAAATTCTTAAGAATAGAGGAACCATTCTTGAGGCTGTTCCAATTGCATTTCTAGAATCTTTCTACGAGGATCCAATTAAGAAAACCAAATGGAATTCTTTTTTAAGAGATATTTCTCATGAAGCAATACCATTTGAAAAAATTATCTTCGACTTAAAGAACTTTTTTAAAAACTTATTACCTGCAACTACTTAGTTTTATTTGAAAGCCAATTTAATGTTTGCTCATGAATTGAAATTTCATACTCGGCAAAGACTGTGTCTGAAAGACTTGTTTGGCTAATAATTGTGAATGCGAGAATGCTTGATTGAGGCAAAACAACTTCGATTCTTTGGGATGTATAATCAAAATTGCCTATCTACAGAAGTAGCCATATTAGTGCTTGACCAAGGTGCTAAGCATGTGGTTTCGGAAACAATTGCAAGCAAAATCGAGTCTGACAAAAAACAGCTCGAAGAAAACGAGATGTGGAAAAGGGTTTCTAAAGTAATTGCAACTGAGAATAAAATAGGCACAGTAAATTCAGTGGTTTGAGAAAGCACTAATTGTGCAGGCTTAGCACCCCTTTATTGTAGCTTTTTCCTAACAATTGCGTAAAATTTGGGTAAATACTCAAAGATTCCTTTTTTTTATAAAACCATAGATGTAAGTTCATCTCAAAAGATGAGGGTAGCTTGTTCAATAGGATCACCTATTAATAAAAAAGGTGAAGATCAAAAATAGTGCAAGAGTTTATGCAAGAAATCTATGGCAAATGAACAAACATTTCTTAACAGTCATCTCATACCCCATTGAACAAATTGAATAGGAATTAGTCTATGACAAAAAATTATAAAGAAATTACAAACACCATTTCAACATCGCTATCAAAAATGCGTAAGGAAATTCCTGATGTGATGAATGGATTTAATACATTGGCACAAGCTGCTACAAAAGAAGGCGCGCTTAGCAAAAAGACAAAGGAATTAATAGCACTTGCATTGGGTATTGCATCCCATTGCGATGGCTGCATTGGGTTCCACACTCAGTCTTTGATTAAATTAGGGGTTACTCGTGAAGAATTTCTTGAGACATTGAGCATGGCTGTTTATATGGGTGGAGGGCCTTCATTAATGTATGCTGCCGAAGCGTTAGAAGCTTTTGAAGAATTAAGTAGTTAATAGTGGTGGCAAAACAATTGTCAGATGCCTGGTCTTCATATCACGGAATATTTTCAGAGCATTATAATGCATCTGTTGATAGGGCAGAAATATGAAGTTAAAAGAAATCGAAGTCTTCTACAAAAATATTATCATAGCTTACCCCATATGCCTGAAGTTTTGACTTAAAATCACTTGTTAGCTTTAGCGGACCGCACATGAAAACTTGTTTACTGCTTATATTGCCGCTGAAGTCAATAATTTTATGCATATCGAGTCTATTTCCTTTTTCGGAACAACATAAAATAATACGGAAGTCCGGATAAGCTGTACTGAATTCTTTGAACTCTCTATAGAACACCGCATCGGTTTCCCTATGGATGCAGTAGTAGAAGTCAATCTTAATTCCTTTTGGGAAAGTTCTCTTCATAGCTCTTATCCAAGCTAAAAATGGAACTACACCGATGCCGCCAGCTATCCATATCTGCGAATTGCCTGCTTGATTATAATTAAGACGACCATAAGGACCTTCACATATACCAATATCCCCCTTTTTGATATGTCGGTGTAAATTTATCGTATAATCGCCTTGAGCTTTGACCAAAAGTGATATTGTTGAGCCTTCAATTGACTCAATTAAAGTGAATGGGTGAGATTCTTTAGATAGTGAAGGTCCATAAAAAGTAAAAAAACCATATTGCCCGGAAATAAATTTTAAGGGCTCTTTTTTAGGACTTAAAGTTACTTCAACAATATTGTCATTTATATTTTTAACATTAGTGACTACAAATGATGAATGTTTTGCAAAAAAAGGGATGTAGATCTGTTTATAAAAAATTCCTAAAAACCCAATACCCATGGGGAGGTATAGCATCAACTGGGCGAATTCTGATCCAACCCTCTTGTCTGACAGAACGATATGAAGTGATGCTAAAAGAAAAACTACACTCATAAGCTTGTGCAGAATTTTCCATTTGTTGTAGGGAAGAAGCTTTAACAAAGTAACTCCTAGGATTAACAACATAAGCCAATATGCGTAGGAGCCGAGATTTACCGATAGTCTTCCATGGATAGGCAGTATAAAAAAAATAAATTTTTCGATACGATCTGGAAGCCATTTTAATGCTTCCACCCAAGGATGAAGAAGAATTAAGCAGAAACCCCAAATCCCAAGTCTTTTATGAAGATGGTAGATCTGGTCCAAACCTCCAAACCAATCCTCCAGCTTTTTCCAGCGTGAAGATAGTAATAGTGAAAAAGAAAAAATGAAGTAACCTGCAACACCTAGGGAAGTCGCCCAAATTTTCAGTGGCCAGCAATCACATAATGGGGTCCCCATAGTGGCTAAAAACCATATCGCCAAATAAAAACAGAGAGAAACAATAATTAAAAAAATTGGAGAATGAAGATTGAAGGACCATTTGCCAATTTTCCACATTTTTTGTTTCACTTCTCCTAAACAAGATTAATTTTAATAGTTTAGGTTATTATTACAATTCTTGTATTAGTCGCTAATGATCATTAGAATATATAGTTAGGGAGCAAGCCGTGTACCCTAATATCTATCACTGATATCTTAGGTTTTATCGATTAAAAAAACACATATCCTTCATTTTTGCCATAAGAGACCGGCTTAATTGGGATAAATAATGACTTTTATTTAACATATAAAAATTTTAAAAAGAAAAAATAAATTTGGTCTAGTCCACCGACTTTTACTATGATTTTTCAATTTTACCAACAAAGAAGCCATCACAGCCATTTTTACTATTGCCCTCATTCAATCCTTACTCCAGTTTATTTTCTTTTTGATGTTTAGGAGAAAAAATCTTAGGAACATATTTTTTTTTGCACTACTGTTTCTGTTATTTTTATTGTAATTTTCTTTTCTATCTGGATTATGAGTTATTTAAACTATCACCTGCATTAATTAATACTTCAGGGTCATGAAAATAGCATCTATCCAAAAAAAATTTATCTTTCTCTTCTATTTTTTTTTATGCTTGGCTACCCCTTTTTCTTTATTGGCAAAGGAAGAAGGCCCAAACAAAATAGAAATTACAGCTCCAGAAAAAGTAAATGTAAAGCCGGATGCTTTAGATGATGAAATCTCATACAGATTAAAAAATATCTTAGAATCCACAGGATGGTTTATAGACCCTAAAGTACATGTTAGAGAAGGAGTCGTATTCTTATCAGGTCAAGCACAAAAAGACGAGTATAAGGAATGGGCGGAGAAATTAGCCGGCAACACACAAGATACTGTAGCAGTAGTTAATCAAATAGATGTGTTAAAACCATCTATTTGGGACTTTCAACCCGTTATCAAAGGTTTACGAGAACAATGGCGAGGTTTTCTAAAAATCATCCCCGCAATTCTTTTTGGTCTGGTTATTCTTTTAGCAGCCTGGCTTTTTGCCAAAACAACCTACCGCCTTTCCAGGTTCATATTAAGTAAAAAAATAGAAAATCCATTATTAGTCAAAATCATTACCTGGTCGATTGGTACGGGTATTTTTCTCATGGGACTCTATAGCGTCTTTCATTTGATGGGTTTGACAACGATTGCTTTGACAGTTTTAGGAGGTACCGGCCTACTGGGCATAATTTTAGGTATTGCCTTTAAGGATATCACAGAAAATCTCTTGGCCAGTATTTTTTTAAGTATCAACAACCCCTTTAATAAAGGGGATTTAATCGAAATTGAAGGGATTACAGGCTATGTTCAAAGTTTAACAATAAGAACCACGATTCTTATTTCTCTCGAGGGCAACTACATTCAAATCCCCAACGCAACTGTATACAAAAGCAATATAAGAAACTTTACCAGCAATCCTAATCGCAGAGAAGATTTTATCGTAGGAATCGGTTATGATTGTGTTATTTCTGAAGCCCAAGATATTGCATTAAAAGTCCTGCAAAATCATCCTGCGGTTTTAAAAGATCCTGAACCATGGGTTTTAGTTGATAGTTTTGGTAAATCAACCATTAATTTAAAAATTTATTTTTGGTTGGATGGTAAGAAGCATAGCTGGCTTAAAGTAAGATCCTCAGTTATCCGATTAGTCAAAAAAGCTTTTCAATCAAATCGCATTGATATGCCAGACGAGGCTCGCGAACTTATTTTTCCACAAGGAATCACTGTTTGGATGGGCTCGGAAAAACCGGAAGGAGCTATGCAACTAGAAAAGCCTGAGGAAGCTGATAAAATAGCTACTAAAAGTGAGGGAGAGCTGAATTCTGAAGCTGAAAACATTAAAGAACAAGGATCAAAATCGAAAGTTCCTGAACCCGGAAGAAATCTGCTTAATCAAAAAAAGAAAGACTAATTTGACTTTAGATATTGAGAAAATTATCGATCAAATTAAATAAAGCTCAAGTTTTTTAGAGTCTTTTTATATCGAAGATTGATTGGCTTAAGAAAGTCTCTGATAGGCATAGTTTTTTTGAGGATGGGTCGACAAATTGCTATTGCAGCTCATCAAGGATGGATTTCGTAAGAAAACTTCGACAAAAAAGCCAAAATATATAGCCTACCATTATTATTGGATCGGCTGTATGTATTTTAATTAACGGATTTTTAAAATGAGTCAAATACAATCCAATAAAATTTTTGTTTTTTTAGCATTTTTTTTTATTCTTTACTTTGCCAAAGAATTAGTTTTGCCTATTTTTTTGGCATTTTTATTGTATTTTCTTTTATTTCGAATAGTGAATTTCTTGAAGACACAGTTTTTTATCCCAAAATTTCTTGGATCCGCATTAGTAATATTAATTTTTTTTACTGTATTTGGGATAGGGCTATATTATTTGTTTGTTAACTTAAAAAATTTGGTTTTTGATTTAACAAATTCAACAGACATTTTTCAAAGCAAGCTGGATTCCTTCTTACGATATTTTAAAATACCCCATTCTATTTTGGTGATTTTTAAAGATTTAACTATAACTTTGGAGGAAAAAATACAACAGGACTGGATCATTTCCCTTTTTAGCAGTACCTGGCAATTTTTTGCAGGCTTTGTGATGATTGCGATCCTCCTTTATTTTTTGTTGATTTCAGAAGGACTATTTTTGAAAAAAATGTTGAAATCCTTGCCTACCCTTGAAAGGGATGAGAAAATCAATCGAATTATTCAAAAGTTAGAACAAGATATGGCAAATTATCTCATTACCAAAACATTGATTAATATAGTTGTTGGAATTTTAATAGGCGCAGTTTTATCTATTTTTAAAATTCCTAATGCAATTCTCTTAGGAGTATTGGTAGGTATTTTAGAATTCATTCCATTTTTGGGTTCAATTGTTTCCATGGCGCTAATTACTTTAATAGCAATTGCTTCCTTAGAACAAACTTGGCAAATTATTTTATGCGTTTCTCTCGTTTTAATCATCATGAATGTGGAAGGAAATATTCTTACGCCTTATGTGATTGGAAAAAGATTTTCTTTAAATAAAGTGGCTGTCATTCTAGGAATTTATCTGATGGGCTGGGTTTGGGGTATAATAGGACCTTTCCTTGCCGTTCCCATCATGCTGATTGTAAAAATCATTATGGATAATATAAACAAAAGTAATGTTTACAGTGAAATCATTTCAGAATAATTGATAAGGACTCATGGTAGGGGAGAAATTGATTTAAAATCACATGTTTTTCAGCTATTAATATCTTTTTAAAGCAAAGAAATCTGCCGCTTTTACATTAATTTTAAATACATTTAATAATGTGATTATGAATTTATTTGACCTATCTTTGCGAGGGTGGGTAGACTTTTATGTCTAAGGAACACAAACAGAAAAAACTAAAATTTCTTTCTTTTGTCAAATCAAAAATTATAGCTTTTTTTCAAGGAATCAAAAAAGGCTGGAAATTTTTCTATGATATATTTAAGAGTTTTTTTGAAGATGATTGCTATGACAAAGCCTCAGCTCTTAGTTTCTATTCCCTTCTTTCCGTCGTGCCGGTTCTTGCTGTTCTCTTTGGTATTGCCAAAGGCTTAGGATTCGGAAAAAAACTTGAGGCGGAAATTTCTCAGGAATTTTTTCAGCAGCCTATTATTTCGCAAAAACTTATTGAATTTGCTCATTCATGGCTCGAATCTGTAAAAGGAAATGTCATCGCAGGAGCAGGAATTATTTTTCTTCTTTATACAGTTATAAATCTTTTAAATTGCGTAGAAAACATTTTCAATGAGATTTGGAAAGTCAAAGAAGGAAGATCCTATTTAACAAAGATAAGGGATTATTTAACTGTATTTATGGTAGCCCCCCTATTCTTGGTTACCTCAAGCAGTCTTAATATTTATGTTACGACGCAAATAGCAGAAAAGGCCAAAACTAACTCTTTGGTTGAAGTGATCAGCCCCTTCCTCTATTTCATAATGAATTTTTTCCCCTTTTTTTTAATGTGGGCGCTTTTTACTTTCATATATTCTTTCATGCCAAATAGAAAAATATACTTTCATGTCGCAGCAATATCGGGAATTGTTGCCGGTTCGGCCTTTCAAATATGGCAATGGCTATATATAAAATTACAATTTTACTTAACTAGCTATAGTGCAATTTATGGCAGTTTTGCAGCCTTTCCCTTATTTCTAATGTGGCTGCAAGTAAGTTGGTTAATCGTTCTATTTGGTGTTGAGATGGGAGTTGAAATTGAAAACGGATTATTTATTCAAAGTCGAAAAATGCAGTCTCTTTCCACAAAAACGGCTGCCTTATTGATTGTATATTATTGTTTAGAAAATTTTATAAAAGGGGATAAACCCTCCACACAACCACAGCTTGCTCGTAAATTAGGAATCTCTCTTTTCCATCTCAATAAAGTATTGGAAATTTTGCTTAAAAATCGGATTCTCTCCGAAGCTTCTTTTGGAGACAACACTCTTGGTTACCAACCTGCCCATTCAGTTAATGATATAACTTACCAAATGGTCAGCTCGGCTGTGGATCAAAGCTATGATATTCAAGTCTCTGCCGAAGAAACATCTGAGTTAAAAAAAATTATGAATTTGATAAAAGAAATAGAAAATGCCTCGAAATCGAAAAGCCAAAAGCCCTTGTATCTAGCCGTTGAATAAAAATAATCAGAAAAAGTCAAACAAATTATTTTGATTTTAAGAGATCTTACTCTTCTATTCTAAGGAGAGCCTTAGTAAATTCGCTATCCAATTAGGGCGATTATCGGCTAGTTTTATTCTCAAAAGATCGTTTTTCTCTAATTCAATAGGCTTGAATAAACCGGAGAGGTCCGAATGACGGGATGCAATCTTCTTCTCGGTATCTTTTGAGGAGGCAATCTAAGCTCAGGGTGCTGAGATTGCCCTTTTCTTCATTTAACGGTGTTATTTTCCGCAATCTTTACATGCGACAATAGATTTCAAATCTACCTCTGTATTAACAAAAGGATGGATTGAGTTAAAAAAAGCTGCAGCACCCAACGCAGACTAATAGAAAAATTTTGAACCCTGATTTCATCAGTAACCCTATTGTTGTAACTGATAAAGAATGGGCATTAAACAAAATACCAACCCTGCTACAAAAAGGATGCTGAGTGCAAAAAATTTTTAGAGGTATCGCTTAAGGGGCTTGAGAGCGTACAAAGCACGCCTCGCTCTTTTTAAAAAATGGTCGATTGCAGGGGATTTTACGATTTGGTTGGTTTGTTGTAAGTTGCAAGCCAGGATTCTGCTTTTTGAACTTTTTGAAAGATGCTTTCTTTGTTTTTGGTAAGAAGCTGGATTAAATTTCGTGTGCGAATATTAGCGGAAAATAAGGAGCGGTGTTTATCGACAAAACGCCAAAAAAGACCGTCCCAGATCTCTGTCCAATCGCCCTTTGGGTAGTTGCTCATCTTTAAAATATAATTTGAAGAGGAGATATAGGGCTTTGTAATAATAACGCCCCCATCAGCATATTGACTCATTCCATAGACATTTGGGACCATGACCCAATCATAGGCATCTACAAAAAAACCCATGAACCATTTATAAATTTCATCAGGCGCAGCTTCTGTTAGCAATAGAAAATTGCCAAGAACCATCAAACGCTCGATATGATTGCAATAACCGGTTTGTAAAGCTCTTTTAACAGTTGTATCTATCGGCAAGATCCCTGTTTTGCCTTCCCAAAATTTTTTAGGGATCTTCGTATGATGCTGAAAATAGTTGATCGATCGTTGATAAGACCCTTTTAATAGATAGGATGCCCTTACAAACTCTCTCCAACCCATAATTTGCCGTAAAAAACCCTCAAGAGAATTTAAGGGAACAGAATGTTTTTTAGAATGATGAAGGGCGGCTTGAATGACTTCATGAGGAGTTAAAAGGCCAATATTAAGAAGCGGTGACAAGACGCTATGAAATAGGAACGATTCTTCCTTCTGTATGGCATCCTGGTAGGCGCCGAATAATACCAGCTTATCCTTTAAAAACAAATCGAGCGCTTTTCTAGCCTCTTGATGGGTGGTTGGATACAAAAAAGGGTCCGCTTCTCCGATGGCGTCAGTAAATTCGCTATCCACTTCCGCGATTATTTTTTCAGTGTTTGCGTTTTCTTTTGGAATAAAAGTAGGGGGTATAGAAAGGTTTTTGGGGATTTTTTTTCGATTGTCGGCATCAAAGCTATATTTCCCCCCAACAGGACGTTCATCTTCCATTAAAATATTCTGACTCTTCCTCTGATAGGCATAAAACTGAGCCATAGAAAAGTGTTTTTTATTCCCAAAATGCGTCTTTAATTCTTGGTTTGAGCAAATAAAACCGGGGGAAGGGTAAAAATGAAGGTTCCAACCATATTTTTCAGCGCCTATCATTAAATCTTTGGTGAGCCATTCATCGGCAAATTCACACAAATGAATATTTTTGATGCGTTTTTTACCAAGAAGTTCAAATACACTTCCACGGTAGGATAGTTCATTGGAAGGGACATAAATCACATCAGAATGGTTTCCTCGAAGCATATCAGCATATTTTTGCATCGCAAGCCGAAGAAGAACCAATCTTTGCTTATGAAATGGCTGGACCTTATAAAAAAGGAACTCTTCAACAAGGTAAATTTTTCTCTTAGAGGCTATTCCAGGGTGCTTTAGGAATAGTTGGTCAGGAAATATCAGGGTAATATCAGTCATTGAGAAGCCAGATTCCAAGGTTAAGCGTCGTAGCATAAAGAACCCAAGCTAAATAAGGAATCAAAAAGAAGCTTGCCAAACGACTCACAGGCCAAGCCTTAATAATGGTTAGGAGGATCAATAAGCAAAGAAAAAGGATATCGATCAATCCTAAAAAAGGGTTGCGCAAAGAAAAAAAGAGGAAAGACCAAATAAAATTAAGTGCGAGCTGACCGGCATAAAGCGTTAGTGCGACCGTTCTTTTATGAGAAGGATCAGATCGGTAAATTAACCAGCCGGAGACCGCTATCATAATATAAAGAGAAGACCAGACAGGTCCGAATACCCAGTCAGGAGGCGTCCATGAAGGTTTCGTAAGTGTTGGGTACCATGTCGAAACGGCTTCTTTTGTCCAGAAACTTCCAAAAAGCCCTATTACTAAGCAAATTAGAATAAAAAAAACTAACGAAATCCACGAATTTTTTTGCTTCATCTGGCTCTCAGCTACTTTTTGGTGTGGGTATTTTCTCTTCCTGTAATCCAAAGACGCTTCTTTGCAAATAGCCTGTAAAGAGGTTGAAGGACTATTTTTATAAAAGGGATACGCAGTAAAGTTGAGAGGATCAACAACTGGCAGTGTGCATACACTGCCGCGAAGGCAGGTATACCGACCAAGAGATTCCCTTTACCATCAATGGCATGCATTTGAGCCATTGCGGTGTTATAATCAATATTATTATTCTCGGAGGGTGAAAACTCTTTTGAAGAAATATCGACAAAATTGACTTTACCTTGCGTATCCTTTTTTTGAAGAAGGCAAATTTCCTTTTTACAAATCGGGCAGTCGCCATCGTATAATAACTTCATGCGATTTTTTGAATCAAGCTCTGCTACAGTTTCTAAGGCGGCTTTTTCGACTATATTCGCGATTTTCACAAGAAGGCAAAGAAATAAGCCCCAAGAGACCCCAATAATAATTAACGTTGGAATAAGCGGGGAGGGGAAAGTTAATGCGCCTAAGGACTGTCCAGCAACATAACTTAGGGGACCGCCCAAAAAGCCAAGCAGAAAAGGTATTAAGGTATTTTTCTTGATGAATTTTAACGAATGATTGATCAGAAGAGAAAAGAGCGGGTACAGAAAAACAATCCAAATGGGGGGCAGCATGCCGGTGGTGTTGGAGTAATGGATAAGGTTTGTTTGAATAAAAAATATTTCCAATAGAGCGCCTAAGGGAATGGAAAATAGGACTAAAAGCAAGTCTTGAATGTATAAAGAGACATCTTTAACTTTTGCAAGATAGAGCTGAACGAATATTAAAAAAAGAGCTCCAATGACCGCTAGAGCGGAATGCTCGTGAATTCCTAAAAGGACGCACCAAAACCAACCAATTGTGTAGCAAAGGCTATTTATCAATGACAGGTTCATGAGAGGGTCCTTTTATTGTATCCAAAATCGATTGGCAGGTTGTCCAAAGCAGTTCTTTCTCCTGTTTACTTGATTGATTAAAATTGAAGAGGGTGGTTTTAGCAAGTTTACGGTCAAACCAGAATTTTCCATTTGAATAATTATCAGACGTTGCAAGCCATAAAATGGTATCGGCCCCTTCTTCAATAGATCGTAATCGCTTGTTTAAAAGCTTTTTAAAGGACGGCATCGAATGTCGAACTCCCGGAGTGTCTACCCAGCCGGGGTGCATGGAGCTAAATAAGTATTGAGGATATTTTTGTGAAAATAGCTCGGAAAGAATAACCTGAGCTCGTTTTGCGTTTGCATAGCCGTTGTATTTATTATAAGGACGCTTTTCAAAGAGAAGATCTGAAAGGTCAAGCTTTTGTAAATACATGCCGCCCGATGAGACAAATATGATGCGGCAACCGTTTTGAAGTTTCCCTACATCAGCTAGTGTTTTCGTTAAAATAAATGGGGCAAGAACTTGGGCGGCGAACATCTCTTCAACCCCGCCTTTCGTGATTTTGAGATTGAGGGGCATACTCCCTGCATTGTGAATAAGAAGATCGATAGGGCTTTTTACATCCTCTAAAGCAAAATTATAAACTTTTTTTAAATCGCTCATATCAAGAGAATAAAATTCTGCTTGAGAAACAAAGGGATCCGATTTAAATCCATTTTCTAATTTAGCCAGATCCCGTCCGATTAATTGACATTGCATTCCTTGCTGAAGAAGGGCTTTTGAAACAGCTAAACCAATGCCGCTGCTAGCTCCTGTCACAATACCATGTTTCCCAGATAAATCGATCTTCTCTAGCGGATTAGGACAGTGCCTTTTGAATCCGGAATGATCAAAAGAAAAAAGAATGGTTAAATCAAGCAGCTGGTCGATCCAATCTATTTTCGTCATTAACTTAAGTCTCCAGCTAAAACTTTTGCATTCGAAGCATGTTGCGAAAGCTTGACTTATGGCACAAACCTTCTTTATTCAAAGTACAATATATGCCTAATTTGTTCTTTTCCTGTCAAAAGTTCATGAGTTCATTATCCCTCTTAGATGCCCAGTTTAACCCATTTTTACTAAAGAAATCGGGATTCTATCCGATAATTTTAGGGGAAGGGCGAGCGTGTGGGAGGTTTTACCTGGAGTTAGAGATTGTCCTTTGCTTATTTTAATTTAAATGAATAATGGAAATTTTTTGAATTATTGAATAATAAGGATGTTATGGGAGAAGAGCTTAAGGTTATTTGGCTTTTGGCAATTGGACTTGGTTTAGCTTGTCTTTGCGGCTACATCGCCCAAAGGTTTAAACAATCTCCAATCATTGGTTATTTAATCGCAGGCTTTCTGATCGGCCCCAACTCGCCTGGCTTCGCAGCTGATCCTTACATAACCGAACAGTTAGCGAATATCGGCGTCACACTTCTCATGTTTGTTGTCGGTTTGAATTTCAACTGGAAGGACTTGCTCGAGGTAAAAAAAATCGCTATCCCGGGAGCCTTGATACTTTCAGCTATTTCTATTTTAGTCGGCATTCTTTACACCCATTTTTTGGGCGAATCGCTGCTTGCCGGATTAGTCATAGGGATAGCCATCAGTGTATCCAGTACGGTTGTGATAGTCCGTGTTTTATCCGATCGGGGATTATTTCAAACCAAACAAGGCCATCTTATTGTCGGCTGGACCATTGTAGAAGATTTAATCTCGGTTTTTGGGCTGCTTCTTTTACCGGCCATTGTCACAGCAAGTGTTGGCGCATCAGATTCAAAACTGAATGTTGTTTATGAAATTCTTTTGGTGTTGGTAAAGATAACTGCCCTGGGATTCATCATACACTTATTTGGGGAAAAAGTTGTCGAAAATATTTTAAAGGTAGTGGCTCGAGCTCGCTCCCACGAACTATTCACGATGGCCATTTTATCCACGACCTTTATGATCGCGATTGTAAGTTCCTATTCATTCGGTGTCTCTTTAGCTTTAGGCGCTTTTATCGCCGGTGTAATTGTTGGTAAAACAGATATGAGTTATCAGGCGGCGGCAAATGCGCTCCCTTTACGGGATACATTCGCAGCGGTATTCTTCCTTTCCGTCGGCATGCTTTTTAATCCGGTCACGATTATGAATAATTTGCCTTTATTTTTAGGGATTTTAGTCATAATACTGGTGATGCGCCCAATCATCGCATTTCTAATCGTTAAAATAGCAAAATATCCATCCTCAGTTGCCATGGCGGTCGGACTTGCCATAGCCCAGATCGGAGAATACTCATTTATTTTAGCTGAAGAAGGGAACTATTTAGGCATTCTCCCTGACAATGCGTATGACATTATAATTGGATGCGCGTTTGTTACCATTTCCCTTAATCCAATTTTATTCAAATTGTTTAACATCACCGGCGCAAGAGATAAACGCTATAGCAATGTGCCTCAGGAATTATCGATTCAACATCTAAGCGATGACGCAGATAACAACAGATCCTTCCTTCCTCGAGCTATTGTTATCGGGTTTGGGCCAATAGGACAAGCAGCTGTTCATGAAATTTTAAAAAGAGGTTACCACGTTACAGTGGTCGATCAGAATATAGACGCTATTGCAGCTCTTAAGAACAGAAAACTGGAAGCTATTTACGGAGATGCCACTCAATTTCATATTCTGGAAAAAGCACAACTTGAAAATGCCAGACTTCTCGTAGTTGCAACGCCCGAATTTTCAGCCACTCGATCTATTATCCAAGTAGCGCAAAACACAAACCCCAATCTTAAAATCATTGCAAGATCCCGTTATAAAGCAAGCTTAGCCGATCAGTATTTTAGTGATATCCCGTTTATTTGCGACGAGGAAGCAACGTCCGAAAAGCTGATTTCTTATCTTCGGGACGAATTAGATAAAATGGGTAATTAACTAAAAGTATAACCTAATCAACAAATAATTTTATTTCATAAGAAGTTTTGGCTGTGCCAGCTTATATGATGTAAGTTGAATGTACTAAACAATTTGCTGCCACTACAATGAAAAACCCCAACATTTTATTTCAAATCCGACACAAAATCATAAAGTATAAATGTGAGTTTTTATTTAAAATTAATATGATTTATAACTAAGAACAAATTTTTAATTTTAAAATTTTGGATTTGTAATGAATAGTGCTCTTATTCCTAGTATTACCGCAATAGGTCAAGTCGTTTATTTAGCTGGTCCTTCTTCAACCGGGAAATCAAAATATTCAAGCGAATTGATTTCTAGTGGTTGGTTACATTTCGAGGCAGATCATTTCCTTAGCGTCACAGAGATTAAACATATAGAAAAAACTCTCAAGCCGCAATTAGATCTAGTCAAAAAATTTTTAACAGAAGAACATTGTTCTCCTGAGAGAATATTAGGCATTATTATGGGGGATAAACCCGAACTAACGCCAGATAATCTAGAGGAGTTTGAAAAGGCTCGTTTTCTTATTAAAGCATGCTTAGATGAAAGATGGACTAAATTTGGTGAGCCGGAGGAAACAAAGGCTCAACAAAACTGGCAGGAAATCTTTATTACAATGCTAGAAGAGTCTGTCAAGGCCTCAACGACCGGAAGAAATGTCATCATTGATTTTGTTGGAATGATTGGAGAACGTCCAGAAGTTTCTGCTCCAGGCTTAAAAATAGTACAAGAAAGTCCCAATATCTGGGATTATAAAGGAACCAAGATTGAGCAACTTCTTAAATACGCTGCAATCGACCGTCTTGCTCAAAATATATTAACCCGAAATCAAAAGATTGATAATCGTAGAGATCCCATAGATGTCCTAACTCAATATGGGGAACGTTTTATTAAGGCAAAAGCAAGTGATGAATCTGTTGGAGAAATAAAAACCCAAGAACTTGCCAAGTGGATTGAACGATTTATAAAGATTGAACATTTTAAATTAGGCTATAGTGATGTAGTTAGGATTGACGAAGAGATTCACAAAAAAATGGAAACACTTGCACCGCATGAATTAGACCAAATAGGTAAAGTGGTTATAGAAGAAAAAAATAAACTCTTTAAGCTTATGTGCATAGAGGAGACGGATGTTCAGATTGCATTAACTTATAGAACAAGTGGCGGTGCAAAACCCAAAATTGTTTAAACCCGTAATCCAAGAAAAATCGCTTTAGATGAAAGATGATATTCATTTACAGCGATTGGCCTTGAGCGAATTACATAATTGATAACTTTTATAAAAAGTAAAGGTTAAGAAATTTTTCTAAAAAATCAAAGGTTAGTCAATCATTTCTTGCTAAAGGAAGAAAATGTTTAAGCCGCAACTTTTCGGCTAATTTATTTTTTTAATATAGGGACAAGTCTATTTTGTTTCTTTGATTAAAACTTTTAAGCTTTCAAAAATACTTATTCAAAACAAGTTTCCGTTGAATTATTGTAAAGGACTTGCGAGTAAAACTCCAAGTTTCAAGAAATTTGGGGCTTTGCCGGATAGTCGTTTTTTTCTAACTTGAAGGTGTTCATTTTGTTAAATACAATTCGACCTGAAATTCCAAAAAGAGCTCAAGGGTGTATTCAATGTCAGGAACTTTTCAAACCCGGTCATCAAGTGGCCTCATGGCTTTATCAAAATGAAGAGGGAATTTTCTTAAGGGATGATCTTTGCATTCAATGCGTCGTTAAAAGTGAATACAAGGAAAAAGAAGAGACGCTGATTCATTGGAAAGCTAAAGTTGCTTGCGTAAAAATAAAAAAACCGTCGTCTAAATCTATTCAGCAAGAAGAATTGGCTTACGAATTATTTCATGAGGAACGGTTAAAAGAAGCCCCTGACTCCAAGCAGAAAACCTTCATTTTATCCTTGTTCCTAGCAAGAAAAAAAAGGCTTTTTCCCCGCGGTGAAAAAAATAGGGAAAAGGGTCTCTCCTATTATGAAGACGCTCAAACCGGAGAGCTCATCGAAGTTCCCTTATTTCAAGTGCAGCTTATTCCTATTGAAGAAATTAAGAGGGAACTTGCTCTTGCTATTTCTCATAGAATGCAAACATTAAAAAATGAAGAATGCAAAGAGAGTGCGGCTGTTTCTTAAAATGGATCGGTTAATAGATGAGTTTATCAGCTATATTTCCTCTGAAAAAGGGCTGTCTCAAAATACCACTCAGGCGTATTTACGAGATCTAACGAGATTTTATGCCTACTTAAAAAATAGAGGCCTTGAAGACATCCAAAAAGTGGATGAAGAAACAATAATCGCTCATTTAGCTGAGTTAAAAACAAAAAATTTTGAATCCTCTTCCATAGCACGAGCTTTAATTGCTCTTAAAGTTTATTTTCGGTTCCTTAAAAGAGAAAATTTTATTGAGCGGAATCCCGCCTATTACTTAGATAATCCTAAGCTTTGGCAAACTATCCCAAACATTCTTTCCATCGAAGAAATCGAACTTGTCTTTAAAAAACCCATTATCGAAACAGAAGAGGGGTGTCGAAGCCTTGCGATCATGGAAGTTCTCTACGGGACAGGCATACGAGTCTCAGAACTTGTCTCTTTAAATCTTTATGATGTCTCGGATACTTTTTTAAAAGTTAAAGGGAAAGGTAGGAAGGAAAGGCTTACGCCACTAGGAAGCAGGGCGCTTTTAGCTATTGACCGTTATTTAAATTGTTTTAGAAGCCTTTATGACAGCGAAGAGGAAAAAGCCCTTTTTGTTACCTCAAGAGGTACTCGCATCAATCGGATCATGGTATGGAAAATGATCAAGCAGTATGTCAAATTAGCCGGCATCTCCAAAAATATTTCTCCCCACTCTTTAAGGCATTCCTTCGCCACCCATCTCATAGATAATGGCGCTGAGATTCGTGTCATTCAGGAAATGATGGGCCATCAAAACATCGGATCAACCGATCGATACATGCACATGAGCCACTCAAAGCTTCAGGAAGCTTTCTACGCATTTCACCCAAGATAAAGGATCCCTCACACTGGAGGAGGAGTTTCTTCTGCCAAGTTAATACCTGTAATAGAGCCAAAGAAAAATGAGGTGGAAGCAAGCGCGATAGGTAGAGAGAAGAAGGCGCCGATTCCTAAGATAATAAGGAAAGAAAGTTTTTGCTTTTCAAATACGGCAGTGATTCGCTGCACAGCCTCTTTCATTTTTTCAATTAAGATAATTCCTGCCACAAAACCCACCACATAGAAAGTTGGGTTTGTAATAAAGAGAACGACATTTAGCACGGCGTTAAAAAACCACTTGGCGAAGGACCAAACTTTGAGAGCGAGTGATTTAATTTTTTCCGAGAAAGTTTTTGGCGCTTCAGGCGCTTCCGGTCCCTCAGGATTTAGTGGCTTTTGCGCCTCTATATCAATATTGACAACAGGTGGAATTAAAGCGGATGTAGTTGCAGCTTGCATAAAGCCTCCAAATTAAAGGAGTTCGATTATATTAAATTAATCATATTAAGACAAATAAACTAATTTATAAACAATTTAAGTCTCATTAATAGTTGTTGGATTGGATAGGTAAGATATTGTTCTTTGCAAAAATTTGGGAGCCTATTTTATAAAATAAAACCCTATTTGAACTGCTCTGAATGAAGTTTTTCAATGAACTATTAATAAATTAAAAAAGAAGTTTTCTTTTTATTGTTAGTAAAAAAATATTTTAAGATAAATTCATCAAAAAATACTCTTTACATCCACTTCCCTTTATCCTATTGTCCCATATCATGGGGAAAAAGAATTCTTTGCTCTACGAATCGGAATTGAGAATGGCTAAGAAGAAGTCGACAGATTTTAAATTATCTACAAAAGCCAAAAATAAGCTTCGTAATCTTGAAAAATTGAAGCTAGAAATGGCGAAAGGCAAATCCGCCCAAGAAATTTTAGAAATTTCACCTGAAATGATGTCTCGGTTTAAGTCTGCGGCCTATAGACTTTTTGCGGGTAAAAGATACGCGGAAGCGACCAACGCCTTTTTATTCCTTGTGACCTTAAACCCCTATAACCATGACTACTGGCTAGGGCTTGGGATGTCTACCCAAATGTGCCACGAATATGAGTCAGCCATTGACGCTTATGAAATGGCTGCTTCCTTAAGTCATGAAAACCCGATCCCTTTTTTTTATCTTGCCAAATGCCTCTTCTCCATCCACGATCGGGAAAGCGCTCTTTTAGCGGTCGACCTGGCTTTAGAGTATGCCGGTGATTTAGATGAATATAAAGAGCTAAGGGAACAAGCCGAGCAAGCTAAAAAGTTGCTCTTGAGAGATCAATAGTCTTCTTACCAAGTTTCAAAAGAAGTCTTCTTTTGAAACTTCGAAAGAAATCCAAATAAAAAACCCAAAAAAGACCGACTTCTTTTCAGAATATCAGCCCTCTTTGGGCAGGTAGGTAGCTTGATATAATTTTTTAAATTAGAAATTTACATAAGTTCTTGATCTTGCGCCAACTTCTGTACCAACGATTAAGCCGGTAATTGCAGAAGGGATTAGAAAGAGAGAACCAAGAATACCGGCTCCAATTAAGGCCTTTCCATAAATATTTGCTGATTTAAAAGCCTCAACGACCCCTTTTTCAACGTCTTTAATAATAGGGGAGAGTTGCTTAGAAAAAACAAATCCAACTCCAAATCCAATGGCAGTTGCCAAAGGGCTTATGAATAAAGCTAAGGCTAAAATGGCAAAAGGAATAATTTTTTTAATAGTAGCGTAAAGCTTGGGATTGTCGGATTTAAAAGTTTCGAATTTTTTCTTTACTTGATCTAAGCCGGTTTTTGCGGTTTCGGAAATGGTATTGAATAGGTTGAATGAAGGTTCTGTCGAATCGGTTGCTTGACTTGGGCTGCTCATCTAGTTTCTCCAGTATTAATTATTATTATTTTTAAGTTGTTTCTAGATATTAGAAGTTATTATTCTATCAAAAGATTGTTAAAATATTATTAAGAAAATCATGCTAATTATCGTAAAAATATAAAGATATTGTAAAGAAATGTAGGGGTTGACTCTTCCCTGTAGGAAGACGTCATTGCAACATTTGGGGCGATCCTTTATGATTTTTCTCTTTTGGAGTGAATCCTTATGGCTCATTTAAACGATGAATTAATAAAAAAACTTTCAGAGCTTTCCCGCATAGAATGCAGCGAAGAAGAAAGAAAAACCCTTTTAAAAGATCTGGAAAGCATTTTAGGCTATTTTGACACATTGGCGGAAATCGATACCGATAATGTCGCCCCTTGCAACCATGTTCTTTCAGAAATTTACAATGTGATGAGAGAAGATGAAGTCGGAGAAACATTACCAAGGCATGAGTTTTTAAATTTAGCCCCATCTTCCACAGGCGGTTTAATAAAAATCCCATCCGTGATGAATAAGAATATTGAAATCGAGGATCTAGAGTAGCATGCACACTTTATCGGCTTTTGAGATCCGCAAAAAATTCTTAAACGGCGATTTGTCCGCGGAGCAAGTAACCTCTCACTTTTTAAAACGTATAGAAACGTTCGACCAAGAGATCGGGGCTTTTCTGACTGTTTTGGATGAAAAGGCTTTAGATCAAGCAAGAAAGCTCGATGAGAAGCGAAAAAAAGGATTAAAGCTTGGAAAATTAGCAGGGATTCCGATCGCTTTTAAAGACAATATCCACATTAAAGATGTCATCACTACATGCGCCTCCAAATTCCTTACTAATTATAAAGCCCCTTTCAATGCCACAGTAACAAGTCTTGTTGAAGAAGAGGATGGAATACTAATTGGAAAGACGAATTTAGATGAATTTGCCATGGGGTCCTCAACTGAAAACTCAGCCTTAAAGAAAACAAGAAACCCATGGAACCTATCTTGTGTTCCCGGAGGCTCCTCCGGGGGATCGGGAGCTGCTGTTTCCGCAAGGCTTTGTCCGATAGCCTTTGGAAGCGACACGGGCGGCTCTATCAGGCTTCCGGCGGCATTTTGCGGGGTGACAGGCTTTAAGCCCACTTATGGGCGTGTTTCAAGGTATGGCCTTGTAGCTTACGGCTCTTCCCTTGATCAAATCGGACCTTTCGCCAAAGAGGTAAAAGATATTGCGTTAATGATGGAAGTCATCGGAAAACATTGCGAAAAAGACTCGACGAGCATTCCTCTTGGAAGCGAAGAAATCGTAAGCAAGCTTGGAACTTTTCCGAAGGATTTGAAAATCGGCGTGCCTTGGCATCTTATTGAAAAGCTTTCTGAAGAACCAAAAAAGGCCTTCTTAGGTGCTCTTGAGGTTTATAAGAATTTAGGCGCCGCTCTTGTTGATATTAGACTTGATTTGATCGATTATTCGATTGCGGTTTATTATATTTTAGCGACAGCTGAAGCTTCAACTAATTTGGCTCGCTTTGATGGCATAAGATATGGGTTAAGATCTCCTCGCGCTAAAACTCTTCGTGAAGTTTATGATTTTTCAAAAGAAGAAGGGTTCGGGAAAGAAGTTAAAAAAAGAATCCTACTCGGCACCTTTGTTCTTTCAGCCGGATATCAAAATGCTTACTACAAAAAAGCCCAAAAGGTAAGAACGCTTATTATCGAAGAATTTAGAAGAGCGTTCTCTTCTTGCTCAATTATTGCGATGCCTGTATCTCCTTTTGCAGCCTTCAAATCGGGAGAAATCAAAGACCCCATTCAAATGTATCTTGAAGACCTTTACACGATTCCATGCAATCTCGCCGGATTGCCTGCAATAAGCATTCCGAGTGGATTTACTCAAGACGGCAGACCTCTTGGATTGCAGCTTATGGCTGCCCAAAAGCAAGATGGCCTGCTCCTTCAAGCAGCAGACGCTTTTCAAAGGGCAACCCCATATCATCAAGCCATTCCCGATTTATATAAGTAAGGAGCTTTAACTCATGGCAAATTCCAAATGGGAAACCATTATCGGTCTTGAAATACACGCCGAGCTAAATACCAAGTCCAAACTTTTTAGTTCGGCTCCGAACCATTTTGGGGATGAACCTAATACCAATATTACGGTCGTCTGCACAGGACAGCCGGGAGCTTTGCCGGTTTTAAATAAGGAAGCGGTAAAAAAAGCTGTCCAATTCGGGCTTGCTATTAATGCCAAGATTGCAAAATTTAGTAAATTCGACCGAAAATCTTATTTTTATCCCGATAGTCCGAGAAACTTTCAAATCACGCAATTTGATGAGCCTATTGTTATAGGCGGGACGGTGATCGCAGAGGTAGAGGCACAAGAAAAATCTTTTTCTGTAAACCGCGTGCATCTAGAAGATGACGCCGGGATGCTCAAGCATTTTTCAACTTTCGGCGGCGTTGACTACAATAGGGCGGGCGTTCCCTTAATTGAAATTGTCTCGGAGCCTTGCATTAGATCCTCTAAGGAGGCTGTCGCCTATGCTATGGCTGTCAAATCGATACTAGAGTATCTTGACGCCTCGGACTGTAATATGGAAGAGGGCTCCTTAAGGTTTGATGTCAATATTTCGGTTCGGCCATTTGGCGAAGAAAAGTTTAGAAATAAAGCCGAAATTAAAAACCTCAATTCTTTTTCTTTTATGGAAATGGCTATTGAAGCGGAGATTAAAAAGCAAATCAAGGCCTATGAATCAGCTGAAGACCCTGAATTCAGAATCCCTCAAGCCACCTATCGCTTTGATCCAGAGAAAAAAACAACGATCCTAATGAGAAAAAAAGAAGAAGCGGATGATTACCGCTACTTCCCGGAGCCTGATCTTGTGCCGATCATTTTAACGGATGCCTATATTGAAGAAATTAAAAGAAATCTTCCGGAACTGCCTTTAGAAAGAAAAAGACGATATGAGAGGGAACTTGCGCTTTCAGAGCATACGGCTTTTGTCTTGACAAGTGAAAAGAAATTTGCGGATTATTTTGAAGCGTCTCTTAAAAAAACAAAAGCCGCAAGATCCCTTGCTAATTGGTTGACAGTTGAATTTTCCGGAAGGTTTAAGGATCAAGATCATTTTGTTTATGAAAGTAAGATTCCACCCGAAAATGTGGCTGAACTTGTGAATCTCATCGAGGATAAAGCCATCACCGGAAAGATTGCAAAAACCGTCGCCGATGAGATGGTTAAATTCCCTCATAAAACCCCTCTTCAAATTGTCAAAGAGCATGATCTTCAGCCATCCGAGAATGTTGAAGAGATTGAGAAATTTATTGATGAAGTCCTCAAGGAAAACGAACAGTCCATTTTAGACATCAAAGCCGGTAAAGATAAGGCATTCGGTTTTTTAATCGGTCAGGTGATGAAAAAATGCAAGGGAAAAGCACCCCCTGAACTTGTCAATCAGCTTCTTAAATCAAAACTTGAAAAACATTAATTCTATTTTTTTCTTAAGGGCTTTAGCTTAAGCTAAAGCCTTTTTTATTTTCTCTCTATTGACTTTTTTAATTCTCTATTCCTACTATGAACCAAAGTTTATGATCTGGTTATAAAAGGAAAATACATGCCCTTTACACTTCCCCTCGGAGAAAAAGCCGTCGATTTTGACTTAATGGCTACTGATGGAAAACGCTATTCCCTAAAAGATTTTGACGATGCCAAGATCCTTGTAATTTTTTTTACTTGCAACCATTGTCCTTATGTAATCAATTCAGATGAACTGACAAGAAATATAGCAGAACAGTTTTTGAATAAAGGTGTGCGTTTTATTGCTATCAATTCCAATAGCTCCGAAACGATTCCGGAGGATTCTTTTGAAGCAATGAAAAATCGGGTAAACGAGAAAAAATTTCCTTGGGTTTATCTCTATGATGAAGATCAAGCCGTAGCTTTAAAATACGGCGCGCTTAGAACCCCGCACTTTTTTGTATTTGATGAAAATCGTAAATTGATTTATTGCGGAAGAGCTGTAGATAATCCAAAGGATACATCCAAAGCGACAGAATTTGATTTAGAGAAAGCCTTAGAGGAAAAAATCTCCGGCAAAAAAATTTCTACCCCTTTAACCAATCCCATTGGCTGCAACGTAAAATGGAAAGGTAAGGATAAGAATTGGATGCCTGAAGAGGCTTGTGATTTAGTTCAATAAAATGGGGCATTATGAAAATACTTTTAGCCGGATCGTCAGGTTTTGTAGGATCGAACTTAAGCGATTATCTTAAGAAAGAAGGGCATCAAGTCACTGCTTTAACTAGGTCTAAAGACGCACCCTCAAATAGCATCTATTGGGATCCAAGCCATCAAATCTTGAATCCGAAAAGTGTTGAAGGATTTGAAGCGTGGATTAACCTTGCCGGGGAAAACATTAGTGGAAGATGGAGTGAAGAAAAGAAAAAAAAGATTCTAGAGAGTCGAGTTCAAACCACTGAGCTTCTTGCAAAAGTTGCAAGCGAGCTTAACCATCCCCCTAAAGTTTTCTTAAATGCGTCTGCAGTCGGATTTTATGGCACCAATCGAAAAGGGGAAAAATTAACGGAAGAATCAGGTCCGGGAACCGGTTTTTTATCCCTAGTTTGCCAAGAATGGGAAAAATCGCTTGATCCCATCGAAGATAAGGGTGTAAGAGTCGTTAAGCTTCGTTTTGGGGTTATTTTATCTCCCCAAGGGGGCGCTTTAAAGACGATGTCCCTCCCGTTTAAATTAGGGCTTGGGGGGCCTATTGGAGACGGTTCGCAAGCCATGAGTTGGATTGCCTTAGAAGATGTTTTAAGGATTATTCAATTCTGTCTGACAAACGAAGTTTATGGACCCATAAACTGCGTTTCCCCGCAGCCTGTCACCAATAAGGAATTTACCAATCTTTTAGCAAAAGCCTTGCATCGGGCGGCTTTTCTGCCAATGCCGGCTTTTTTGGCTAGATTTGTTTTAGGGGAGATGGCAGATGAGATGCTCTTATCAAGCATTTACGCCTTGCCAGAAGAGCTCACTCAGGCGAATTTTCAATTCAAGTATCCGGCTCTTGAACCGCTCCTAAAAGATTATTTCAAGGGTTGATTTTAAACGTTTCGAAAATCAACGCCGGCTGCTGCGGCCGCGGCAATTAATGCCTTATCCCGCTCATCCAAATTATTAAAATAGTCATCTATTTTTCCAGCGTGATATTTTTTAGCCGCAGGTTCAAATTCTTCTGAAAACAAGATTCCAAGAGCGATAACCACAATCGGGGCATAGATCGGATGATAAACAAAAAAGAAGGAAAGCGCTGCAATAGAGATGATTTTTTTTGTTACGCTTACTAATTTTGGATGATCTTGAATAAATTTTAGGGTCGCATCGTAACCCTCTTTAAAAGTTTTTGAGAGAGAGTCCATGGCTTTTTGGAGCCGAGCCGATTCTCTCCAAGAGAGTTTTTTCTTTTTTCTCATTAATTTTAGGGGATTTAATTTCAAAATCATCGACTACCTGAGAATTTAACCCTTCGAATCGATCTGTATTTTCTATAAGGGATGGACCGGATGAAACTTGCATCTTAATAAACCTTATTTTATTAAAAATAATATATTACCATATTTTTAATTAAAAAACAATTAATTAGTTAATTATAAATTAATAATTAGTTAATTAACTTAACTAAATTTAAGGTGAGTTTGTTTGAATTGCCGAGAAGATCTTTTTTTGATAGGGTAAAAAATTATCTTTCAATAGGAACTTCTTCTCATGTTTTGGAAAAAAAAAGATGCTTCTTTTTTTAAACATTTTCGAGACCACGCGGAATCCGTGTCTAAAGGGGCTGATTATTTAAATAAAATTTTTACTAAACCTGTAGACCTTGATTTCTTAGTGCAGGCAATTAAGAGAGAAGAGCACATTGCTGATGATATCTGTCATAGCATCATTAAAGAAATTAGCTTGAGCGGTTTTATCTTGCCAATCGATAGAGAGGATATTTTTAATTTTTCAAAGGCTACCGATGAAATCATCAATGCCATTAACCATACCGCAGAAAGCTACGCAATCATCTATAAACTTAATGAAATGACCCTCTACGCCAATCAGCTTTGCAGCCTTATTCTTGAGCTTGGAAAGTTTGTTCAGCTATCGGCAAAAGGGATAGAAACACCCTCTGAAAATGCAGAAGAAACTTTAAAATATTGCAGAAACCTCTATAGGATAGAGCATGATGCCGATACGATTGCAAGAGATGCTCTTCAGAATTTATTTATAAAGTTGAAACATGATCAAATTTCTCTTGCCGATTACTTAGCTTGGAGCGATATCTATAGAAGGCTTGAAATCGTCACCGATCGGGGAGTCGACTTTGCTAATGTGGTTGAACAAATAATCCTAAAATATTCATAAAAGATGGATGAATCGGTTCTACTTTTTATTGTTTTAGCGCTTGTCCTTGGCGCTGAAGTAGTCAATGGTTGGACGGACGCTCCTAATGCCATCGCAACAGTTATTTCTACAAGGACCTTAACCCCAAGAGCCGCTATTTTAATGGCGACCATCTTTAATATTTTGGGGGCCTTTTATGGTACAAAAGTTGCCGAGACTATAGGATCCGGAATTGTAAAGCCTGAAGCCATAAATTTAGTGAGCTTAGGCGCAAGTCTTTTGGCTCTTATCTTATGGAGTCTTTTCGCCTGGCGTTTTGGCTTGCCGACAAGTGAATCGCATGCCCTTGTTGCAGGTCTTGCCGGCGCCTCTCTTGCGATTGGCGGATTAGACGTTCTTCTTTTTGAGGGTTGGGTTAAAGTGGCCATCGGTCTTTTTTTTTCCACTTTCTTAGGCACCCTGATTGGCTATTTGATCACAAAAGCTATCATCTTTAAATTTCATGATGCGAATCCTGCTAAAACAAAAAAAGCTTTTAAACACTTGCAAGTTTTGTCAGCTGCATTTATGGCTTTTAGCCATGGATCAAACGATGGTCAAAAATTCATAGGCGTCTTTAGCTTAACGCTCTTTCTTGGAAACTTGCTTCCCGAATTTAAAATTCCTTTTTGGGTCATTCTTCTATGTGCGCTGGTAATGGGAATTTCGACCTCAATTGGAGGGATGAGAATCATAAAAACGCTAGGCATTAAAATCATTCATTTAGAAACTTATCAAGGATTTGCAGCAGAATCTGCCGCCTCTCTTACCATTCTTTTTGCGTCGACCTTTGGAATACCTTTAAGCACAACTCACACTATTAGCACAGCCATTATTGGAACAGGGATGGCAAGGCGTGTCAACGAAGTGAGATGGAATGTTGTGACAAGAATTATTTATGCTTGGCTTTTGACCTTCCCTTTATGCGGGTTAATTGCTTTTATATTGTCTTCAGCTTTTATGCATCTAAACTGGGCGGGAGATCTTCTTGTCATAGGAATTCTTATCGCGCTTGCAACTTTTCTTCGTCCCAAGTTTTGGAGATAGAAGCAAGAGGCAAATTTAAATATTCTTTGCCTTCGACGGAGCGGATAATACTATGATTTTTTCTGAAGTTAATAAGCCAGTTTCTGGTTTCAGCAGGAAGATTTTTAAAGCCTTCTTGCCATAAGGTCAGGGGATCATTTTTTATTTCTTTAAAAGGCTCATACAAATCGCTGCGGATAAAAAAGGTATTTTGGGTAAAGCAAACAGGTTCATAGCCTTGTTTTTTCCCGATGTCAATCATGACAGCTAAAGGCTGTTGAAGATTCTGAAAAGCGATTGCGTCGGGTACTCTCCTTGTAAAGTTGGGATTCCAGGAAAAACCGCCTTCGACGCAGAGAATTTTTGGCTTACGTTTTAGACACTCCAGGATTAGATGATCGGCTCCATCTATATCAATCGACATAAAATCAATTTCTTGATGAGGAAAATACTCATCTGCTATGGCATCGATTGTTTTTCCTTGTACTTGCCCCTCATAGGCTACAAATTCATTTAAACAAAGGACATTGTTTTCATTTCTGTAGTTGGAAATAAGAGCTTCATACCCTCTTTTATCAGCTTCAATATAAACCCCCGACCATCCCTTTTCAACTAAGTTTCTTGAATTTGACAGCCACATTCCATCCCATGCTCCAAACTCGACAAAAAATCCGTTTTCTATATTTAAACGTGATAAAATCTCTTGCAAGATCCCATCTTCCCCTCTTTGGGAATAAATATTTTGACTGTATTTGTGAAGGCTGTCTTCATTGGAAGCATCACTTGTTGAAAACAAGCACTGCTGGAAAAATAGAACAAAATATAGGGCAGCATAGATTCGGTTTTTCATGTGCTTTATCCAATCAGGGGTGGTTTAAGGACATGCTTATTAAACAAATTAGATTTCCATGGCAACCCTTTTATCGAGCGATAGAAAAAAATATTTGCCTTTCACTTGATTCTGTTAATTTTTCTCCTTCATAAGAGCCATAGGTTTTTTGAATCTCAAAGCCCGTATTTTGAAGAAAATTTAAAAGCTGATTCTTGCCATAGAGTTTAACTTCTTCCCGGTAGCATTTATTGGAAATGCGGATCTCCTTGATGACGGTATCGTGATCGACCCATCTTTTGATATGGGCTGTTTTTCCTGCAATGACCTTTACTTCCTCGCTAATTAAATGCTTTTTAACAAAACATGGATTCAAATAATCGAAAAAAAAGCGCGAGCCTATCCTTAGCTGACTACGGATGGCTTTTAGAATATTTATGTTTTCAGAGTTTTCTTGAAAATACCCAAACGAGGTAAAAAGGCTTAAGGCAACATCAAAGGGCTCGTTAGATTTGAAAGATTCAATTGAGCTTTCAAAAAAGGAAAGGTTTGGAAGGTTTTCTTGATCAAGGCGTTTTTTCGCTTCATTTATTAAGGTTTTAGATTGATCGACACCGACGACAATTAATCCCATTTTAGCCAATAGGAAATCGTGTCTGCCGCTGCCGCAGCCGATATCAATAAGTCTTTCACAGGGACTTAAGCTTAAAACTTTTGATATAAAATCGACTTGGGCTAAGGCTTCTTCGGCATTTCGTGACGAATAAAGAAGAAGATAATCTTCATTAAACCAGCGCTTTTGCCAATTCATCCTATCCTTTGAAGTATTTTAGTATTTAACGACAAGCTCGCTGCCTATGTAGCCGGCTGATCCTAGATCAAAATGTTTGGGATGATCATTATGGCGATTCGATATGCGAAGCTCCCCGCCAACGGTATAGCCTGCGTGTATGTTAGCTTCAATAATATTTGCCCAATCGTATTTGAAGGCTAATTCAAGGCCTGTATTTCTATAGCAGACAAGAGCCATAGGCAAAGGCTCATCTTCATCGGCGCGCTCCCTCACATCAAAAAATCGAACAGCAAGAGCTGCTTTCCAACAATCGTTAAGAGTGCGTTCGATGCTAAGGTTTACCGGAAAA
Source organism: Criblamydia sequanensis CRIB-18 (assembly GCF_000750955.1). Lineage (NCBI taxonomy): Bacteria > Pseudomonadati > Chlamydiota > Chlamydiia > Parachlamydiales > Candidatus Criblamydiaceae > Candidatus Criblamydia > Candidatus Criblamydia sequanensis. The sequence goes on along the minus strand of NZ_CCEJ010000004.1, from coordinate 31,577 downwards.
ACTAGATTTAATTTCCATAAGTCATTAATTTTCCAATCAAAGCCGATAATTGGGTAAATGCGATCGATTTGCATTCCTGTTTGCACAATAAAACCTGCATGAAGGCCAATATTTGGGCGCCAGTCGTGTCTTCCCCAAAGCAAAATATCAAAATTAAGATAATGGTTAAAATCCCAATGCTCGGTGTCGATATTCATCGCAAATTGAGCTTGCCAAATCCAATCCTCAAGCCTATTGCTAAAAAATCTTAAAGCCAATGTAGCTGTTGGAAATACGGTTTGGCTGAAGTAGGGGTTTTCTTCCCAGTCAATTTTAGCTCTCGCCCCACCGATAGCCAGCATAAAAGCTTCGCGTTTGAGTTTGCTATAGCAGATGACTGAGCCGACACGTCCGGCGAAGCATGAAAAATCAACTTCTTGACCTGTAAACCCGGGTTTATCGATGTTAGCGGATCCCACGGCATCGAAAGCAAACTCTCCCCTGAAGGGGCCTTGATGTTCCGGGGTTTCAATTTCCTCTTGGCTGACGATGGAATCCTCAAAATCAGCATGAAGAGAGGTATTTGTAAAAGAAAGTAAGAGTAAAGCTGTGAGAATGTATTTTTTTTTCAAAGGACCCATCTCTTAAAAAATTTGAAAGCTTACTGTTATAAACATAAGCTTATTTTTAAAACAAGAGATCTAGGAAGTCAACTGATTTTGGGAAAAATAAAATAGAAAAAAATAAGCGGAAAACTAGAATGTTTTCCGCTTATTAAAAGAGAGATTAAGCTGTGACTTGTTTTAAAGATTCTTCTTTTGAATCCTCTTCTTTCTTTTCAAGGCTTGTGCTTAGTTTGCCGATGGCGAAGAACCAAGCAATAAACATTGCAAAAGCGACGACAGCAAGATAAGGTGCAAGAGAGGGCGTTGTGGCTGCCGGGAAGATGGTTTGCAGGATAGAGAAGGTTAAAGCTCCGCCTGATTTACCAATACGACCGCCGGCTACATCCACTGCCGCTTTTCCTTTAGTTTTTAATTCGTTGTCGAGCGGGATGTAGGCCATCTCTTTTGTTGAGTCAAATAAAGAATATTTCGATGCTTTAGAAACAGCCCCTTGCCAAAAACCGATTTGCGTAGCAAGAGCGACCGCTGTAAACGATACTCCGAAAGCTGTAAACATCGGCTGAGAAATCGGCATGCCATTTCCATAAATAATCGCTGAGAAGAAAACAATGCTTGTCAAGATCATGACAACCGGTACGACGCATGCTGAAACCTTCCAGCTAAAACGGCGTAAAATGTTACCGCCAACAATCATCAAGACAAGAGAGATAATCCCTGTCGTTGTTGAAAATTCACCCATGTAAGCTGCGAAAAGGTTGTTATCTCCTTGAGCGTAAATTTTTACCTGTCCTTTCCAAAGAACGTCGATGAAGTTAATCGTTACGCCGTAGCATAAAACGAGAACCGCGATGCAAAGAAGGTGAGGAGATGTAAAAATATACTTAAAGCTTTCTAACATGGACAGTTTAGGCTTTGATTTTTTTACTTTGGCTTCTTTCGGCTCTAAAGTTGGAACGATTTTTCGGCTTGTATAGAGATAAAGTCCCATGATGGCAGCCCCGGAGAGGATGATCATAGACATTAAAGCGTAAAGGCTTGTCTGCCAAGGGTCTGTTCCATCTGTTGTATTTAAGATAGAAGTGTTGCAGAAGTAGCTGACTGTAAAACCTGCCATAACAAGGCCGATGTTTCCAATAAAGCCGAAAAGAGGATAAAACCTTTTTGCTTCTTCGGATCTGATGATTTCATTGGCAAACTGCCAGAAAAGAAGAGAAACCATCACGCTTCCCCAAAGTTCAGAGAGAATGTAAAAAAGACAATAACTCCAGTTTCCCCACATAGAGATGAACCACTTTAGGTAAGGGAAGTTAGATTGGAGATTAAAAACAGTTTCCGGATAGGGGTGTAAGGATTCAATGTTAGGGTAGATGACAAAGGCAAAAAGTCCAAAAAAGACAAGAAAGGGTGTGATACAGAGATAAAATATTTTTTCCCTGCTAAAAATGTTCGCCATCTTTGAATAAATAAGCATGAAGATAATCGCAGAGGGAGTTGTGCCGTATAATTTTAAGAAGGAAATGATCCCCTCGTCTGAACCTTTAGCGTTCACAACAAGTGAGTCTTTTACGTTTCGAAGGATGGTATAGTTAAATAAAATAAAGAGCATCATAAGTGCCATTGGCAAGAATTTCTTTATTTCATGTCTATAAATGGGAAAAAAAATAGCTCGGAGGGTGGAAAATTCTCCTTGTTTCGTATCACTGGACATTACTTTTTCCTGGTTGTTATTATTAATATATGATTAAGTACTAATATTATATTTAATTAATAAATTTAAGTAAACTTAATATTAAAATAAAAAGTCTAACAAGAAGCAGGTAATGTTTGTTGTGGAGATAAAACTTTTAAAGCCTTGAAGTTTTTCGTTTTTCGTCCTCTAAATTAAAGGTCCCGGATGACTTATTTCCTAAAAATTCAAGTCTATCCTGCCGGGCGATAAAGTTCCCTCTATTCGAGGAAAAGAGGTCTTGCCTAACTTTCGAGCAATCCTTAGAGCCCAAGGAATGGCTGGATTTAGAAAGGTGTGCTTGTAAAAGGACGAAAATCGCCAAGGAAAGACCCTTGGCGATTGATTGAATTAGATCGTTGCCGGCAGTTGAAATTGAGGGGGAAGAGCGAAACGGCCTGCTTTTTGACCATCTTCGCTTGCTCGATAAGCTTCGACTTTTCTTTGCCACTCTCTCATGCTTACCGGGTGTTGAACCACGACCGGCTGGAAGATATTCCAAAAGCTTGGGAGGAAACCGTCATACTCAGTGCCAAAAAGTTGAGAGACTTTAGATTCTTTAGCATGAATCTGTCCAAAAAGCCTTAAAACAACTCCTAAGAAGAAGTCGGCGATGTAGGTAAAAGCAGCTCTTATAAAGCCCGGAACAAATTTTTGATAAAAACGGATAATCGATTTACTAAACAAGTTTTTGCCAACAAAAGTTGCCACTGTCATTTCGCCCTCGGCTTTTATTCCAAGCTTTGAAGCAAAGTGTACCGCATGTCCTTGGCAGGTAAGACCTGTTATGGCGCAGAAAGGAATGCCTTCCTTATTCATTTTATTAATTTGACCTTTTATGGCCTTGTGCTGCTCTTTTGATATTTTAAATTCAGTTGAAAGCACATTATTTTCTTTTTTCTCTAAAGAAGTGTATTCATCCGGGACGACAGCGGCTCCATTAAGCATCATTTTGCTGCCCTGCAAGACCCCTTGAAATGGCGTTATGGCGGGTCTAACAACACCCCAGGAGTAAACTTTACCGTTTGGTTTTTTAAGTTCTATCCAGCAATGGTCGCCTGTAAAACGAGGTTTTACTTGCCCCTCTTCTCCTTTAACTTGCTTAGCTTCCTCTAAATCTTTTAACGAAGTGTTGATTTGAAAAACGTATTCATTGTCATACTCGGAAGGATCTACCGTTTCATGGGAAAAAAGGTGTGTCGCATTTTTTTGCGGTTTTAAGATAACGCCTTTTTGAATAATGCTAGCCCCATTTAATCTCATGGTTCTTGGATTTACAACAGGAAGACCTTTAAAAGTCCCTTCTGTATGTTTTTTCTTTAAAAGCTTTCTAAAAGGAATCATCCTGTCATTAAAAAGAACACTTGGATGGCCCTCATCTGTCATCGTAAAGACTTGATTATAACGAGTCGCTTTATAATGCCAATGGTTGGCTTTTATGAAAGCTTCATAGCCTGGAAAGGCTTCTAAATCATCAGCGCTTATACCAAGACCTAATCTTAAGGATAGAACCACTCTTTCAATACGCTCAGCTGCAGCTTTTAAAGCAGGTGTTAAATCTTTAGATTGGCGTAATTTTCGGATGGTTTGCTGCGCTTTATAAGTTAGGTCATAAGCCTCTTCATTCTGAGCGATAAAATTGTTATCCGGATCAAAATCCTGGGAGCCCATAACTGTATCAATGTCTTTAAGATACTGGACAGACCTTTCAACTGTTTGCCAATCTTTTTCTCGTGCGGGCCCATCTGTTATCTTTTCTTGATCAAAATTGAGGCCATTAAGGTTTGGCTGATATTGATTATGAAGGCTAATATTCATATTTACCTGTTTTTATTTTTTATTAAATCTTCTAACACCTCGGCAAGGGGGGGAGCTTGCTCCTCACGGACAAGTTTTCTTTCCTGAACTCTTGTAAGAGACGCCTTTAATTCGCTTTCAAAATCGGTCTCTTTTTTGAGCTCAAGCCCTCTTCCTGATTTTAACATTTCATCTAAGTTGTCATTCTCCCATGGTAATAGAGGTTGTCTATGGTCGATGAGGAGAACTTTATTTTTAATTTGTGTTTCAACAATTGTGGATCCGCCCGGCTTTGAGAAAACAACATCGCAAAGATCATACATTTTGCTAAGCTCGCCTTCGCCAACAAAGTAGGGGCAAGCGAGGGTTCCGGCAGCCGGATCTTTAACAAGCTCAATGGTTACAAGAGGATTTGAGCCCTTATAATAAGCCCCTTCCTTTTTGAGGATACCTTCTTTCACGAGCCTATCAAACCTCGTTCCAAATTCTGTTGAGGCTCCGAGAATCAAAGATAGGTGGATTCGTTTATCCCAAGTTTTGCTAAAGCATAATGCCTCAGGGAAAGGAAAATGGCCTCCATTGCCGCCCGCCATAAACATAACCACAGGGTCATCTTTACCAAGGTTTCTCTCTTTCCTCATTTTTTCAATCTCTGCCTCTTCCGTTTTCTTATAAATAAGAGGTCTTGCAGCCCCGGAAGATACTTTGACTTTGGATTTATGGATTGGACTTGCTGTTTTTAAAGAAATTGGCAAATTAGAAGCTGTCACCACTGTAAAATTCGGATGTGAAGGCGGAATATCGCCAAAAAGCTCTTCCATCTTAGTGTTAAGGTCGGTCGCGATATAAGTTACGGGCAGCCCCATTTCTTCCGCCACTTCCAGAACCGCTTTTAAATCCATATGGTAAAAAGCAAAAATTTGATCCGGATTTTCCAGTAAAATACGCTTTCTTAAAAGCTCTTTCTCGTAGGAATCGACAGGGGCTTCTGCCCTATTGCTTTTAAAAATTGAAAAAATTGAACCTAAGAAGCTTTCAAACCATTTGAATATGCGCGGCAAGATGAACAATTGCTTTCTGGCAATGTAATTTAAGGCGTCTGTCATTCTCCAATCCTGACCGAACTTTTTTCCAAGATTTTGAATAAAAGAAGCCGGGAGTAAGACATCTGTTGTCAAATCAGCGCATCCAAAATGAATGTTTCTATTTCCAAGAAGTTTAGCGACCCCTTGGCATGCCATATTATGGCCTGCGCCAAAACTGCAGGTAAAGCCTAAAATCGCAGGCTTTGCCACACCTTGGATAATCTCTTTTTGTCCCTTCTCTGAGTCTTCCAAGTCCTTAGCTTTGGCTTTAAGCTCTGAAACTTTAGCTTTTAAAGCCGCTATCTTTAATTCTATTTCACCTAGGCGAGTTAAATCAGTGACACGGCCGCGTTCGAGTTTAAGTTCTGCTTTTTCATCTTGCTGCTTTTTTATATTCGCTAAAAGGTTAAGCCTGCTTCTTGAGATATCGACTATTTGCCTTTGAATGATATCTTGTTTTGGCAGATCGATCTGCTTAATTTTTCTATCGGCAAAAGAGAAGTGACAGCCGCAAAGAGAGTGTTCATGATCTTTTTCATCTTGTTTTGAAACCACTTCATGATCAATTTCTTCTGAGTTGAGAGTGTCGCTGATATTTCTTAGTCTGCCTCGGATTTGGCCTAAAACCTGTCTAAAGCTATACTCTAGCTTGGGGTTGTAGGCGAGGTCAATTACGGCTGCATCTATAAATCTAGCTTCTAGGGCAAATAATTCCCTTTTATCGTTTTCTGTTATTTGACCCGTCCTTAAAACGGACTCTTGAACTCGAGTTAAAAAACTGAGTGTGTCTTCATAAAAATAAATGGAATTTAATAGCTTCCCAATCTCTTCAGTGCTTTTCTTGCCATCTATTTGATCTAAGGTTTCTAAAAGCTCTTTCCAAAAGTACTTACCGATTTTTTCGCCATTTTCATCTACTTTTTGAGCCGCCAATTCTTTCATTCGTGATAAGAAATTTTGAGGATCACTTAAACCCTTCCTTAGGCTTTTTGCTTCCAAGCTTGAGATTTCTCCATTAACTCTTTTCTTCTCAATCCAGTTTGAGATCAAAGTGATGGAGCGTTCTTTTAAAATAGATTGATAGAGTTCTTTTTTCTTGTTTTCGGGAGTTAGCACCCCTTCACTAAAATCAGAGAAAATCTTCTGAATTCTGGACGCTTGTCCTTTTAAAATAGGGGAATCCTGTAGAAGAGTCACATGTTGTAATTCGTAAAAACTTGCAATTTGAAGATGTTCTTTTAATTTTTTAAAGCCGAGATGGGGTGACTTTTGAATTAATTCAAGAAGCTCCGGCTGATTTAGGCCTTTTGTTTTGCTTTCAGGTAAAGATGAGAGAAGCTCTTCTGTAATTCTTTTTAATTCGTTGCTGTCGGCATGTAAAATCATTAATGCATTTCCGTAGTCGGACGGAATAAGGCCTCTCCATTTTAATTCCTGGAGTTCATAAAGTAATTTGTTATGATTTTCCATGCTGATTCGCCTAACGATAAGACGTATAACAAAAGGAATCAGCGTGCAAAGGAAAACAATGTCTACAACCAAGCGACCTAATTTTTTGAAAAATGAGGGTTCTTGCGGAGCTTTAGGGAGAGCCACATTAAGGGGAGGTGTTTTAAGATCGTTAGATAGGGGAATAGGTAAAACAAAGGAAGGGATAGGATTTATATTTGTGACCATGAACAATCTCTTTCAAAAGTGAAAAATCTTAATATAAAATATAATAAGCAAACTAAGTGTATAATAAGATTATTAAGGAATTATAAATATGAAAGAACATATTTTAATTTTAAACTAAAACTAAGGTTTTGGTTGATTTAATAATTAAAACTTTCAGGCTGAAAGCATACCTTGTTCTTACAATCCGAAGCAAGAATTCTAAGAAGGGAAAAAGCTACTTTTCCTGAACTTTAGCTAAGTATTGGATTGATTTTAAAAATAACAATTTGCAGATTGCCGGAGATCCGCTCCAACCCCAGAAAAATCGTTTAAGAATAAAAAAAGCAAAAATCATAGGAAAAAGAAAGAAGCCTCCAAAAACACGAACTTTTTCAAGATGGGAGCTTTCCTTTAAATATTCTTCTATAGCCATAGTTTCAGACTCGAAGTTATTATTTTTAAAAAAAAGATGGGTATGGGTCGACTTAAGCGCTAAAGGGCTTTTCGACTCTCTTGGCGATAGGAGGACCACTAAACCTTTAATCCCACGCGCATTTTTTCCAAGAAGGGAGTTGCCGCCAAATTTCGGAAACAAATCTTTACGATTAATATAGTGCTTAATCGATATCTGATTTGTTTGACACCAACTTGCAAATTTTTCCGTGGATTCTTCATCAATTTTCGGGGTATCAAAGGTTCTGATTTTAAATTTTCGATTTAGGGAACGACTATTTTGGGTTAAAAAGAATTCTAGGGAAGCAAACATAGAGAGACATCCTCCTAAGCTATGCCCTGAAACTAAAATAGTTTTATTCGAAGAAGAAAAAATCCGGTTTTCCTCATGCCTGCTTGCTTTTTGCCAAAGAGAACCGGGAGGTTTAAGAGGGTAGAGATCGGAGAGTAAACTTCCTAAAGCTCCGGTCATTGAGGGGTCAAGAGAGGTCCCTCTGAAAACAAAAAGGTCCTTCAGCTCTTCAAAAACAGACCGAAGGTAGTATCCCAATTTTGACTTTCCGTTTGCAAGTCTCATGTCTACATAATAAAAAAGAGAAGCCTCTTTATCAGGATAAGGGATAAAACAGCCTTCAAAAAGTTCTTTTTTTGATAGGCATTTTGTCATTAATTCTAAAAAAAATAATTCGAATCTTTCTTCAGAAATTCGAAAAGGAGCATCCCAAATTGTTTGATAAAGATAAAGCCGCTCTTCGTCAAGAGAGGAGGGATTATATATTAATTGAGCCCTTAAATTGGATTGAGAGCCATTTACAATCCCTTCTTTTCTTGTTCCAAGAAAAGAAGATTCGAGTTCATCAGAGCTTAAAAAAGCAAGCTCTTGGATGAAAGATTGAAGCTCCAAGGGCAAATCTAAAAAAGAATCAGCAAGGTTTGATAAAAAGAGCTCCCTGATTTTTTTTTGAAGGTCTGGGTCTTTAAAGTTCGGATATTTAGCTTGTAATTTTTTTAATTCAAGAGAGGGCAGCCTTTCAATAGCTAACTTGTTTTTCGCTACTTTTATTAAACGTTTAAATGAAGCTTCAAGATCGCTTCTTTGATAGTCTGAAAGCCCGATTAAAAGGAGTTTTATATGTTTTCTTCTTAATGGAGTTTCTTTTTTAATATTTTCCTTAAAGGAAATTTTATATTTTTGAGTGACTCTTTTTACACGTTCTTTTCCCCATTCTAAAACTAATTCTTTCTTTAAGGCTACCCAGGCCTCTTTATGAACTTCTTTTTCTTTGGATAATAGGCCTTGAGAAGCCGCTTCAAAAGACTTATCCTTAAAAATAAGGATATCTGTTTCTTTGCAAAAAGCAGCGACTTTTTTATAGCTAGCCAGTTTTAACCCTATAATTGTCTGATAGCATTTTCTTATGAACCTTGCTTTTAAAGGTTTTTCAAATTGGATCTTCTTTTCAAGTTTATTGAAGATTTTGAGGTCATTCAAAACGCTAGAGTCCCCGCTTAAAGACAGAACCATCCTTTTAAAAATTTCAAGGGTCGTCCTATTTTCATCTCCGACAGGGTTTAGATTGATTAATTTGCATGAGTGAAAAGGGATGTAAGTTGGGGATAAAGATCTTGGCTTTCTATGAAGGGCGATTGAAAAACCGCCTTCTTTATTTTCTTTTAGCGTAACTTCCGTCTCTCCGGGACAGTAACTCATCTGTTCAAATATTTCGTGGAGGCCAACTTTTAACATAAAAAACTATCCCACCGCTCGTTTGCTATCAAGTCTTTTGCTTGATAATTTTAGTGTTATGTAAGCTAGATTTCTTTATTCTATTAGATGTAATTTACAACTTTACTCTTGGATACTATGACTCGCTTCTTTAAAAAAAAACCGCAAAGTGAAAAAAAACAATCCTCGTCCTCTGATTGGGTTATGGGAAAACACTCTATTGAAGAAGCTTTAAAGTATAGCTCCCGCTCTATTAAAGAAATTTTTATAGCAAAATCGCATCAAAGGGACGACCCGATTGTTCGCGCTGCTGAAAAAGAAGGGATTCACATTAATTGGGTTTCAAAAGATTATTTAACAGAACAGCTGCAATCAGACTCTCATCAAGGGTATGCGGCCAAGGTTAAACCTTTTTTCTATCATGACCCTCTGGAATTTATTGAAAAAACGACTAAAAATGCTGACGAAAGCCAGTTGTATGTGGCTCTAGATTCCATCTACGACCCGCATAATTTTGGAGCCATTCTAAGAGCTTCAGAGTGTTTTGGAGTTTCGGGGGTGATTTATTCCAAAAATAGGGGGGTTGACTTGACAGCTGCGGTTAGCAAGGCAAGCGTTGGGGCCTCTCTTTTAATGCCTTTATTAAAAGTTTCAAATCTTGTTGAGGCTGTAAAAAAATTTAAAGAGGAGGGCTTTGAGGTAATAACTGCTGAAATTTCAAAAGAGGCAGTCCCCTTGGATACTTTTACATTTAATAAGAAAACTTTGCTTATTCTTGGTTCGGAAGGAGAAGGGGTTAGAACTTTATTAAGCGAACAAGCCGATAAAAAATTGTATATAAAAATGTTTGGGAAAATAGATTCTCTAAACGTATCACAAGCAACAAGTGTACTTTTATTTAATTGGAGAGTAAGCCTTTCAAGAAATTCTTAAAACATTACGATCATCTTAAATCATTAAGGCTCTATGTTTTAATATAATTTTAATAGATAAAGGGAAGTTGAGATATTAATTTTTTCTCGCGAAAAATTGGCCGATTGACAATATAGGAAAAAAGAGCGTTTTAATCATTTTTTTTGAAATGATGACGCATGTTTTTGGATATAATTAATTTAGATTCAAAAAAGCATAAATTTTGTTGTTTTCTCAGAACATCCGCCCCTTATGGTCTCAAAACTCCTGCCGAGCGATCTAGTGAAAGGAGGTTTGAAATGTTTAATTTTGCAAAGCTTCGCGTCCTATTTTCTTTAAGTTTATTAGTCTGCATCTTAGTTGCTTTCTCAATTGACGGTTTTTTCGTGTCAAAAGAGTCCCTTTCCTGCGGAAAATGCTCCGTCGAAGAAAAGCAGTATATTTATGATATGAAAACCCTCGATTCGCTTTCTTACTATTTAAAAAATAATTCTTGAGCTGAACTTTTATTTTAAAGGCAGCTTCTTCGAGTCTTCTACAAAAGCTAAGAAGCTACCACTCATTAATCCCCAAAACAGGTCAAAGGCAAACATCAATCCTATAACCGTGAGGTTGGTGTCCGGGGTAAAAGCTGAAAAGTCTCCCAGGAGCCTGTTTTTAATAAATAAGTGAAAAAGAAAGGGGATAACGCTAATACAGGCTCCTTTTACAATAGGGTTTGAATTTAGAAAGGGGAGGAAAAATAAGAGTCCGAATAGCCCGCCTGAGAAAAGATCTACTGAGAGCGCAATTAAATCGATTTCAGGTGCGAACTCAACTCCCAAAATGCTTTTTACAGGAAGAGTGCCAAAAATCAGTATAAATACATCTGTTACAAGAGCTCCAAAAACTCCCGCTAGAAAATAAAGTAATCCCTTTCCCATAGATATCCTTCTTTGAGTCTTTAGATGAATTGAGTTTTAGATTTTTTTCCTTTTTCGAGCAAGACTATCTATTGATGAGCTTTGACTTAGCTCATGCGAAAGAACATGTAGTTTCCAAAATGAACCCATTTCATCAGAAATATAGGGAAGTATTTCTTTGTATATAGGGGGTAAGTGAGGATACTCAGTATCGATAAAAACAAATCTGCCATCGATAGTTATCGGAATATTATCCGGCCTATAACTTTGACCGCCGCAATGCTTCATAATTTTGTAAAGTTCTTTTAAGTCTTGTACTTTTACCTTTGTCTTCCAAAATTCCAAACAATCAAGAGGGGAGCGCAAGGGCATTTTTTCAGCAACCAGTACCCAATGATTATCGATGCCTTCTTTTTGGTTATTAGGCAGGGGGTAAAGCCATTTATGAACCCCCCTAAATCGATTAATGTTATTTTTTTTTATGAACTTACGGATTTGAGAAGCTAGAAAAGCGCGTCTATAAAGCCATTTCCAATTAGGGTCTCCATTTTTATTTACAGGAACAGAATCCAAGAAAACTTTGACGACAAACCCACCAAGTTCAGGGTGGGTCGCGACGATAATTTTTTTTTGCGGAAGGTCCGAGATAATTTTAAAACCAGCCTTTAGAAAAGTTTCCAAATTAAAGACGACACGATCCTGGAATAATTTATCCAGAATAGGTTTTATAGGATGGTTGTCTCTCATTAAGAAGGGAAGGCAAGCCTTTTTTTCAGTAGAACTGATAGCAATATTTGATTCTACTCTTTCAAGAAGAGGGTGTTCTGGGTAAACGTCTTGAAAAAAGAATACTAAACTTAATAATAAAATATGAAAAATTACAGGTTGCATGTTTATTCCTTAAAAGTTCTCTCAAATATACCGTCAAAGCTAAAGAAATAAAATAAATATAAAAATAGTATTTTACCCTTGACGTTAACTTTTTAAACTTTGTTTAATAGCTTAAAAATAGGTGTAAGAAAATGAAAAAACCGAAAATTTTATGTTTTGCAGGAAGTTTAAGAAAGGATTCTTTCAATAAGAAACTACTTCGTAATGCAGCTCTTGGGGCCAAAGAAGAAGGTGCGGATATTACAGTCATTGATTTAGAAGATTACCCGTTGCCGATTTATAATCAAGAAGATGAGGATAAAAATGGCCTTCCTGAAAACGCCCTGACCCTAAAAAATTTGATGAAAGAGCATCAGGGTTTACTTATTGCCTCTCCTGAATATAACAGCTCTATTTCAGGCGTTTTAAAAAATACAATCGACTGGATTTCAAGACCGCATCCTAGCGACAAAGTTTATCTTGAACCCTTTATAGACAAGGTGGCAGTTATCATGAGCGCCTCTCCCGGCAATCTAGGAGGTTTAAGGGGACTTGTCCACTTAAGGTCACTTTTAGGAAATATCAATGTGATTGTTTTACCGGAACAGCTAGCTATACCGAATGCTGGAGAAGCTTTTCTTGAAGATGGTTCCTTTAAGGATCCAAAAAAGCAGGAAAGCGCAAAAAAAATGGGTAAGAAATTAGCGGAATTTCTGAAGAAGCTGGAAAAGTAGAAGGGACTAATTTTTTTTACGTAGAAATCTTGGAAGAAAAGCCAAACTCAGAAAGTCCGGGAATCCAAAGTCACTCATCCAAAAGATGAATGTCACTTTTTTATTCTCTTGCTTAAGGAGTTAAGGAATCTCCGCGCAAATAGGGGTTTAAAGACTCAATCCGTTTAATACCGTCTTTGGTAACAACTAGGCGGTATTTTTTTATATCGACAGATTGTTTATTGTCTTTTTTTGAAAGTCTTCTTAAAACAATATTGATGTGATAGACTTTTGGAAAAATAATTTTTTCTAATTTTTGATTTTTATCGTTCACAGTCCAATAGACTTGCTCAGGGTCTCCTGCTTTTTCAATAAACTCATTTATATTCAAGCGAAAGATATTGTTTAAACCAATCGGCTTGGAAAAAATTTCCTGAAATGAATTTATCTTTATAGAATTTCTGTATAAGATCACACGTTCCGGCCTTTGAAAATTACTTAAAATATCATGAAAATCCTGATTTCTCAATTTTTTGATTTCGTCAGGAAGCTCATGTAAGTTTAAATATTTAAAAGACTCCTTGATGTTTCCAATTTTAGCTCCTTCTTTAGAATTGATTTTGGTTGAGTAGTCAGCCAAAAAAAAGACTGTCATCTTGTAGGAGATGCCTTTGATAATTTCTTTGATCCTATCTTTTAGGATATAGAGAACTACAGTAGTTAAGATAAATTCCATAGTATTGATCCCAAAGATCTTGCCCTGCCAAACAAATAATACAAAAAAGAAAAGCATGGCAATGCCGGCTGCAAAGCCTCCTATAAGGTGTTGAAACCTTTGCGGTGAAAACCGAAACGTTGAAAGGAGAAGGGCATCTAAGACAAATTTATTTAGCAAACTCTTCCGATAGAGAATATATTCTGATTTTTCTTCCGGCGAAAGAGAACGTTTAGTTTCATTAATTTCTTTATTAAAGAAATGTGAGATTTTTTTAACAGCCTTAATGATGCAAAGCTGCAGCTCGCTTCTAATGGGAATAAATTCAGGGTCGTTTATCTGTTCCAGTTTTTGAAGAAGGCCAGCTAAATAAAACTCTGTAGTGTCATAAATAAACTCTTCAATATAGTCAAAAGTCAACGTTAGCGATTTAAAAACGGGTTCTTTTTCGAAAGTTTGTTTGAGTTCATCAAAACACTGATTAAATTTATGGACATTCCCTAAAAGCTCAAAGAGTGTTTCATTAGCCTTTTTTTTGAGTAAAGAGGGCTTGTCTAACCCTCTATAACAATTTAGAGCTTGTTCTCTTAAAGTGCTTCTATAGATATTAGCCAAAAGCTTGAGCTCAAGCTCAAGCTTTGAGACTTCCTCATTCTTATGAATTTTTTCCAAAATATAAAACGGAGAGGCAGTGTAGTTCTTATTATTTAACTCATCGAAGGTAAAAACCGGTGTTTTATAGCGGATAAAATTGGTTTGATCGGCATAAAACTGTTCTTGCGGATAGGTGTTAGGGTTAATTTGGAGAGCATCCGGAATAAAAATATAAAATTCTTGAAGGGTATGGTAGGTTGAAGAAGTTGACTTTGGCTCAATATCAGACTTTAGCTCAAATTGCCAGCGGTCTCGAGTGTGGATATCTTGACTTTCCAATTCTCTTAAAAATTTGTCCATCTGATCACAAAATTAAATTTTTGCTCCCATCTCTATTCTCCATGAGAAAGCAAATGATTGTCAATTTTTTAGAGAAAATTTATAGTTTGTGATTCTTAACTTTATAAATTTTTAAGGGTTTATCCATTATGAAAACTAGATACCTAAATTTATCTCTTGATCTGACCATCCCAACCTTCTTAAAAACAATAGCTTGTGAATCACTTATTGCTCTTTCCGGCAGCCTTTTCCTAGCCCTTCTTTCGCAAGTATCTTTTCCAATCCCTTTTAATCCCGTCCCTGTAACTTTGCAGACATTCGGGATTTACTGTTTAATTATTACTCTAGGTCAGAAAAGATCTGCAAATGCAATCCTAGCTTATCTATTTGAAGCGTCCTGCGGCTTTCCTGTATTAAAGGGAGGGCTTTCCAACCCTTTATGGTTTGTCGGACCAACCGCAGGGTATCTAGTTGGCTTTTTTCTTTGCGCTGTCATTGCCGGCTGGGTCTATGAAAGATCAAAAAAAGAGAGTTTCATTCATACTATTCTATGCCTTTGCCTGGGTGAGATGATCATTCTAGGATCAGGTTCTCTTTTCCTATCCCTCTTCTTTGGTTTGAAAAATGTCTTTGCAATGGCTATTCAACCTTTTTTGTTTGGGGCTACCTTAAAAATCCTGGCAGCCGCTTCCTATGGAGCTTCACTTTATCGATTTAAGAGCCTATTTAAGTAATGACTCCGATTCGCGCCTATGCCGGAGGTCCCGGATTTAAAGGGATCTCCTTTGATAGCTTGCATAATGTAAGCTCAAAATTACGCTCAATTTTGCCTGATTCCGAAATCGAATATTTGGATGCCGACGCGCTTTCGAAAGCTTGCGAAAATAAATACGAAAGTAAGCGCCAGTTGATTGTCTTTCCAGGGGGCGTTTGCAGCGAATGGGACCCCTTTTTTAATTCGGAAATGCTCTCAAAAATACGCAAGGCTATTGAGGATGGGTCATCAGGACTTTTTATCTGTGCCGGGGCTTATTTTGCCTCCTCGAAAAGTTGTTTTAAGACAGAGTATGCTGTTTTTAAAAAGAAGAGAGACTTAAAGCTATATACTGGCAAAGTAAAAGGACCCTATTTTCCTGAAAAAAGCCGGCATGATGTCGAAAATGGTAGAATTGTACCGATTTTATGGGAGCAAACGAAAGAAACAGGGTTTGTTTTTATCAATGGCGGCGGGTATTTTAAACGACCCTATCCTGATACAGCAGAGGTATTGGCAAGTTATGAAGATGGAAAAGCTGCTATCATTTCACTCAAAGCAAGCCAAGGTAAAATTGTCTTAAGTTTTGTCCACCTTGAGTATGATGAGCTTGACCCTGAAATCTCTTCAGACAATCAAAGCCTTAGAAGTAAATTTGTTGAGTCTCAAAATTTTAGAAAAGCTTGTTGGACTTACATCACCGAAATTTTAAAGTAGATTTATCCGATGGCTTTTGCCATCGGACTTCTTTTGTTATTTAAGTAATACTTTTTTCAAAACAGAGAAAGCAAAAGACGCTATCATATTAGTTAAAGGTGTCCAAGGGCTTTGAATCACCACACACGCCACACCAAATAAAGTTGCGATCCTTACGCTTTCTTTATAGAGAAAAGCGATCGTCCAAAAAGTAAGTTTCGTGCCGCTGCCTGTCACACTAATCACTTTTAAAATAACATTTAAAGCTTCAAGAAGAGAGCTTCTATCAGCCGGCAATACAAATTGTATTTGTTTATGAGCTTCAGCAAGTTTTGTGACCGTTTCAAGCTCGATAATAAGTTTCTCTATTTCTGATTTCTTTTTGGGGTCTTTATCTATCTCAAGATGAGTAAGAGAATAGTAACTGTTTTTCGGGTCTACAACTTCCCATTCATCGCGGTTTTCCATTTTGGAAAAATCTGATAGGGGCGTCTCAGAAAGTTCATGCCAATTCTCATAAATCGTATCTTCTTCTTTTTGAAGGGCTTTTAATTTGGCTAATAAATCTTCAAGTGTCAGATGAGAGACGTTTTTTTCTCTAATAAGATTTTTTAGATCCTCAGACATTTTTTTATAGATTTCTTCAAACCGTCCTTCTAAGGAATAAGTAACTTCTTTGATGGCGTTTGTCACCAAATTTTCTAGATGGCGTTTATCTTCATGGATTTCTTGAATATTTTTCTTAAGCTCTAAGTTTTCATTTTCCAAACGTTCGATCAAAGCGGATAGCTGACTTGCTAATTTTGTGAGAACATCCTGCGACCCTCTTTGAGGGTCCGGGAACAGGAGAAATTGCAAGCCGACATTCTGTTGATTTTGATAGTATTTTTCCATTGCAAGAGGCATGTTAGAAGGGCATGATTCGACAATTGGATCAGGAGTCTCATTTTTATCAGGATCTTTTTGAGGAGTATTATAATCTTCTAGATAGCATAACGTTTTAGTTTGCAATTCCGGGCTGGCTTGAATCTTTAACATATAAATACCTTATCGAAAAATAAGTTACACCGGTGATATCGTTTATATTAATATAAATCAAATAATTTCGTTTTTTTAATTTAATAGTCGTAATTATAGTATTAATGCTTTTGTTGACTTTTGCATTGATGAACTATATTGGAAGAAAGCGGGTCTTAAAGTATGTCTATAAAGCAAAAAAAATGGCTAAGTACTTATGAAAGATAGCAATTCTTATGAGATCCTTCATCGCAAAATAAGATTTTTTGCCATTTTATTGGCAATTCTTACGGTTATCATAACGTTGCTGCAGCTTTACTTTGGAAAAAATTAGCTAGTCCTTTGCCTCTTCTTCTTCAAATTTTAAGCAAGAGGAGTTAATGCAATAGCCTTCATCGCAAACTTGTCCAAGATGGGATTCACATCTATTGCAGACAACCTCTTTTCGTTTAATAAAAAGCTTGTAGTCATCTCTTAGAGCCACATAATTTTCATTAAAAGGTTTTTCAAATTCGGGCCATCCTGAATTTGTGTGAAGCTTATCTTTAGATGTAAATAAAGGAAGGTGGCAAGCACGGCAGTAATACATTCCGGGACGCTTTTCATCCCATAAGTTTCCGGAAAAGGCTTTTTCTGTAATCCCTTTCCTTAAAGCATTAAAATGCGACTCAGAAAGGTGTTTTTTCCATTCCCTTTCATTTAAGGCAATCTTGCCACCTGGAATTTTCTCATTAAGAGGCTCAAGCCTTTCTTTTAAGGGGATTCGGGATTCTTTTTTAACTTGGGATCCTATTAAGTACCAAGTCATGAGCACTGTGAGAGCAATCAAGATAAGAATGAAAACTTGTTGTAGATTCATGAATTCCCCCTGTCTAAAACCACTTTAACGAGCAAGCCGCTCTAAGGTCAAATAAAAATTAGGGCCGCTTATCTAAAAATAAGAAAAAAGAACTTTTTCCAAGGAGATAATCCCTCGACTAGCTTATAATATCTGAAGAAGGTAAACTTAAACTTATTTAAATTAAAGGAGTCTTATGGGCATTCTTATCACTTTGATTTTAAACACAATAGCTGTATTTGCAGCGGCCTATATCCTACCCGGAGTTCGGCTTGAGGGGTGGACTACCGCAATTGTAGTTGCCATCGTTCTTGGAGCCGTCAATTCTTTTTTAAGACCTATTATTTTTCTTTTAACCATACCCATTAATATTTTAACTCTTGGTTTATTTACTTTTGTGATTATGGCACTTATGGTTTTGCTCGTAAGTTCCATAGTTCCAGGTTTTGAGGTCAGAGGTTTTTGGTGGGCTTTGGCTTTCGCTCTTGTTTTAGCTATATTTAACAGCTTTATTAATTCTATTACGTCAGCCTAATTAACAATTTAATTTGTTTTTAATTATGAATACACTATTTAAAGGTTATTGACTTGATTGGTAGTTTTCTGATCTTTTCTTAAAAAGAATTACAGATGTTAAATTAATTGTTTGTGTTTTTTTCTAAAAATTTTTCTTTTCACAATATTTAAAGAATATAGTTCTTTTTTTCTCAAAAATATAATTAATTTTTTTTCATAAAAGTTATATTGATTTTAATTGTTTTTTTTATTAAAAAAGCCAATTTCAAAATTTTAGACTTTGATCAAACAAATGATGCGTTTTGTAACCTTATAAAAATACCAGGAGGTAAAATGGACGCTTTACATTCTTATCGATCTAAGATCCCTACAATTATTGAGGAATGTGATAAGAACGAAACTCCATCGGCTCAAGTATCAGATTCAGAATCTCTAGAACAAGACGATAATAATAAACCGATTCCACAGTTAAATATAAGTCGTGTGGAGTCTCTAAAAAAGAAATCCTTAGATGCAGGCTCTGTAAATAAAAAAATAGTCCCCCCTTTAAGCCAAACTAAAAAAAGCTTTTCCCTGACCGAGCTTAACCCTTGCAACCCATTACACTTATCTCCAAGAAGCGACTCAGTTCAGAGCCCTAAAGGCTATACTTTTGTCATGAACCAGATTTATCCGGCAACAAGGGCGGTTTTTGCCGGCGCTGAATACGCAGCCCCTTTGTCTCCGGAAGATTTGTTTTCCAATAAAGAAGCCATCTTAGATGGATTACTTAATCTTTCCCTTCCAATGAGACGAAGTCAAATAGAAGCGCTTCTTGATTTCATCGAATTAAATAGAAAGAAACTGCTTGAATCTGACTTGCAATACCCTCTTCTTGTTCATATGCTCTGCAATTATTCACAAAGCTTTGATCTCCATGTTGAAAAAAATGGAAGGTTTCTCATTCATTTTCTAAATACAAAAAATAAAGAGAAATGGTTAGACACCTCAGGCGCTTCAACCGATTGGCTTCTAGCATGGAGCTGGCTTGGGACTGTAACCAAACTATATGCTTATGGAGTTTCAAAATTATCTACAGAGGGTTATAGACTTGAAGAAGCCATAGAAAATTCTAAACAAGCTCAATTAAACTCTGAGAAATATCTAATACTTTATAATGGTAAAGAAAATTTCCCTACGCTTCATGCCATTTCCTATTTAAACATAGACAAGACAGCCGAAAAGCAAATTATTGTTATGGAAAGGTATGCGACGGATTTGGAAAAAAGGATGAGGGCATTGCACGAAAAGGGCCGATTCTCTCTTACTTCTTCTCCTTTTCAGGACGATAAATTTAAATTACGTTTATTCTTACAAATTCTAAAAGCCGTCCAATTGATGCATGCTCAAAATCATATTCATGGTGATGTTAAACCAGAAAACGTTCTTTTAGATTTTGAAGATAACCCTTGCTTAACAGACTTTGGGTATACCGGAACTGTTGACGAGAAAAGAAAAGAAACCGGAACTTTTTGCGGTTCGCGATCTTATTTGCCATTTGAAAGGTACAGCCAAAGAAGGGTTAAAGATCCAAAAGCCCCTGATAATTGGGGTCTGGCTTGCATATTATATTTATTGATCTTGGAAACCTCGGTTCCATGGCATAATGCGGCATTCGTTTCTACGGCAGCACCTGTCTTATATATTAAGAATTTTTTTCAAAAATACAAAGATAGTGAAATTCCAATTATTAAATTACTTGCCGATATGATGAACCCTCACAGTACTAAAAGACCGAAACTTGATGAAGTGGAAAAAAGGATTAATGAAATTGAAGCGTCTCTTTCTACAGAAACTCCGAAAAGTTTCCGTGAAATCAAAGTAGAAATTTCAATTACCCCCCGTAGAGGCAGAAGTTTAACTGAAATTAAAGAGGAAAAAATTGGTTCATCCAAAAAGGGGAGTATTCTTACGATCCTAGAAGAGGAATCAAGTGAAGAAAATACCGCAATAGAAGACAAACGCCAAGAAGCGCTACCAAAACTAAAAGAAAAAAAGAAATGCAAAAAAAATACCGCCAAGCCTTCCCGTTCTAAACTAGTTTTTAGTAGTAGAACTAGGCCAAGGCCGCTTGTCAGATCACCCCTATCATTCCAGGAACTTCCGCTAAGAGCTAAGAAAACCGAGAAGGTTAAGGAAGAAAAGGAAAAAGAGATAGAGCCGCCCTCCACTAAAAGTGAGGACACGTTAAGTGAGGAGCTTCCGAAGCTATTATAAGCCGAGCATATTCTCGGCTTTTACAACCTCATCAAACTCTTTTTCCGTGACGTATTTTAATTTTAAAGCAGCTTCCTTTAAGGTGAGGTGTTTTTCATGTGCAAGCCTTGCGATTTCAGCGCACTTATCATAACCGATAAGGGGTTGAAGGGCAGTGACAAGCATTAAGGATCTTTCCTTGTGGGTGCTAATCGTTTTTTGGTTAGCTTTAAGTCCATCGACAAGGTATTTACGGAAGCAATTCATGGCATCGCCAAGAAGGGTGGCAGACTGTAGAAAATTATAAATGATGAGCGGTTTAAACACATTGAGTTCAAAATTTCCTTGCGAGGCTCCAAAGCTAATGGCGGCGTCATCACCAAAAACTTGAATGCCGACCATAGTCATGGCCTCGCATTGGGTGGGATTCACTTTTCCGGGCATTATGGAAGAGCCGGGCTCATTTTCGGGAAGAATAAGCTCGGATAACCCGCATCTTGGACCGGATCCCATCCAACGGATGTCATTCGCAACCTTTATGAGGGCGGCAGCGAGTGTTTTTAAGCTGCCGCTTGCGAAAACAAAAGCTTCGTGACCGGCAAGCGCTGAAAATTTATTGTTATCGGCTCTAAAAGGAAGCTTTGTTTCTTTTGAAACAAGTGCGGCTACCTTTTTTCCAAATAAGGGGTGGGCATTTAGGCCTGTCCCGACAGCTGTTCCCCCTATTGCTAAAGGGTAAAAACCCTTAGCGCTTTCTAAAATGGCCTCTCTTGCCATTTCAAGTTGGCTGACGTATCCGGAAAATTCTTGCCCTAAAGTTAAAGGAACGGCATCCATTAAGTGAGTCCTGCCAATTTTTATAATGGAGGAAAATTCCTTCATCTTTTTCTTAAAAGAAAGGATGAGCTTATCAAGCGAGGGGAGAAGCTCATTATGAATTCTAGTAGCAGCCGCAATATGCATGGCAGTTGGAAAAGTATCGTTTGAAGATTGTGATAGATTGACATCATCGTTTGGATGGACAGGATACTTACCGCCTTTTTTTTCTCCCGCAAGTTCATTGGCTCGGTTGGAAATGACTTCATTCACATTCATGTTGGTTTGGGTTCCGCTTCCTGTTTGCCAAACTTTAAGTGGAAAAAAGTCATTTAACTTACCCTCGATAATTTCTCTTGATGCTTGGATGATAAGATCTGCTTTTTCTTTAGAGAGGAGCTTTAACTGAAAATTAACTTTTGCAGCGGAAGCTTTTAAAAGGGCAAAGCTTTGAATCAATTCGAAAGGCATCACTTCAGATCCAATATCAAAATATTTCATTGATCGAGCTGTCTGGGCTCCATAATAGCTGTCTTTAGGAACTTCTACGATTCCAAGACTATCTTTTTCCTGACGCATTTTCATAAAGGCAACTTTCCTAAAGATAATAAGATTGGTTTACAATTACACTTTTGATTGTTAATATTTTCAAGCTTTGGATTTTTCGAAATCACCATTCGATTATTAAATGGCTCATTTTATCAAGTAAGTGCGAATTTCAAAAAATCTTTTACCGAATGATACCCTTTTTAAAACGGCTTTTTTTTACTCATATACTAAAAAATAATTACAATGATGCAAAATCTTACTCTAGATGGGAGTTTTCCCTTTCAAGGCTTAGCCTCTTCCAATAGCGAAAAAAAAACTTTGAATATTGAGGCGCTTTTTTTGCTGCTTATCAAAGTAAAAGAAAATACGGCAACCGGAAGTGAGCTTCAAAAAGTTAAAGAAGAAATAAATAATCTTTCAATGGAAGCACTCGATGCGCTGCTTTCCGAACTTTCTTACGAAATTATAAAAACAGATTCTTCCAATAGGTTGGAAGTGGTTTTAGAGTTAATTCCAAAAAACAAAATGGAACAGCTTTTAACTCATAAAGGGCACTCTTTTGATATTGAAGCGGTCGCAAAAGAACTATCCGGAGCTTTACAAAGTCTTGAGTGTGTTTTAGAAGCGGAAACAAAATCAAAAATACCATCAAAACTGGAGCAAATGTTCAAATTTGTTTTAAGTTTTCTTCGAAACATCATAGATACTTTTTTAATCGCTTTTACCCTGTATGATATAGGAAAAGACCCTCAGTCGGCTTGGGAAGCGTCTGCAATGCTGGACATCTATTATAAATTTTTTATGCTGCCTACTCTTGTTTTTCTAGTTTTTAAAGTAATATTTCCAACCGTTACCTGGCCAGCCGTTTTATTAACGTCAGGGTCCCTTCTTGCGATTGTCACTTTTTTAGTCCTTTATGTTAAATATTTAAGACCTTGTCCTGATCAGCTGCCTCATTGCGAAGCTAATTTTACAAAAGATGTGAGGGAGGGAAAAATAAGGCGGATTGCCGGAAGAAGCGATGAAATTGAAAGAATGCTAAATCAGCTCTCCGGTTCTCAAAAAAGGCTTAAAAAGCATATTTTGCTTGTCGGAGAAACAGGCGTTGGCAAGACAAAGCTTGTTCAAGGTTTGACCGAAAGAATAGAATCTCCTCATTATAACGGCCCCTTAAAAGGAAAAAAAATATTTCAGGTCAGCACAGCAAGTTTACTTCAAAGCACCTACTATGGTTATGCGGATCAGACTAAATACCTTTTAAACAGGGCCGGCGATCTAAATAAGGTTATCTTTTTCTTTGATGAGATTCATGCAGCCTTTAAAAATGACTCTAACCTGTCCAATTTTTTAAAGCTAATCTTCGATAAGGAAGACTTTCTTTGCATAGCAGCGACGACCGACAAAGAGTTCAAAAAGTATATAGCAGGAGATGAATTTAAAGAGTATCTTACAAAAGTGGAAACCAGGGGCGGAGAGCCAGGGCTGGTAGAGGATGCTGAAAAAAACGCAAAGAAATCTGAAAATTTGGGGGATACTGCCTTTTTAGGCCGCTTTGAGGTGATTGAAGTAAAGCCCCTTGAAAAAGAGGCCGTTAAAGAAGTATTAAAAGAGCAAGCCGAAACCTTTGAGCCATCGCTAGAGGTTTCAGAGGATGCTTTAGATGAAATCATTTCGATTGTGGAAACTCAACCTAAAAAAAAATCAAGTCCGGACGCCGAGCTATCTTTATTCTTAAAAGTTGCAAGTCAGGCCGCACGTGTCTTGGAACCGAATTGGTGTCCTAGGAAGCTTCAGCAATTAAAATTAAAAAGAGAAAGCTTTCTTCAAGCTTGTAAAAAGAATTTTGATTTAATCAATCCCTATTCGTCAAGCAGTATAGCTTTCAAAAAAGATCTCAAGCATGTTAGTGAACAAATTGAAAAACAACAGTTAGAGCTTGTAAAAGTGCAAGAATGGCTTAAGAAGTTTCAAAATATTCAAAACATCAAAAAAGCTTACCCCTTTCAAATAAAAAAAGATGTTGAAACAGTAGCCGCCCATAAATATAAAAATGAGACTCAAAACAATAAATTATTTTTTGATTTGCTTTTTTTAAACCCGGCTATCGCTAAAGCTTTAGACGAAGTAAAAGAAAAACTAGAGCCTTATTCAAAATATTTTAATGAAGAAATTCCCCCCTTTATTACCAGAGAAACCCTTAAAGCTTTTCTTATTGATTAAGACTTTCTCGGAAGAGAAAGTTTTACTTTTAAGATTATCAAGATTTATGGCATGCTCTAGGATTTAGTCTCGGGCTTTTTATCACTTAATTTGTAAAAGATTTGTTTGAGAGCGATGCTTTTTCAAACGTTAGGAAAGTCGATTTATCAATTTAGAAAGTGATTTTAGCTTAAAAATGTATTTTGTGAAGTGTTCATAAAAATTTGAACCCCATTTTTATTTTTCGAAATGTGAATTTCGAAATTTAAATCGGGTTCTAACAAAAATCGATAGTTCAATTAAAAAAAAGAGGAATTTATGTACTTGTCATATGCTTTTGTGGCAGGATGTGGGCTTCTTGCGCTCGCATACGGTATTTATATGATCCGAAGCATCCTGTCGCTTAGCGCCGGCAATGAGCAAATGCAAGCTATTGCCACTGCCATCCAAGAAGGAGCTCGCGCTTACCTTAACCGGCAGTATCAGATCATTACTATTGTAGGACTTATTATTTTTGCAGTACTAGTTTGGATCTTGGGCTGGGCTGTTGGAATTGGGTTTGCAATTGGCGCTTTTTTGTCAGGGCTTGCAGGATATGTGGGGATGAATATATCCGTCCGCGCTAATGTTAGAACTGCTGAAGCTGCAAAACATGGCTTAGAAAAAGCTCTCGATGTCGCTTTTAAGTCTGGGGCTGTCACCGGGATGCTAGTGGTCGGTCTTGGTCTTTTGGGTGTAAGTCTTTATTATTTCACTTTAAGGGAAATGGGATATACCGGAAGAGCTCTTTTAGAGCCTCTTGTAGCTCTCGGTTTTGGAGCGTCGCTTATTTCAATTTTTGCTCGTCTTGGCGGGGGCATATTTACAAAAGGTGCGGATGTCGGTGCGGACCTTGTTGGAAAAGTTGAGGCCGGAATTCCGGAAGATGACCCGCGTAATGCTGCGGTGATTGCGGATAACGTTGGTGACAACGTAGGCGACTGCGCTGGAATGGCGGCAGACTTATTTGAGACTTATGTGGTAACAATTGTCGGAACCATGCTTCTTGCAGGCGTTTTATTCACAGGAGGGCTCTCTTATCTCTTGGATACGATGCTATTTTATCCCCTCGCAATTGGAGCAGTATGTATTTTAGCTTCCATCTTAGGAACTTTTTTTGTAAAGCTTGGCAAGTCAAAAGATATTATGGCAGCCCTTTACCAAGGCTCGCTCGCAACGGCTATTTTTTCAGGTATTGGAATCGCAGCTGTTACTCATTATCTAATTGGTTTTGACACCCAGTATGTCATGGAAGGAAAAGCCTACACAGGTTTGAACTTGTTTTATTGTGCCCTTGCAGGTCTTGCAGTAACTGGCCTCTTAATGAAAATCACGGAGTACTATACACTTGGCAAGTATCGTCCGGTTAAGAGCATTGCCGAGGCTTCAACAACAGGCCATGGCACTAACATTATCCAAGGACTTGCAGTTTCTATGGAAGCTACAGCTCTCCCAGTCATTGTTGTTTGCGCAGCCATTTTATTTTCATATAATAATGGAAACTTATATGGCATTGCAGTAGCCGCAACTACCATGCTTGCTCTTGCCGGTATGATTGTCGCGCTTGACGCTTATGGCCCTGTAACAGACAATGCCGGCGGAATTGCTGAAATGTCAGGCTTGCCAAAAGAGATTAGAGTGACAACAGATGCTTTAGATGCTGTTGGAAATACAACAAAAGCTGTGACTAAAGGATACGCCATAGGATCTGCCGGACTTGCGGCGATAGTGCTTTTTGCAGCTTTTCTTGAGGACTTGAAACATTATTTTCCGGATATTGTTCCGAACTTTGAACTCCAAGACCCTTACGTTGTAGTAGGACTTTTCATTGGAGCTCTCTTGCCTTATTTATTCGGCGCTCTCTGCCTGAAAGCAGTTGGCAGAGCCGCAGGATCTGTTGTGGTAGAGGTTAGAAGGCAATTTCGTGAAATTAAAGGACTTATGGAAGGAACCGCAAAACCTGATTACAGTCGCGCGGTCGATCTTCTCACACGTTCAGCCATTAAAGAAATGGTAATACCTTCCTTATTGCCGGTTTTAGCTCCCATTGCCGTTTATTTTGTTGTAAGCGCCTATGCAGGACAGTCTGAAGCCTTTGCAACTCTTGGCGCTATGTTGCTTGGTGTTGTGGTTACAGGTCTTTTTGTCGGCCTTTCCATGACTTCGGGCGGTGGTGCATGGGACAATGCAAAAAAACTGATTGAAGAAGGGAACTACGGCGGTAAAGGCTCAGAGGCTCATAAAGCAGCTGTGACGGGCGATACTGTCGGCGATCCCTATAAAGATACTGCGGGGCCTGCTATCAACCCGATGATAAAGATAACAAACATTGTTGCTTTACTGCTCTTAGCAGGCTTAGCAGCATGGATGGCGCGCTAACCCAACTTGGAAAGCAAAACCTTTTCTTTGCAATCTAAACTTAACCGAGGGAATTTTGTTCCCTCGGTTATGACTTCAAGAACTCTTTTTTAACTTAAAGTTATTCAGTGTTAACAGGTTTATATCAAGATTTAGCAAATTGTTGTGACATGATTACTCAAAAAGCCTATTCTGATGAAGAGTATTGTCTCGTACGGACAAGTGTATCATAAAATTCTTTCCAGTTATCCTTTAGAATTTTGTATAGTAGCTTTATAAGAAGTTAGTGTTTTAAAGACTTCTCAAGACATGGTGACGCATCTACCTTTTTAACAATAAAATTTTAAATTGAATAATATAAATTAGAAATTATCAAAATTATAACCGTGTGTAAGAAGATTTCTATAATTTAATTTTAATTAAATATTGATTCAGATATATTTTTCGGCATATTTAGAAAAAAATTAGAATAAAAAAAAATACGCTCTTTAACAAAAATATTTATTATTTTTATTAATACCGGCACATGCTACTTTTTAAAACACTCAAATTGATTATTAGCTTTTTCTTATTTAAAAAAGAATGTAATAATTAATTAAAAATTTTTTGTTTGTTTGTTTTATTCGGAAAGTCAAAAAAAATTTTTTTTGCTAATGAACAAATTAGGTTGTTATGAATGACTCTACAGTTAGTTCTGGGGATGGATCCCCAAGGCAGATACCTTCCTTCTTTAATCAATTTGAAGGGGTTCCAACCGCTTCTCTTAATGGAAGAGCAGTAACTCTGCCGGTTCCTGTGCCGTCAAGAGCGGGACGAGAGATAAATGGAAAAAGCAATTCTCCAACGTCTGATATTCTTTCCGGTCAATTTGTTGCGATAATGGATTATCTTGATAATCCGGAGGAAGCGCAAAAGCAACCTTTGCAATTTCGAAAAGTTTCTGATTTTTCTGCGCAAACATCTTCACCTTTTGCGCCAACACCTTTACCTTTTCAGTTTGTTCCTAATTGCTGGGATCATAGACTCTTTCAAGGACCAACGGACACAACCCTTGTAAGCTTGGGTCTCAACACGTTAGATTTGGAGAAAGAGCTTTTAAAGGGTATTCTTACAAGGTTGGAAACTGGAGAGACAACAGTTGAAGATATCAATTATTATTTCCAGGAATTAGGCAATGATGCTTTTGAACTATCACAAGTTTTTCGGCATATGCCCAAGGGTGAAACTCATTTGCATTTGACCGGTTTACCGAATGTCGAAACTTGGATCAAGTGGGCTCAAGATGCGAATCTTTGGTTTGAAAAAGACACTTTCAAATGTATTTCTACAAAAGAAAAAGAAGCTTTTGACGCGAAACTAAAAGAGTTAAAGGCCCAACGAAAAGAGCTCACCGATAGAAAAAGAGGATCGAAAGACTATAGCCATACGAATGAAACAAGCTTTAGCCAAAACGATAGAAGTCAGCTGGAAGAAGTCAAAAAAAAGCTTAAGAAATTAGAGAAAAAGAAGTTTTTCCCGGCTTCAATGCTGACTGAAGATAGCTCTCTTGAAGGAGAGTTTAAAGCTAAAGTGACCATTCGCGCTGAAGAGAAGAAATGCCATAGCAAATTTTTTAAAACGTTCGGGGTTTTTGAGAGAATCGCTAACTATATACCAGCTCAATCATTCTATGAAGTCCTTTCAAGATACGCAAGAATTGAGAAACTATTCTACGTAGAGACGAGCAAAGGGTTTGAAGCGATTTTTGAAGAAAATGAAAAAGAAAAGTTGTTAGATCAATTTCCAAAAATGAAATCCCAATGCAATACTTCCTCCTCAGAAGAAGACATAGCAGAAGAAGAAGAAGTGAGTTCGGATTTAGACAGCATAAAAACTTTTGATGACCCCAAGTCTTCATCTTGTTCCTCAGATGACGAAAGTTTAGACCTTGAATATGACGAAACTTTAGATGCTATTTTTTCAGATCCAATAAAACTCACAAAATTTATGGAAAAATGGATCACTCTTTTAGAGCCTGCTGTCAAAAGATCCGTGCTTTTTTATGAAGAATATCTTAATTCTATAGACCCTCTTTTACAACCGCAAAAAAATGATAGTAAAAGTGTTTATAAGTATCATTTAGAGCCGACAAGAAGCCGATATATTAACGTTGATATCAATCGAGCCCAGCATCTTCTCCTGTTTTTAGCGGATGTTTTAGTAGCATTTCAATTGATCAAACTTGAGTTTGAAAAAGGACTCTCCCGAGTTGTAGGAGTGGTTGTTTCCGGACCTGAGGATTCAAGTAATGCCCTTCGCTATAGGGATAAACAATTTATGGCTTTGGATTTTCTAAGAAACCGGTCTGTTTATAAAGACATAGTTCCTTTAAGCCTTCATGCAGGCGAACTTACAGCAAACGTAACAGCCTCCGAATATATGTATAACGCTATTAAAGATTGCATATCATTAGCTAAACCCAATCGCTTAGGCCATCTCCTTTGCCTGGAATATGAAGATAATTGGGAGGAAACCGTTGAAGAGATAAGGGATAAAATTGGCGTTGAGATCTGCTTGCGAAGTAATGATAAAATGTTTGGGAAAAAGGATAATCATCCGATACTAAAACTTGCCCAAAAAGGGATTGGTTTCACACTTAATACCGATGATCCCGGGGTTATTGGAACTTCACCTCATAGTGAACGCGTCGAAGTTTATACACGATATAGAGACTTAGCCAATTTAACTTATGGTAAGTTTAAAAATATGGAGCGAGGCCATCTTAGGCATGGATTTGCGAGAGGGGAGCAAATTTATAAGCCATCTACTCCTTTTCACTTTGATAAAGGAACCGCTGAGTTTGATGAGGGCATAGCCGAGTTTGTAGAAAAGACCTCCTATCAGTTTAAAGAAGGCTTTGAAGGGTGCTATCTTCCGAATTGGGAGCCATCAGAAGAGGCTTTAGCTCTTTTACAAAGCTCGCCAAAAGCAAGGCTGCAAGTAGATATGGAAAGAAAGTTTTATGAATTTGAAAGAAAGCACATCATCCCGAAAATGAAAATTTGGGCTAGGAAAAAACTGAGCAGTTAATTCGATAAAGCTTTTACATGAGCAAGAGAGCATTCGGCTATAGCCTTAGGATTATAGCCGCCTTCCAAGATAGAAATCACTCTACCCTCCGCATGCTCTCTTGCTATTTCTAGAATCGCGCGGCTTGCTTTTTCATACGTTTCTGTCCGGATTCTAAGACCTCCTAAAGGATCAAGAATATGAGCGTCAAACCCGCAGGAAATAAGGATGCACTCCGGTTTAAAACGTCGCATCTCGTTCACTAAAAGATCTTGATAAGCATAAAGGAACGTCTCATTGGTGTTCAAATCAGGGGAAATAGGGAAATTAAGATTGGCTAAATAACCTTTGTTTTTTCCTTTTTCATCAGAAAAACCTGTGAAAGGGTATATATCTTCTTGGTGAGTGCTAAAGTAAAAAATATCCCCGTCTTCATAAAAAATATCTTGAGTGCCGTTTCCGTGATGCACATCCCAATCAAGAATTAAAATTCGTTTAAGTCCGTGTTTTTTTTGCAGATGCCTAGCCGTAATGCCGGCATTATTAAAAAGACAAAAGCCCATTCCCTTTGTAGCTGTCGCATGATGGCCGGGAGGTCTAACGACCGCAAAGGAGGTAGGGAATTTTTTTGAAAGAACAAGATCGGCCGCTAAAAGAGAGCACCCGACCGCCGTTAAAGCCGCCTGAAAAGAATTTAAAGTCAGCGCTACGTCTCCAGTTGATAATAAAACAGGATCATATAAAGGGGCTTCCGAAGACTCTTTCTCGGCCAAATCTACGTAGGTTTTATTGTGGCAGTACAATAGGGAATCCCTAGGGGCTGGCTCTCCTATGAAAAAGTTCTTTTCAGTCAAAAGATTTTGACTTTCAAGGGCTGTAAGGATGGCAGATAATCTATGAGGAGACTCAGGGTGATCTCGGCCCGTAAAATGGCCGAGCATTATAGGATTTGAGACAATTGCGGTTTTCATATTGTTGAAATACTCTATTATCTCAAGCCATCATAGTGGATGGCCTGAGATAATAGAAAGGTCTTATTTCACTCGGGAAACTAACTGATTTCTTGGAACAACGCTCTTTGCTCCAAGCCAAATGCCCCAAACGGCTTTTGCAAAATCAACGCTTTTGACTTGACCTTTTTTTACACCGTTGATTTCGACTTCAATGATGCCGCCGGGAATCCAGCGTATCACCTGTTTATCGTTAATTTTGGCGTTTTCATTAAAAAAACCAAGGAATTGATCGATTTGCCCGCTAAGCTCTTTTTGCTGCTCATGGCTAAATACCTTCTTAAAGGTATCCATGTAGCCATCTTTTATAGTTCTTGAATCTACATCTCGAACCCAGATCAAAGTCAATTGCTTGGCTTTATCGTCGTTAAAAATTTGATTGAAGATATTTTTACTATTTACATCGCCTAAATTTTGCAAATAGTGAGCCACACTATAAACTTTTACAAAAAATTTCGTTCTCGTTGAAACGCCGGTCGCTTCCAAGTTATAGTTAGTGCCTTCATTCGTAAATGAAACGGAAGCTGGAAAAGCTTTTCCTGTTGTTTTGTCAAGAATTGTGTCTTCAGCATTCAAATGGGTATTCATCAAGGCGCCAAAGCCAAAAATTAAGGTTAATAGGTGATTCTTCATAGTGTCTCCTAAGTTTAAGTTATAAATCTTTCAATTTCCGTCAGATCTTTTGTATTTTAAGCGAATCATTGAGTTGAGAATCATAAATCAAAGCAAAGATCTCGCCAAAGTAAAAAGATTCATCTCGGGGTGTTCATTAGACTTCTTTCGAAACTCCATTCAATTGTTAAAATAGTTGGTTTGGCATCTTTTATCCTAAATTTACATAAAACCAGCCCATTCTTCCAATCAAAGCGAGTTTCGGAAGAAGTCTATTAAAACCCAAGCTTATCCAAAACGATCTTTTTATAGACTGAGGGTTTTAGCCCCAGTCTTTCTAAAGAGATTTCGTTATATCTCTTAAATATCTTAAGACCTTTGGATGCTTGAGTCTATTCTTTCATCTTAGGAATGAGACTTGAAAGAATCCATGCCGGGAAAAGCTCTTTATCAGTTATCAAAAATCAAATCGGAGAAGATAAAGGTTCTTAAAATTCCAAACCGGTCTTCAATTCCGGTTATAACATAAGGAATTTCAAAGGGCAAATGTTTCAAATCCCGCTTTTAGCGAACTCAAAGCGATTCTGTCAGAAGAGACGCCCCAGTGCGTAATTGCCATGTAATCAAGCTGTTAGAAAAAAAATAAAAAAAGGGAAAAAGGCTCTTGCGAAAAAACGAGTGTCTCATGTAGATTAATAACTTCTTTCGAACGACGGTTGAAAAAAACAAGTAAACTGAAAAGCGAAAAAACACTGAAAGCCCTGAGCTTCAGATAGATGTTTGACAGTG
Organism: Criblamydia sequanensis CRIB-18; assembly: GCF_000750955.1. Lineage (NCBI taxonomy): Bacteria > Pseudomonadati > Chlamydiota > Chlamydiia > Parachlamydiales > Candidatus Criblamydiaceae > Candidatus Criblamydia > Candidatus Criblamydia sequanensis. The sequence continues at coordinate 8 of NZ_CCEJ010000004.1, read as the reverse complement.
ATCAAAAG
>NZ_CCEJ010000002.1 GCF_000750955.1 Criblamydia sequanensis CRIB-18 | reverse complement strand
AAATGGAGTGTTCCTTTAATTCTTCCATTATTAAAAAGAGAAGCATCTTTAATCAAGAAATCAGGCCTTATTTCTGCACTTGACATGGTTAAAGATATATTGTCTTGATTTTGTTTAATCTCTAACAACTCTCCATCATGAAATTCTAGCGCATATTCGCTAATAGGTACTTCGGGAATAAACTCAAGAGGAGTTTCTTTAGATGGAATATAGTTTAATTTGTAAGCGTCGGTTGAAGAGCAGGTTGAATTAATATAAACAATCACATTTTTTAATTTTATAAATTAACTTTTGTTTTTTTTAAAAAAATGTTAGTATCTTTTCGTTAAAACACTTTATTAAAGTAATTAAGGTAATTAATCTATGGAAGCCTCACAAAATCGTCTCCACCCCACCCTTTTTTTAGTAGACCATGAACCCTATCTAGCTAGGCCTCAAGAAAAGCTACATGACTATGTTAAACGAGAGCCGAAATATGATCTTGCTTTTTGCAGGGCTTGGTCAGAATTTGAATTTTCTAAAGTGATACCCATTACAACTGCCTCAGATCTTTTAAAAAAGATAGATGCGATACAAAAAAGCGCCATCAGTCATTTATCCTATGAGTTGCAAGGAAAAGCCACTTCGACTTCATCTGGGCTCGGACGTAATTGGAATTGTGATGAGGAAGGGGTTACAGCCTTAATCCGAGATATCTGGATCAATCGGTTAGACTTTCTGAACCTGGTCGTTGCAGCTCCAGAAACTGCCCCTAAATATGCTCACCTTCAAAAAAACAGCCTTGGTATTACTCTATGCGATAAATATTCTCTTTCTAGCGAATCGTATGATAATCTCAGCTTAGAAGATGGACAAGTTTCAAAAAAAATTATCGCAACAAACGGATCTGACAGAAATGAAACTTTTGAAAGGATCCAAAAAGAGCTGCTTCTTCGTTACCGTGATGACAAACAATGGAAAGATGCTTCCTATGACTACTCACCTTTTGGATTATTTTCTATAATTGACGACCCCGCTGAAAAGAAAAACAAAATCCTTCAAACGCTGCAATCTTATTTTGACCAAATAAAAGATAGTTCTTCCGAAGAAGAGAAAATCAAAATCATTGTGACTACTCTGAGAACTTTGATGTTATTGCATCCCTATCACGATGGTAATGGCAGAACTTTTTATATTTTAACAAACCTGCTGCTCCATCAAAATCAATTAAAGCCTACTCACCTTAAAAATATGTGCCTCTACGAGGGACTTACTGTTGAAAGATTAGTAAGGGAAGTCATCGAAGGCCAAGAGAGATTCGAAGCCCATTTTGGAAGCCTAGAAGAACTCTCTTCCGGACTATTTCGCTATAATGAGGCTGTTCTGCAATTGAAACAACTTATAAATAATAGGTCTTTGCCAAATTCACCGAAACATTCATTTCTTGAAAGGAATTTCAACTTACTATTTCGTCAAGTGGCGGCAAGCGATAAACAAAATGAGCTGCTTCAATTCTTAATCGAAAAGGCTTCCATCTTAAATATTGACCTCTTTTCTAAAGGCGATAAATCAGGAAATGCCTTAGATGTGGCTATTAAATATAACAACAAAAAAGCGATTGAACAATTAAAACAGGTTGGCCTTACTCCAAGTTTAAGCTAATTTTTTATTTAAGCTCCTGGCTAAACCCAGGAGCTCAAATGCTTTAACCTTTAAAAGAAATTCCTTATCGGATTGTTTATATTAATTCAACCTGCTCTTCAGACGACGCTTACCATAAAATAGGGATAAGTTTTATTAAACTCTAAATAATGTTTGACAGTTTCATGATCACTTAACCTCCTATGTACCATCGAGGTAAATTCATCTTTCTTTAAACAGGAGATACATGGGGTATTATTAGAAAAATCTACTCTATTTTCAGATTAGCGGTTCCCAGTAAATCTTTTGCGCACCAATTTCAATAAGATCGCTTTTAAGTCTATGATAGGTTGGAAAATAGCTTTCCCACTTTATAGAGATTTCTAACTGATTATTACTGAAAAACTTTATATAGGATATTTCAGCTAAATCAGCTTCCATTTTTAGTTCCTCCATTACTTTTCTATTTTTAGTTACAAAGAGAACTCTATCAAAATGAAGTTTGCCTTTCATTCTTCCATTTTTAACAAGAGAAGCATCTTTAATGATAATCTCAGGCTTTATTTCTGCACTTAAGATTGTCAAAGCTATATGGTCTTGATTTTGTTCAATATCTAATAATTCCCCATCATGAAATTCTAGGGCGTATTCGCTAATAGGTATTTCCGGTATGGATTCATGAGGAAGCGCTTCAGGAGGGACATTCTTTAATTTTGAAGGAATAAGACATGAGGCTATTGATCCTTGAGCCACTTTGTTTCCGTTTCTATCAAAATATTTTTCGTTCTTATCTTTCGCCTCCGGATTTAGATGGTGAAAGTGAGGTCTAGAGGCGAATTCAGGAAGGCTTGGTTCTTTAAACCAGAAGGGATCTACCATGTTGGGATTTTCCCAATAAATCTCTTCTGCCATTATTTCAATTCTAGAATCTTCTTCGATTTTTCGTTTTGGTCTTAAAGTTTGCCAAATCACATCTAAGATAACTTTATGTTCTTCTATTTCTAAGCTAAAAATATCTCCGTTATCAAATAGCATTTTTAGATCAGTACAAACCTTGCCATCAATTTTAATATTCTCTACCTTATCTAAATGCAGTTTTCCTCTAATGGTTCTATCATAAGAAAGTGTGATATTGTCGACTAGATCTTCTGGATTCATTTGCATGCTAATTAGCGATATCGTCACATTTTCTCTATTTTGCTCTATATCTACCAATATTCCATCGTGAAAATAAGCTTCATATTTTTGGATGTTCATTAACGTTGTCATAAGAATCTTCACTGAGGTTTAAAGGATTTATTTTACTTTTCCCAAAATACAAAACCTTCCCCATCATAAGCGGTGGTTGCTATTTGAGAAACATTTTCACAAATATTTTGAAAGTCTTTTTGGGTAAGATTTTTTGGTAAATTGGAAATTTTGTTTGCCATTACCATCACAGAATGCCAAGCTGACTGGGTGGAAAAAACAGCTGAATCAACAGATTCTTTTCTGACTCCTGAAGAAGCTATATAATAAACTTCGTCATTGTGGATGGATAATTGCAACCCTTCTTTTTCAAGGTTTTTATCATATGGGCGCAGTTCAAAGTCTTCGAAAATAACTATTCTTTCAGACTGTTCAGACAAAAAATCAAATACATAGTTGCAAACCTCTGTTTCAATAATTCTTGGAAGAGGGACATATTTACATTGAACAAATGTAGGATGACTTTTTAGAGGTTTATTTTGAGGAAGTATACCCCCATGCCGAAAATCGTACATTTTTTCTAAATCAGCAGTTTCTACTAATAAAGTAAAAAATCTTCCTTTTTCGAAGGTTATATTTTTTGTTATTTCTTTGGATAATGCTGTTCCCCAATTCATATGATCTATGAAATAGGGGTAAGTTTTATTATACTCTAAATAATATTTAAACAGTTGCATACTCATATGTTCCATCAGAATAATTATTTCTTTAGATCCATTTTCATAAATTCACTGCAAATATTGGAATTATGGAATGAAATTCAGTCCTCTAGATTGGGCAAAGATTCCCAATAAATTTTTTTTGCTTCGATTTGAAAATGATTACCTCCAAGCTCGCGAAAATGAGGAGAATAGGTTTCCCAACTTAGGCTAATTTCTACAATTTCAGAACTGATAAATTTGATATAGGAGACATCTCCAAATTCATTCTTCATGACAATAGGTTTAGTAAACAAAAAACCATTTTTAAGAACTCTCAGAACATTATTAAAATGAAGCTTACCTTTAATTCTCCTATCATTTGAAAGTAGGATCTTCTCTACTGTTACCTCTGGTTTTATTTCTGCACTCATAAGAGTCATGACAATATTATTCTTAGATTGCTCAATATTAATTAAGACACCATCATGAAATTCTAGCGAATATTCGCTAATAGGTATTTCAGGAATAAATTTATTTGAGACCTCTTTAGAAGGAATAGTGTTTAATTTCGAAGGAGCCAGACAAGAGGCTAAGGATCCTTGAGCCACTTTCATTCCATTTTTATCAAAATACTTATCATGCCTACCTTTGGCATCTGTGTTCAGATGGTGGTAATGTGCCCTGTTTTTATATTCGTGAAGTCCAGGTTCTTTAAACCAAAAGGGGTTAAGCATGTTAGGAATATTTTCCCAATTAATTTTTTTTGCTTCAATTTCAATTTTGGAATCATTTTCTATCCTTTTAATAGGTCGTAAAGTTTGCCAAATCACAACTAAAGTGACTTTATGTTCTTCAATTTCTAAGCCAAACAAATCACCGTTATCATATTGCATCTTAATTGTTTGTCTTATTGAACCATCAACTACAATTTTCTCAATGTTATCTAAATGTAATTTTCCTCGTATTGTATCATCTAAAAGATTAACAGGACTTATTTGTGAACTTATAAGAGCGATAGTGACATTATCATTTTCTTGCTGAATGTCTACAAGTATACCATCATGGAAATAACCTTGATATTTTTGGATATTCATTACTGTCCTCAAACTATTTGTCAGGGGCTTCATCTGGATATAAATGGGATTCTTCACTGTATTTACCGCAAGTATCTCCATTTTCATCTAAATAATAGTCTTTATCTTCTTTGGATGTAGGATTATACCAATGATAAAGATCTCTACCTTTATGTCCAGGCTCCCCTTCTTTGGCTTCATCAAAACGAATTTTTTTACCGTCTTCTCTATTCAGAAAATCATGATGTCCATGGGCTTTTGCTTCAGGATGTCCGACATCTTCCCAATCGGGATGGTTAAAGGGATCTTTAGGAAGCCAAGAGAGCTCGTTTAGCTTGGACATGCTTTCATAGGCAGCGTAGCCAAGGGCGGCTCCTATGAGTGTGCCTGCGATGCATTCGGCTGTGACAAAACCTGCGGTAAGTAAAGATGGGATAAAAACGAGCTGGCCGTCGGGATGCCTACTGAGGTCTTTATGCCAATTATATCTAATGTTAGTTTTTAGAAATTATATTCGTAAACATACCTTTTCATTATCACCAATTAGGATCGTTTAAATCTGGTACAGGTTCCCAGTAAATTTCCTCGGCTTCAATTTCATAACTGGAGTTCGCAATTTCTTTAAAATGAGGTTTAAAAGTTCCCCATATAACATCCAAGAAAACTTTATTATCTTCAATTTTGAAATAAGTTATGTCCCCACAATCAGAGTACTTTTTCAAGACACCCTCAAAAAATTTGTAGTTATAGATAATATTTTTTATTTTTTTGAAATGCAAAACTCCTTTGATACGTCTATCTTGTGATAAAGGAATGTCGTTGATTCTAACGTTGGTATTGATTTCAGCACTGATAATAACTAGAGAAAGATCTTTATCTTTTTCTTTTATATCCACAAGAATGCCATCATGAAATTCCATTTCATATTTTTTTAAAATTTTTAGAGCACCAATATTAGGTGAAATAACCTTATTCCAGGAAAAATTTTTTTCGATAAAATTATTTGGAAGCAGACAAGAAGCATTACTACCTTGAGATACCCCATTACCATTTTTATCTAGATATTTGTTTCTATTTCCTGTTGCTTTCGGGTTCAAACGATGATAGTGAGCTCTATTTTCATATTCTGGTAAGAAAGGCTCAGTGCGCCAAAAAGGATCAAGAAGATCAGGAATATTTTCCCAATAAATGCTCCCCGCATCTATTTCAATTGTTGAAAATCCTTTTTCTCCCTTATCAACTCTAAAATTCTCCCAAATGACTTGTAAAGTGATACTTTCTTTGATCTTAAGCTTAAAAATATCTGCACATTCAAAAAACATCTTTAATTTTTTTTGGAATATTTTATTATCAATTTTTACAGTTTTTATGTCCTTTAATCTAAGCTTACCTTTAATTCTATTATCGAAGGAAAGAGCCATCAAACGTTTAATTTTAAACACATCGTTTGGAGGAATTTCGGCACTTATCATTGAGAAAGTGATCTCATCTCCGAATTGTTCGATATCCATCAAAGAGCCATCATGAAAATAAGATTGATATTTAGCTAAATTCAAGGGGCCTTCTCGGAGTCTTCGGATTGATAATTAACCAATGTCTAGTTTTTAGTTAAGCGGTTCCCAGTAAATTTTATTAGCTTCAATTTCAATAAGATCACATCCCATACTTCGATAAGAGGGGAAATAGCTTTCCCAGCAAATAGAAATTTTTAGACGATTAGAGCTAATAAATTTTATATAGTCTATATCTCCAAATTCAGCTTCCATTTTTAATTCAGGCACTGCCATTCTGTTTTTAGTTAAAAAAAGAACTGTCTCAAAATGGAGTTTACCTTTCATTCTTCCATTTTTAACAAGAGAAGCATCTTTAATGATAATCTCAGGCTTTATTTCTGCACTTGTAATTGTCATGGCAATATTGTCGTGAATCTGTTCAATCTCTAACAACTCTCCATCATGAAATTCTAGCGCATATTCGCTAATTGGTATTTCAGGAATAAATCCAAAAGTAACCTCTTTAGGAGGAATAGTGTTTAATTTTGAAGGAATAAGACATGAGGCTATTGATCCTTGAGCCACTTTGTTTCCGTTTCTATCAAAATATTTTTCGTTCTTATCTTTCGCCTCCGGATTTAGATGGTGAAAGTGAGGTCTAGAGGCGAATTCAGGAAGGCTTGGTTCTTTAAACCAGAAGGGATCTACCATGTTGGGAATGTTTTCCCAATAAATAGCTTCTGCAATTATTTCAATCCTAGAATCTTCTTCAACTTTCATTAGGGGTCTATAAGTTTCCCAAATCACATCTATTGTAACTTTATTTTCTTTAATTTCTAAATCAAAAATTTCTCCACTATCATAAAGCATATTGATTAGAGAGATAGTCTCTCCATCCATCGTAATTCGTTTCACTTTGTCTAAATGCAATTTTCCCTTTATTTTATTATCATAAGAGAGCAGCATTGGGTCTTTCATTTCATCCGGGTACATTTCAGAGCTGATCATAGAAAGTACTACGTTATTTTCTTTTTGATCGATTTCAACAAGAGTCCCATCGTGAAAATAAGCTTCATATTTATGAATATTCATTAACCACTCATCTAAATACTAGTTGTCAGAAATTAATCTTCTAGATTAGGTAAAGATTCCCAATAAATTTTTTTTGCTTCGATCTGAAATTTGTCATTTTTCAATTCTTGAAAACGAGGAAAATACCTTTCCCATATTACGCTAAGTACTACTCCCCCTTCATAAAACTTTAAGTAGTAGATACTGGCAAAATCAGAAAACATATTGAGTGGTCCTTGAAAATCTTTGCCCCACTTTAAGATTTTAGTTACTTCATCAAAATGAAGGTTCCCTTTAATTCTATTATCAAAAGATACCTTGATATTATCTATGTCGACTATTCTAGTCTTCAGCTCGCTACTTATAATTGTTAAAGTGAGATTTTGGTCTTTATGCTCGATATTAATTAGATTGCCATCATGAAACTCCATTTCATATTTGGAAATTGGTAATTTTTCATTATAGTTTGAACTAAAATCATTGCTTTTGATTTTTATTGAATCAGTTAAATATGAAGCTAAGCTTCCTTGAGCAGTTGGATTGCCCTCTTTATCTAAATATTTGTTGTCTTTACTACTGACTTCCGGATTAAGTTGATGATAGTGAGAACGTGTTGCATACTCGGAAAGAGAGGGCTCTGTAAATTCGAAGGGATCTAGAAGGGTTGGAATGTTTTCAAAATAAATTTCTTCGGCTTCTATTTTTAATTCTGAATACTTTTCATCTTTAACTACTGGCCGTAAAGTTTTCCATAAAAGAAATATTTTTATTTCATTTTTAGAAACATTTAGGTTCAAAATCTCAGCGCGGTCATAAAACATTCTTAATTCATTCAAAGGAATATTTTTTTTATCAATTAGTACCTTTATATTTTTTTTTACTATTATTTTTCCTCTTATAGTACCATCATGTGCTAAAGGAATTTTTCTTTCTAAATCGTTTAGGTCAATTTCACAACTAGAGATAGATATTTCAACAGTATTTTTTATATGAATTATATCTATTAATGTGCCGTCATGAAAATACGATTGATATTTAGCTAAATTCACACAACCTCATCAATTTTCTTCTGATTCTTCACATGAATATAAATGAGATTCATGGCTTGATTTCCTACAAGGTTCTCCATTTGAGTTCAAATAATCTTTCCCTTTTTCTTTACTAGGATCCGTATTATACCAATGATAATGATCCCTACCTTCATGTCCAGGTTCCCCGTCTTTGGCTTCGTCATAACGAATTTTTCTGCCATC
>NZ_CCEJ010000001.1:350196-427069 GCF_000750955.1 Criblamydia sequanensis CRIB-18 | reverse complement strand
TGCGGCGAGACAAGTCAAAGCTTTGACATGACGTTCCCATGTCCTGCTCCGACTTCAACCCCGATACCTGATTTGGTTCTTCCAAGCTTAGGGGGAGACCCATATACTTATGATGTGTCTTCCTCCTTTACGAGCCCTTGCGGTCAGCCGATTACTTTTTCGGCAGTAGGGCTTCCACCGGGATCCAGCATTAACCCGGCCACCGGCCTCATTAGCGGGACTGCGAACGGGTCTCAAATTTGGAATGTAACTGTGACAGCTACCACCATTTGCGGTCAAACAAGCCAAAGCTTCACAATGGACTTTAGTAGTGACTAATTAGATTAAAAGCCTCTTGTTTTCATCTTTGAAAACAAGAGGCTTTTTTCTCTAAAGAAAGTATTGATTTCCCATAATTATGATATTTTGTTATGTCTCATTTAAAGAAGTGTGCCTTCTTGGTAAATGCTAAATTTTAAAAATATAATTTAAGCTATTTATTAGGAGAGTATTATGACAAAATATGGACCTGCTGCTCAGAAATCTGTCGAAAAAGCCATGCATAAAATGAAAGAAGGCAAGCTTGAATCAGGGAAAAGTCATAAGAAAGTGACTTCCCGGGAGCAAGCTATTGCGATCGGTCTTTCAGAAGCTCGTAAAAAAGGGGCAAAAGTTCCCAAAAAAACTTCAAAATAAGAGGATCCCATGCTAACCACAATCCTTATCATTGTTTTAATTTTATTGCTTTTAGGCGCCATCCCTACTTGGCCTTACAGTTCCGGCTGGGGATATGGTCCAAGCGGTGTGATAGGAACGATTTTAATTATCGTGCTCATTTTAATGCTTTTAGGACGACTTTAACCTATCATTCGCCCTAAATAAGATCTTTATCATGGATAATTTTTATCCATGATTTATTTTTTTTAGTAATGTCACATTTCCAAGTCTCGAATTTTTTAAACAAGAAAGAATTTTTTCGCTGTAGGTAATCATTGAAGCCTCTATGATGCTTCAGTATTTATTAAGGAAAATAGAATGGACAACTTATTTGACGTTACTTTACCAATTGTTGAGCTTATCAATGCCAAATTTGGAGAAGACAAAGACTATCTTTCTCTTGTTTGCATGGGGGCCATAGCGGATCGGCTCGTAGGGTTTAGATTCAATATTGATAAGCATCTAAAGCCTTTTCTTACTTTTAAAGATAATGAAAATGAGCTTAAAGAAACTGGCGAAGGCAAATTTGAAGATGGAGGCGCTTTTTTCTCCTCAATTGGCGAGCCGACTCTTTATTTTGCAAGTTTACTCGCTCACGTGACAAAAGAAATAAAGGACGACCATCCTTTAGAAGACGCAAGGGAATTTGTCGCTTCTTCTTCTTTGCTTTTATTTGGAGATTTAAAGGATATTAGCAATATTCAATTAAAAGATGAGTTAAAACTAGAGAATATTCCAAAAGTAACTTTTTCAAATGCTGCTTCATTAACCCCGGGCGGGAAAGATCAGCTCGTTCTTAAAGTAATCACCTACGACCAGGAGAATTTTAATAATAGCGCCGAGATCATTGTACAAATAGACCTTAAGAATAAGCTATTTCATTTTATAGAAAAGGATCCGGCCAATAGACTTAATCTCTTAAAAGCTTTTATGCCAATTAAGCTTCAGAACTAAAACCCAATCTGCCGCTAATATTTCATTTAACGACGAATTCGTTTTTGAACCGCTTAAAAAAATTGTTGCTTATTGGCCCGTCGCTTTGGTTTAAAGCCTTTGCCAAATCTCATAGACCTGTCCTTGTCCCGCTGAAAACTGGCAAGGACGATCCTTTCCGGGAAGTCCGAAATTTGCTTTTAGAATATCATGATCTAGCTCATAGATGCCTTTAAAGGTTTTTCCTTGGAAAGGCCCGCTGCTTGGGATTAAATCGATTTGATTAGAGCCTTTTTTGATTTTGATTTTTCCGGATTCACTTTTAGGAAAGCCTCCCACATACTGAGGAAAAGTCAACTCCGACCAATCCAACCTGAAATTATTCGTATCCGGAAAACTATAAATAAAATGCTCAAAAATGGGAGCTGGAAGCCAAACACCATTTAACTGACAGCCAATCACTTTCCATTTTCCAAGCAAAGTTTGATCAAGTTTTTTAGTGCTCATAGAAACCTTTATTTAAGACTATGGGTGATCAATTGCGGCAATCCTAAAGACATGTTCTCAAGTATTTTTGCATGAGTGACAATGTTGTAGCGGTTTTTTAAAGCGTTTAAATTTTGGTGCGCAATCCGAGTCTTGCCATTTTCCCCCCAAATAAGAATTTTCAAAGGGAGCTCAAGGCCGATTTCCGGATTTTCTTGCATCAAATAAGTGCCTACTTTCGGATCACCGAATATAAGGAGTTTCTCTTCATTTAAATCCAATCCGTTATCCTTAGCTTCCACGGAATGATCGATAAGAGTGAAGAGTTTTATACTCTTTTTTTTCAAAACTTCTTTAATTCTATCAGTGGTTTCCAAGACAGAATAAGGGCTTTCATAAACTATAAGCGAATCATTCATAACACCCCTCCAAAAAACAACAAATAATTAATTTGTCAAATATAGGCAAGAAAATTTACTATCCGTTTATTTGAGTTGTTTTTATAAATTAAAATAAAAATTAATGTGAGATTCTAAATGCAAGAAGCACGTCCGATTAAATTATTTTCTCAAGACTCGTTTACTCCCATCCTTCCCTTTGACGAATCGAACCCGCTTGATCCAGAAGTCCAAAGCGATCATGTAGAAGTGGGTTTAAAAGTGAATGGCCATGTGATAAATGCTTGGAATATTAGCAACCCCAAGTTTCATTCCTTTTTTGGAATAGGAGAAAAACCCCCTTTTCGTCAAACCCATCTTTATGTAAGCAATCCCTTTGAAAAAGGGGTGTTAGAAGAAGCACTTAGGAGAAAAATTAAGAGTCAAATCAAAGTAATCGCTAAGAGATTCGTTGAAGGAAAGGTCAATATACAAATTATTGTAGAAGGTTATTCTCTTTTTTATTCTGACTTAATTAAAAAGGTAGAAAAACTTGGATTAAACACTTTTTTCTTAGTTAGTCATCTAAATAATAGACCGACTAATTGGAACGAAAGATGGAATGTGACAGCCCTTATGATCAATACGGAAAAATTTACAATTCATGAAAGCCAAACTTTTTTTTCGCAGTATTATGATAGAGAAGATTTCGATAAAGGAAAAAATTTTGTTCTGCCTTATGCTATAATAGAGGATAAAGAAACCCGGGAAAAAATGATCATAGCAGGAGCGCACATTAGCGGATGCCCCTCCCAGTTTCCTAAAACAGCTCTTGAACTCTTAGCTCAAACCATAGGTTTAATTTTCCAAAAAACCCAAGGCGAAATAGATATAATTATCGCCGGAGATTTTAATACTACCCCTGAATACCTTGAAAAAGGCCTTTTTCCATTTCTGCCGCCTTCTGCCTCCCTAATAAAGGCTCCCTACCCCACTCATGTGAATCCGAAGAGCCATGCAGCCAATTATGATCAAGCGGTTGTCATTTTAGGAAGTAAAGAAACCAAGGGCATTTATAAAAAGTTAAAAGAAAAGCATCTTTCTGCCGCAAGCCAAGCGCTCATTGGATCCATTCAAAAAAGTCGAATAAAGTTTTTGTCAAGCCAAGATTAATGAAGGATCTTCATCCAAAATTATCTTGTCATTTAATGAGTATTCTTTAGACTCCTTCCTAAATAAGCCCCTTTAAGCCAATTTGCTTAGAATCTTAATGGAGAACAGGTATGAGTCTTGAGATTAACCTTAGAGAGAATCCCTCTGATTTTGAATTCGATAATCAAGATCGACTTTTAGAAAAAGTGTCGCTTGAACTCCATGAAATGGGAGCTATTCAATTCGGATCTTTTAAACTTAAAAATGGCTCCATTTCTCCTTACTACGTCGATTTAAGAAGGGCGATCTCCTATCCGAAAACTCTTTCCCAAATGTGCTATTTGATGTGGCAAAAAATTTCAAATATCCCTTTTGACAGTCTTGCAGGCGTGCCTTATGCGGCCCTTTCTTTATGCACGGGCATTGCTCTTTTGAAAAATTTACCCATGATCATGGTTCGTAAGGAGGTTAAGGAGCATGGCACCCAGCAGCTGATCGAGGGGATATATAAAGAAAATGATACGGTCATCCTGGTGGAAGATGTCGTGACAACGGGAGGTAGTTTAATTGAAGTTGCCAAAAAATTGAAAGAGAAAGGACTTATTATTAAAGATGCGATTTGTTTTGTCGATCGAGAAGAAAGCGATTTATCAGAGCTAAAAGAGATGGGGATAAAGGTTCACTCCGTTTTAAATGTCTCTAAAATATTTTCTATTTTAAACCATGAACGAAAATTGAACACTGAAACAATTACCTCCTCTAAAGAAAACTTAAAGCCTCTTAGCTACCGTGAAAGAGCTTCTTTAACCAAGCATTCTCTTGCGAAAGACCTATTCTATTTGATGGACGAAAAAAAAACTAATCTTGCCCTGGCAGCAGATGTCAGATCAAAAAATGAACTTTTAAATCTTGCAGAGACAATTGGTCCTTATATTTGCGTTTTTAAAACACATATTGATATTGTCTCGGATTTTGATTTGGAGCTAATCAAAAAACTGCAATTACTTGCTGAAAAACATCGCTTTATTCTTTTTGAAGATCGTAAGTTTGCAGATATTGGCAATACGTCTTTAATGCAATATGAGGGAGGTATTTTTAAAATCGCTTCCTGGGCTCATCTAACTAATGCTCACACACTTGTTGGACCGGATCAAATCAAGGCTTTAAGAGAGGGCGGTAAAAAAAATGAAAGAGGCCTTCTGTTAATTCCTGAACTTAGTTCCGTACAAGCTTTGACAGATGAAAGCTATGCAAAAAAAACTATTCAAATGGCTGAAGATTTTCAAGATTTTGTAATAGGTTTTATCGCACGTAAAAGACTTACCCTAAACCCTAAATTTATCACAATGACTCCCGGTGTCATTTTAGGTGAAGGCAAAGATGCTTTCGGACAACAATATCTAAATCCAAAAGAAGTCATTCAAAATAGGAAGTCTGACATTATCATTGTCGGTAGAGGGATTTATCAATCTCATGACCCAATAAATTCAGCAAAACAATATCGTCAAGAAGGATGGGAAGCTTATCAAAATCGTCTTTTTTAAAGGTTTCAAAAGCCATTCTGATTTAAAATTTTAGAGTACGAAAAAAAAAGAATTGACATTGATGAAATTATCCTTTAACACATTATCGTCGGTCAACTTGATTTACTTCTTTAGATAGTACTTAAATCATAAGACAAAAATGCAATGACTTTGGATTCAAATGGAACTTTTAGCCCCGGCCCCTCTTTTAGGCAAACCTCCATTAGATGTCAGTGAATTTTTGGACACCTCTTTATTCCATGACAGTTTTTTAATTCTCGAAAATGGACAAACCTTTTCCGGAATATCCCCAAATTGGCTGAAGGGATCCTTAGTGGGAGAGGTTGTTTTCACAACCGGAATGACAGGTTATGAAGCTTCCTTAACCGACCCCTCTTATGCCGGACAAATTTTGGTTTTCACTTTCCCGTTAATAGGAAATTACGGAGTTCCCTCAAAAAGCTATTTCGAATCTGAAAAAATATTTGCAAAAGGGGTTGTAGTTTCAAATATCTGTCAAAATTGGAGCCATAATACCGGGGTACAGTCCTTTTTAGAATGGTTAAATGAGCAAAACATTCCACTTATAATGGAAGTCGATACAAGAGCTTTAACTAAAGTCATCAGAGAAAAAGGAACTTTAAAAGGGGTTATTTCAGAAAGAGAGTTCATTCAAAAAGAGTTTGAATTAAAGACAGAAACCTTTTTTGGAAAAGAGGTTTCGATTAAAGAACCTATGATCTACGGGCAAAAAGGTAAAACAATCATTGCGGTTGATTGCGGAATGAAGACAAATATTCTTCGGAATTTGCAAAAGCACCCATTAATCATTAAAAGAGTCCCTTACAACTATGATTACAGCCAAGAAGACTTTGATGGAGTATTTCTCTCAAATGGCCCCGGAAATCCGGAAGATTATAAAGAGACGATTGTCATATTAAAAAAAGCCATGCGTAAAAAAAAGCCCATTTTCGGCATTTGCCTTGGAGTTCAAATCTTGTCTCTTGCAACCGATGCAAAAACTTATAAACTTCCCTATGGACATCGCGGACATAATCAGCCTTGTATGGATTTAAGCACTAAAAAATGCTATATGACAAGTCAAAATCACGGTTATGCCATTAAAGAGGACTCCTTGTCATCCGATTGGATTGTTAGTTTTAAAAATCTAAATGACAATACCGTTGAAGGCATTAAGCACCTTCATTACCCTTTTTCCGGAGTTCAGTTTCATCCGGAAGCCGCTCCCGGACCTACCGATACCGAATGGCTTTTTGAACAATTTACAGCATCATTATGACATTATCCTCGCTAAAAAAAGGCAGCAAAGTCCTGATTCTTGGGTCAGGCGCTCTAACCATCGGCCAAGCCGGAGAATTTGACTATTCGGGATCTCAAGCCATTAAAGCCTTAAAAGAAGAAGGCATGCAAACCGTCTTGATCAACCCAAATATTGCCACGGTTCAAACCGATGATGGCCTGGCAGATCAAGTCTATTTCCAACCATTAAGTTTTGATATAGTCACTCAAATAATCGAAAAAGAAAGACCTGACGCTATCCTTTTAGGATTTGGAGGACAAACCGCTCTAAATCTTGGCATGGAGCTTCATGATGCCCATATCTTTCATCAATACAACATCCAAGTTCTTGGAACTCCCATAGAAACTATTCGTTTAACCGAAGATAGGCAACTTTTTAAGGAAGCCCTGATTTCAATCGGAGTCCATACCCCAAAAAGTTTTGCCGCAAAAGATGTGGAAAAAGCTTTGCATGCCGCCAATGAAATCGGATACCCCATCATGATGAGAGCCGGGTTCTCTCTTGGAGGACTTGGATCGGGCATTATCACTAATGAATCGCAGCTAATCCAAGCCGCCAAAGAAGTTCTCTCCAAAGCGCCGCAGATCCTCATCGAAGAATATTTGGAAGGCTGGAAAGAAATTGAATACGAGGTCTTAAGAGATTCAGCTGATAATGCAGTCGCTGTTTGCAACATGGAAAATTTTGACCCTATGGGTATTCATACAGGGGAGAGCATTGTCATAGCCCCTTCGCAAACTTTAACGAATCAGGAATATCATCTCTTACGCGAAGTGGCTTTAAAGACCATTCGCCACCTTGGAATTATCGGCGAATGCAACATTCAATATGCCCTTCACCCGACAGGCGATTATCGGGTGATTGAAGTGAATGCGAGGCTTTCAAGATCAAGCGCCTTGGCATCAAAGGCTACAGGATACCCGCTCGCCTTTATTGCAGCTAAAGTATCAATAGGAAAGCTCCTTCATGAGCTAACAAATCATATTACTCAAAAAACCAACGCCTTTTTTGAACCCGCTTTGGATTATGTCGTTGTTAAAATGCCAAGATGGGATATTCAAAAATTCAAATCAGCGGTTCGAACCATCGGCTCTGAAATGAAAAGCGTTGGCGAAGTCATGGCAATTGGAAGATCTTTTCCGGAAGCTATTCAAAAAGCTATCAGGATGTTAAATATTGGGTCTACAGGTATTTCAAAATACCCTCATGCTATTCCTGACCCTATAAACGAAATTAAGCATACTCAAGCAACCGATAGGCGTTTATTTGCCATTTATCAATACTTCTCTCAAGGCGGCAGCGTCGATGAAGTCTATAGATATTCAAAAATTGATAAATGGTTTTTACACCACCTTCATAGCCTCTATCAAATGGAAATAATTCTAAGAGAAATTTCTGAATTGGATAGAAGACACCTATTGGCTGCCAAAAAATTGGGATTTTCTGATGCAGCCATTGCCGATTTTCGAAATGAGTCCGAAAAAGACATCAGACGAAAAAGGCTTCAACTAAACATAAAGCCTGTCATTAAGCAAATCGACACACTAGCAGGTGAATTTCCAACTGATACTAATTATCTCTACATGACTTATCATGGAAGTTCACATGATATTCGCCCCTCAGCGAACCCGGGTATCATTGTTTTAGGGTCTGGACCCTATTGCATCGGCTCCTCAGTTGAATTTGATTGGTGTGCCGTAAATGCGCTAAAGAGCTTAAAAGAGCTTGGCGAGACTACGATAATCATCAATTCCAACCCTGAAACAATCTCGACAGACTTTGATGAATCGGATCGTTTATATTTTGAAGAATTAACGCTTGAGCGTGTTTCAGATATCGCGGATTTTGAAAATTTAAAGGGCATTATCTTAAGCGTCGGTGGTCAAGTTGCCAATAATTTAGCCTTGCAGCTAGAGGGGTCTAATTATCCCATCTTGGGAACGCCGGTTTCATTTATAGATTTAGCTGAAAATAGAAAAAAATTTTCATCCCTTCTAAATCATCTTAAAATCGATCAACCTCTTTGGACAGAGGTTAAAGAAACTTCTGAAGCAAAAGCGTTTGCTGAAAAAGTAGGCTTCCCCGTTTTATTTAGGCCCTCCTATGTCTTGTCGGGTTCAGCCATGAACGTGATCGATAATGCCAATGATCTCCAAAAATTTTTAGAAGAAGCTAAAATTTATTCGAGAGGTCATCCTGTCGTTTTATCACAATTTATTGAGAATGCCAAAGAGCTTGAAATTGATGGGGTGGCAAAAGAGGGAAAAATCCTTATCCAAACCATTTCTGAGCATATTGAAAACGCAGGCGTCCACTCAGGGGATGCCACTATTGTAATCCCGCCTCAAAAAGTCTATCTTGAAACTATAAGGCGCGCAAAAAAAGACACTGAAAGTATCATTAAAGCTTTGAATATAACAGGGCCTTTCAATATTCAGTTTTTAGCCAAAGATAATGCTATCAAAGTGATTGAATGCAATGCGAGAGCCTCCCGTTCTTTCCCTTTTGTGTCAAAAGTGACAAATTGCAATTTCATTGATATTGCGATTAAGGCCATTCTCGGGAAAAATAAGCCTCTTAAAATTGAAACCTTAGAGCTTAATCATGTCGGGGTTAAAACCTCTCAATTTTCCTATCACCGTTTAAAGGGTTCTAACCCTGTAGCTCAAGTGCAAATGACCTCTACCGGTGAAGTAGGCTGTCTTGGAGATACTTTTTTAGAAGCTTTTTATAGGTCTTGGCTATCAACGGGTCAAAAAATTCTTGGAAAACGAATTCTTTTAAGTATTGGCGGCGAAAAAAAAGCAAAACTACTATCCTCTATTCAAAAGTTAGATAGTTTAGGTTTTGAATTATATGCCACAGAAGGCACTCATGATTTTCTAGCCAATCATGGTATTGCCAGCCGATTTCTTCACAAAACAAGCGTTCTTTCAAATCCAAATATTAAAAACGCTATTTCTTCAAGAAACTTGGATTTAATTATTAATATTCCAACTAACCGAGAACCTAATATCATGACTGATGGCTATACCATTAGGCGTCTTGCAATTGACTATAATGTGCCTCTTATCACTAATTTGCAAATAGCTCAGCTTTTCTTAATTTGCCTAACCGATCTTAATTTAAATAAAATCCCAGTAAAATCTTGGAAAGAGTACCTTTTGCATGACAACTAACCCTAAAGATTATCAAGATACTCTAAAGTCTTTTGAAAATCGAAGTATTCTATCCATAAACGATTTTTCAAAAAATGAATTGTTAGCCCTCATTCAATTAACCGCAGCCTTTAAAAATAAGACCATCCATTCCAACTTGCAGGGATCTTTAATGGCAAGCTGCTTTTTTGAGCCATCCACTAGGACGAAATTATCTTTTGAATCTGCCATGAAGCGCTTATCCGGGGAAGTAATTGGCTTTAGCGATGCTAAAGAAACCTCTATAAGTAAAAAAGAAACGCTCTCAGATACTATAAAGATGGTTGGCGAATATGCAGATGTGATTGTTTTAAGACATCCCTTTTCGGGTTCTGCAAGGCTTGCTCACGAATCGACAAAAACCCCTGTCATTAACGCAGGAGATGGATCTAACCAGCATCCGACTCAAACCCTTGTGGATTTATTTACGATAAATCAGTGCCAAAATAAATTAAATGATCTGCACATCGGTTTTACAGGTGATCTCAAGTATAGCCGAACCATACACTCTCTTGTTCAAGCCTGTTCCATTTTTAATATGCGCATGTATTTTACCTCTTATTATGGTCTGGAACTTCCCTCTCAAATAAGCAATGAGTTAAAAAATAAAAGCATCTTGTTTTCATTTCACCCAGACTTAAAAGAAATTATCCCGAAATTGGACATCCTCTATATGACCCGCATTCAAGAAGAAAGAATGCCAAAACCTTTTAGCTATTCAACCGAGGAAAATTATCACCTAGAGGAGTCTATGCTTGAGAAAGCAAAATCCAACCTAAAAATTCTTCATGCGCTTCCTCGGGTGAATGAAATCGATAGATCCCTTGATAACCACCCGTCGGCATATTACTTTGAGCAAGCAAAAAATGGCCTTTATTTAAGACAAGCCCTATTAAGTTCTATTTTAGGTAAATTATGGAAGTAATTGATCGCATTGAGACGAAAAAAATATTATCTGTCGCCGCCATTGATGAAGGGACTGTGATTGATCATATTCCTGCCGGAAAATCCATATTGCTTTTACGTTTACTTAAATTAGAAAATAAAGGTTATCAAATTACCCTCGGGTTAAATCTGCCAAGTTCACGCTTAAAAGCTAAGGATTTGATTAAAATCAAAGATTGGGAAATGAGCCCTATCGAAGCTGCCAAAATAGCTATAATTTCACCTGTTGCAACAATTAATATCATTCATGATTACAAAGTATTTCATAAATTCGCGGTTACTCTTCCCGCCACCATTGAACATACGGTTTCATGTCCCAATCCTTGCTGCATTACAAGCTATGAACATTCCCCCTGTTACTTCTATGTAAAGCCCCATAAAAAAGAAATCTTGTTAACTTGCAAGTACTGCGAACAATCCTTTTATCAATCGGATATTAAAAATTACACTTTTTAGGCCCGAACATGATCCGAATTTTAAATGTAAATAAAGTCGATGGCTCAAAAGGCGAGCTTTGTCTTTTAAGCGAAGAAGATTCCTATGAAATTGATGGACAGGGCCTCTTGATGCTCCCCGCTTTTATCGACCCTCATGTGCATTTTAGAATCCCCGGCGCGTCTCATAAAGAAGATTGGATTACAGGCTCGTATGCAGCGTTATTGGGTGGTGTTACGACAGTTTTTGATATGCCGAACAATACGCCCAATTGCACGACCTTATCAGCGTTTAAAGAAAAAGAGGTTCTCATCCAAAAACAGCTAGATCAAGGCGGGATTCCTTTACGATTCCATCTCTATTTCGGGGCTACGAAAGATAACCTGAAAGAGATTCCAAAAGTAAAGGACCATGTGATTGCCATAAAGGTATTTATGGGATCAAGTACAGGCGATTTACTTGTGGATGATGATAAAACCCTTGAGGCTATTTTTAAAATGGCCAAAGATCTTGATTTACTTGTCGCCCTTCACGCAGAGGATGAAAAGATTATTTCGAAAAATAAGCTCATTTATCAAAACGAAACCGATCCCTCCATCCATTCCAAGATAAGAAATAGGGAAGCTGCTAAAGCCGCCGTCACTAAAGCGATTGAACTCACAAGCAAATATGGAACACGCACCTCCATTTTACATTTAAGCACAGAAGATGAGATTTCGCTTGTGAAGCAAGCAAAAAAGCAAGGCTTGCCGGTTTTTGCAGAAGCGACTCCCCATCATTTATTTCTCACCCAAGAGAGCTACAAAAAATTTGGCAATAAAGTAAAAGTCAATCCTCCCCTAAGGGAAGACAAGGACCAAGAGGCTCTTTGGAAAGGGATCCAAGAAGGGGTTATCGATTATATAGGAACCGATCATGCGCCCCATACCCTGAGTGAGAAAAGTCTAAATTATAAAGAAGCTCCGGCAGGCATTCCATCGATTGAACTTTTACTCCCCCTTTTACTGACAGCTGTTGATCAAGGGAAAATCGATCTTGAAACTTTAGTCAAGCTTACAAGAACCAATATTGAAAAAATTTTTAGATTGAAAGAGCAAACCGATTTTATTCTAGTCGACCTTGCCTCTTCCAAAAAATTTAAAGATGAAGAGTTAAAAACCAAATGTCAATGGTCCCCTTATTCAGATCAAATGCTAAAAGGGAGAGTGGCTTATGTCTTTATTCAAAATAAACTTTTTCACATGGATAAACTCGCTTTATGCCCCTCTTAGATAATAAATTAAGTAAACCTATCTACGACATTAAGAAAAGCTATATCGAAAATGTCCTTCAAGGGCCTTGTTTTGAAAACTCCTACCCGGAAAGAATTTATAAAGACAAACGCGACTGGATTTCCTTTTTAGGGTTTTCACTTGCCTCTCCTTTAGGGGTACCGGCAGGCCCTCTTCTGACAAGCGGCTGGATTGGTCTCGCATCAAAGCTTGGATTTGATGTCTTAACTTATAAAACTATTAGAAGCTTTCCTTATGCCGGTCATCCGACCCCAAATGTGGTTTACGTAAAACCCCTAGCGGATTCAGATAAGGTTATCGAATGCGAAAAAGAACCGGACACCCTTGAAAATTTAAGCATTACCAATTCATTTGGCATGCCCTCTATGCCGCCGCTCTTTTTACAAGAAGATATCGCAAAAGCTAAAGCTCTTTTAAAAGAAGGCCAAGTCTTGATTGTTTCAGTTGTAGGCTCAAAAGATACGGGAAGCCTTCAAGAAGATTTTGTCCGTACAGCGCTTCTTGCAAAAGAAGCCGGGGCGGATATCATAGAAGCCAACTTTTCATGTCCCAATGTTCAAAGTCAAGAGGGGTCTCTTTATTTAGACCCTGAAAATACGAAAGCCATTGCAAGTGCTCTTACCAAGGCCTTGAATTCCACGCCTTTAATTATTAAAGTCGGACACTTTGAAGATCCAAAGAGACAAAAAGAAATCCTCATTAGCTTAAGCCGCGCTAAAGTACAAGCCGTAGCCGGGATTAATAGCATTTCAAAGTCTGTCCTTAAAGAAGATGGCTCTTATGCTCTAGGGAAAGAGCGAAAAGTAAGCGGTGTTTGCGGCAGTCTTATCCGAAAAAACGCTCTTGATTTTGTAAAATTAAGCAAAAAAATCATCACCTCTGAAAAGCTAGACCTTGAGCTTATAGGAGGCGGCGGCATTGCCCTTCCCTTTCATTTTGATGAATTTCTTGAGAGCGGCGCCAAACTTGCCATGTCTGCCACGGGGATGATGTGGGATCCCTTAATTGCTAGTAAATGGCATAACAAGTAACAACACTTATTACAAAGTTCCTTAGTAAGCAAGCCAAAGTCTTGGGTTTAAGCGGCTGTTAAAGTGTACATTACAAATAACTCTATAAGGATGATTTGTAATCTAGTTTCTAAAGAAGTCTATTGTCAGAAATAACTCTTCCCGATAGAAGCTAAAGAAAAGACAAAGAAGAAAAGATGTCTCTACTTATAAGCACCTTAAATTCAAAACAAATAGCGTTCGATGTCTCTTATATTGAACGTATTTTTTTGGCTGTCGAGATGACCCCCTTTCCCAAATCTCCCGATTATATCGCAGGGTTGATCAACATTCATGGGGAAGCAGTTTCTGTTTATGACCCTCGAATCCTTTTGAATCTCCCTCGTAAAGAGCTTGAGTTAAACGATCATTTCATCTTATGCCGTGTCTATCAAAAGCCTATGATCTTATGGGTTGACCACGTTCTTCTTGTCATACCCAAACCTAAAATTTTAACAGAAACTAAGTTTCAGAATCTTAAAAACGCACCTGCCGGCCAATCTGTTTTCCATGAAAAAGATCAATTAATCTTTCACTACGACCTTGAAAACCTAATCCCTTTAGAGGTCTTAAAGTGAGTAACATAAAACCCTTAAGAAAAATATCCCTCCCTCCCTCTCTTTTAGAGAAATTTACTTTTTTCATCTCAAAGGAAATAGGTCTTCATTTTCCGAAAGAAAAATGGGGCGATCTTGAAGAAAAAATCAAATCATTAACTGAATCCTTTGGATTTAATGATCCTAAAGCCTGGTTGCTTTGGTTTCTTGAAAAGCCGCTCATTAAAGAAGAACTCGATGTGATTGCCTATCAATTAACAATTGGAGAAACTTACTTTTTTCGCGATCATAGGATGTTTTCAGCTCTTGAAGAGCAAATACTTCCTGAAATTATAAAGAAAAATAGCAAAAGCCGCACTATCAGGATTTGGTCGGCCGGCTGCTGTACGGGAGAAGAGCCTTACTCCATTGCGATTCTTTTAACAAGAATGCCGGCTCTTAGAGACTGGAAAGTTGAGATCTTTGGAACGGACATTAATGAAGAATTTTTAAAAAAAGCAAAAAAAGGAAACTTTAAAAAGTGGTCTTTTCGAGCTATTTCTGAGGATATTAAAGCTCAATACTTTATAGAGAATGAAGAGGGAAGCTTCTCTCTATTGCCCAAGATTCGTGATAAGGTTCTCTTTTCTTTTTTCAATCTAGCCGATTTTTCAAGCAGGTCTTTTCAAAACATCGATTTGATCGTTTGCCACAATGTATTAATGTATTTTACAAAACCGCAAATTAGTAAAACCGTCAATCACTTTTATGAGTCATTAAATGAAGAAGGCTGGCTAAGTGTCTCAGCAATTGAAATGCCCTACATCTATCATGATCATTTAAAGATCTATAATTTTAAAGGAGCTTCCTTTTTTCGAAAATCGGAAGAGATAGTGAAGGAAAAAGAAACAGAGAAAGAAAAAGTCCAAAATGGCACCGCTTCTAAAATAATCACTCGTTCGATTCCTCCGATTAAACCAAATCTTGAAGAAGCCGTAGAACTTCTTGCTGTAAACGATCTATATGAGGAATGCCGTCAATTATTCTTAAAAAAACAATTTGCATCGGTTATTGAAAAACTTTCTTCACATCTCGCTTTGGAAAAGAAAAAGCCGCTTCATAAAGAACATTTTCAAGAAATACATTTATTGATACAAGCCTATGCCAACCAAGGCAAACTTGAAAAAGCTTTAATTCTCATTGAAGAACTCCTCCAGCTTGAAAAATTAAACCCCCACCTTCATTACCTGCATTCTGAAATACAGATGGCAAAGGGTGATTCTAAAAAAGCAATCAAATCTCTAACCCATACTCTTTTTTTAGATTCTAATTTCATTATGGCTCACTACACGCTTGGAATTCTTAAAAAAAGAGAAGGGGACGAAAAAGGATTTTTAAGACATAAAAAAGCTGCATTCGAACTTCTTGAAAAACTCCCCGAAGACCAGCTTGTAGAAGGAACAGAAGATTTATCAGTGGGGCAGCTTAAAGAGCTTATTTTAGCCCTGAAATAAGGAATCAGAGAACTATGGAAACCGACTCTACGGTTACTTTAAAAACCTTACTTAAGAAAAGAGCAAAAGAGCTTGCCAAACCAAAAGAAAGGCTTGACATAGATGAGAGTTTGGAAGTTCTTACCTTTAATCTATCAGATGAGCTTTACGGGATAGAAACAAAATATGCCAAAGAAGTTTTCCCTTTGAAAACAATTACACCTCTCCCTACAGCCCCTCCTTTTATTATGGGGCTTTCCAATTTAAGAAGAAGAATCATTTCTATCATTGATTTAAGGATTTTTTTTTCTTTAACCAAAAAAGTAACCGGCCATCCAAAAGCGATTTTAATCAGAGATCACGAAAAAGAGTTTGCCCTCTATTGCAATGAGGTTCTGGGGATAAGAAAAATTCTTTTAAAGGAGTTGCAAGTGTCATTGCCTACCTTGCATGGGATTAAGGAAGAGTTTTTGAAAGGTATCACAAAAGATCTCACGCTTCTCGATGGAAGCAAGCTTCTTAATAGCAAACACATGATTGTCGATGAGTTTGTGGAGACTTAAATGGATGTAAAGGATAAAGAATTTCAAGAACGACTGCTTTCAATTTTTCAAGAAGAAGCAAGCGATCACTTAAAAGCTATTTCAGATGGTCTTTTAAAGCTTGAGTCTGACTTAAAGCCAAATGAAAGAGATTCCCTTATAGAGCATATTTTTAGAGAAGCCCATAGCCTAAAAGGCGCTGCCAGATCGGTCGACTTACATAGCATTACAGAAATTTGTCAATCTTTAGAAAATGTCCTTTCGGCATGGAAACAAAAAAAAATTGACCAAAGCAAAACTTTATTCGATGTCCTTTATGATACCCTCGATTGCATACAAAAAGTCTTAAATCAAAATACTGACCCTTCGGATTCCAAAAGCCTTATTAAAAATTTAGAATCCCTTTCTGAAAATAAAACCATTAGTTTTGAAAGAAAGTCAAGCTCGATAAGTCAAGATAAAGCTCCTTTAGTTTCCCCCATAACTTCTCTAAAGACTTCAAAAGCGGAAGAAAAAACCATCCGCATCTCCATCTCAAAACTGGATCGTCTCTTTCAGGAGGGGGAAGAACTCTTGATTCTAAAATTGATTTCGGGTCAACAGCTTATAGATTTTAAACAACTCTCTTCAAGTCTTTCTAAAAGTGAAGAGGAAATTGCTTCTATCATTCAAGGGCTTTCACACTCAAAAGATGATGAGACTCTTAAAATCCTTCCTCTCTTGGAGAAATATTTTGAAAAAATCAGACAATGCCAAAATAAAATTAAGAATCTCATCCAAAATTCCCAGTACAATGACCATTTTGCAAGCGCCATGATCGACACCCATTTGGATGACTTGAAAAAGATCCTTATGCAGCCTATTAGCACTGTTTTTGATCCCATACCTCGCATGGTAAGAGACATTGCAAGTCAGCTTGGAAAAGAAATTCGTCTTGAATGCCGGGATAATGAAATTGAAATCGATAGACGTATCTTAGATGAAATTAAAGACCCTATTATCCATATCATTCGTAATGCTATTGATCATGGCATTGAATTGCCGGAAGCTCGTAAAGCGGAAGGCAAACCTTCTTTCGGAACGATTCAGATCATCGCCTCTGAGAGGGAAGGCAATAAGGTAGAGCTTAAGATCTCAGATGATGGGGTCGGAATAAATATTGAAAAACTAAAGAAAGCAGCACTCGATCTAAACATTATTTCCCTTGAAGAAGCGAATAGCTTGTCTCCAAAAGATGCTTTAGCTTTAGTTTTTGAGTCCGGACTTTCAACAAGCGAAAAAGTAACAGACCTATCAGGCCGCGGGCTTGGATTAAAAATTGTTTTGGAAAAAATTGACAAATTAGGGGGCCATCTCGATATCGACACCCATTTATCAAAAGGGACAACTTTGATCATCACTCTTCCCTTAACTCTTGCCACTTTTAGAGGAATTCATATCACGGTTTCAAACCGTTCCTATATTGTTCCGACCCATAATGTTAAAAGAGTCTTACGTCTAAAGTACCAAGACTTTAGAAAGGCTGAAAATTGCGAAACCCTAATAGTCGATGAAACACCCCTATCTTATGTTCATTTATCTCAACTTCTTAATGTAGAAGAAGATAAAAAGAAAGGGACAGAGCTTATTTATGGTTTGATATTAAATGCTTTTGATAAAGTCATTGTACTCGGTGTCGATGGCATTTTTGGAGAAGAAGAAGTTCTTGTGAAACCTTTAAGCAACCCTTGTAAAAGAATTAAAAATATTATGGCCGCGACGATTTTTGAAAACGGTACTATAGTGCCCATTCTTAATCCTCTAGATCTTATTCAATCAGCTAGTAAAACCAATGCAAGCTCTCTCTTTCAACAAGACCCAAATGACTTGGCAGCTCCTAAAACGATCCTGCTTGCAGAGGATTCGATTACCACAAGGCTTCTTTTAAAAAATACATTGGAAGCCTCTGGTTATAAGGTGATTACTGCGGTAAATGGATCTGAGGCGTTTGAGCGTTTAAAAACAAATGAAATCGACTTATTACTAACCGATGTTGAAATGCCTGTGATGGACGGGTTTACTTTGACAGAAATACTGAGAAGAATAGAGGCTTTCAAACACTTGCCTGTGATTCTTTGTACTTCAAAGGGTTCGAAAGAGGATAAGGAAAGAGGGATTGATCTTGGGGCTAATGCTTATTTAGATAAGAGCTCCTTTTCACAGGAACTGCTTCTATCCACCTTGCGTAAATTCTTGTAAAATTCTAATTTTTTCATTACACGAAAGGTATTCTCATCTTTTAAAACAGGTGTCATTTTCGTGTTTAATAACTTAACGATTACAACGCGACTTTATCTTTTAGCCGGCATTATGATCCTCACGATCCTAATTAATATCGCGATTGCGTATTTGGGGTTTGCGACAACGGAAAATGAAATCGCAAGGATGTATCGCGGCGGCATTAAAGATTCCAATTTTATTTCCGATATGAAGGATGAATTTCGATATAATATCCTTGACGCCGCAAAACAGCTTGAAGAAGGAAAAATAACATCCGCCGAGGCTCTTGAAAAAATCAAAAAAGCAGACATAAGGATTTCCGATTTATGGGAAACCTATCTTTCCAATCTAAAAAAAGAAAATGATCCCATGAAAGATAGCCCCACCATTGATAAAATCAATATTCTATTTAAAGAAAATAAAAATTTATTAGCGAATATTCAAGAAATTACAAAAAAAGGCAGCAAAGAAGAATTATCCGCTTATTACACAAAAGATCTTTACCCTTATTACTTAAATCTGGATCAACAACTTTCTTTTTTATTGGATGAGCATTTAAAAGAAACAAGCAGCGACTATGTCATTGCCAATAAAAACATCCAATCTGAAAAAAACATCATTTTATTTGTATTCCTTATCTCTCTTTTGTTAGCTTCCATTTTAGGATTTTATATAGCAAAAAGCATATCTACTCCTCTCAAAGCTGCCGTCCATGAAATCAATAAATTGGCCGCAGGCAATACTTCTTTAGAATTGCAAGATTTTTCTAAAAATGAAATCGGCTCTTTAATGAAGGCCATTCAAAAAATGGTGATCTCCAGTAAAAAAATGGCAGAAACTTTAGAAAACGTCTCGCAAGGCAATCTTGATGTAGAAACTGAAATTCGCTCTAAAGACGATACGCTTGGTAAAGCCCTGAACTTCATGAAAGATAATTTAAGAAAAATTGTAGGAAATATACAGACTGAAGTTTCAGCTCTTTCTTCCTCCAGCGAAGAAATTTTAGCATCGGTGTCACAAGCCTCTGCCGGAACTGCGGAAACGGCTGCAGCTGTAACAGAAACGACCACTACCATGGAAGAATTAAGACAAACCGCCCAACTATCGGCAGAAAAAGCAAAAGATGTTCTTGTTAACGTAGAAGGTACTCTTGATACGGTTAATACAAGCGATGCCCTTTTGCAAAGTACCATTTTAGACATGCATCAAATCAATGAAAAAATGAAAAGCATCTCTGATGGAATTATCAGGCTTAGCGAACATAATCAAGTGATTGGCCAGATTAATGACACAGTCAATGATATTGCCGAACAATCCAACCTGCTTGCGGTTAATGCGGCGATAGAAGCTGCTAAAGCCGGCGAACAAGGAAAAAGCTTTAATGTAGTTGCCCAAGAAATCAGAATGCTTGCTGAGCAATCTAAAAATGCGACGATTCAAATAAAAACCATCTTAAATGATATTCAAAATTCGACAAGTCATGCGGTTCTTGCAACAGAACAAGGGTCAAAAGCTGTAGATAAAGGTTTAAGCCAGGCTTTGATAACAAGCCAATCCATGGAAGTTTTAAAAAAGAGCATGGAAGAAGTGGCTCAAGCGGCTAAACAAATCGATATCTCATCGGGACAGCAATTTATCGGAATTGATCAAGTAGCGGTAGCTATTAATAATATTAATGATGCTTCTAAAGGGCATGTGCGACACATGAAGCAAATCGAGGATTCCGCCTTTTCATTAAACGATATTGGCAAATCTCTAAAAGATATTGTAGATCAATACAAACTAGAAGCGGCTACGCCTAAAAATTCTAAACTTGGAAAAGTTAAAAAAAAATATGAAAATGAATCACTTTAGATTTTGTTGGCATGCATGGTGTTAAATGTATTAATTGTTGAAGATTCAAAAACCTCCACTCAATTACTGATTCACGTTATTGAATCTGATCCGGACCTAAAAGTTGCTTATGCCGCAAAAAATGGCGAAGAGGCACTAGCATGGCTTCAAACTAATTTTTGTGATGTCATCACAATGGATATTCATATGCCGGGACAGGATGGGTTTGAAGTGACCCGGCAAATCATGAAAAATAAGCCAATCCCGATAATCATCATAAGTTCTGCTTATTCAGAAAAACACGTTGAATTAAGTTTTAAAGCAATGTCAGCGGGAGCTCTTGCCATTTTAGAAAAACCGGTGAGCCTTAAAGATTCTTCTTATACGGAAAAAGCGGATCTGATTGTTCAAACTATAAAAATGGTTGCCGGGATAAAATTAATCAAACGACGTTTTAACACCCAAAATCAACTTCAAGATGATGACCTTTTAAAAAAACTTCCTAAAAAAGATCTCGCAATAGAGGCGATAGCGATAGGCGCCTCGCTTGGAGGCCCTCCGGCGATTGCCTCGATTTTGTCCGAGCTAACAGAGTGCCCGGTCCCGATTTTTGTGGTTCAACATATCTCTTCCGGATTTACCGAGGGTTTTATTCAATGGTTAAAATCCAATTTAAGTTTACCGATCGTCATCCCAAGGAATTTAGAAAAAGCAAAACCTGGAGTTGTCTACATTCCGGGAGACCATTTTGATATAGAACTTATTAAAAATGGCATTATTACAACTGAGTTTTCTAACCATAAAGGCCCTAAGCCTTCGGTAAATAAGCTATTTTATTCAATGGCTAGCTGTTACGGAGAAAAATCAATTGGAGTTATTTTAACCGGAATGGGCGATGATGGAGCAAAAGGGCTATTGGAAATGAAAAAAAAGGGCGCTTATACAATTGCTCAAGATGAAGAAAGTTCTATCCTTTTTGGTATGGCTCAAGAAGCCATCTTTCTTAAGGCCGTTACAGAAGTGCTCCCCTTAAACTCGATTGGCAGGAAAATAAAGTATTTATTAGAAAGATCAAAAAATGCTCTTTCAAGGGAATTATGAATATGAATGAGGATTTATTTTCGAATATGAACGTTTTAATTGTTGAAGATAGCCCAACTCAAGCCATTCTTTTAAAAGAAGCGTTAGAAAGGCACCATCTAAAAGCCCATATCGCAAAAGACGGTTATGAAGCTCTTCAAGAATTGCAAAAAAGCTTGCCTGATATTGTGATTAGCGACATCGAAATGCCCCGGCTGAATGGTTATGATGTTTGTAAACACATTAAAAGTGATGAAAGCTTGAAAGCCATACCTGTAATTTTGCTTACTAATCTCACTAATTCTATGGACGTCATAAAAGGCATTGAGTGCGGCGCAGACAGTTTTTTGACAAAACCTTTTGAGATTAATTTCCTTTTATCCACCATTCATGATGTTTTAGAAAACAGAAAATTGCATAGAACATCGGAGCAGGAAAAAAAAACCTCCTTTTATTTCAGCGGCCAGCGTCACTTTCTTCAGGTCAATCAAGTCCAAATTATGGATCTTTTATTGTCCACTTATTCTAATGCGGTCCAAAAAAATAACGAGCTTGAGAAAGCTTACCGCAATTTAAACTTAATCCACGAAGAACTAGAGAAAAAAAATGATGAGCTTAACGATTTAAATATCCAAAAAAATCAGTTTATCGGCATGGCAGCTCACGATTTAAGAAACCCTCTTACCGTTATCAAGGGCTATAGTGATTTACTATTAACCAGGCTGAGTGACAAAGTAGATAAGGATTCGCTAAGGATATTAGAAAGAATCCAATCTTCCAGTTCCTTTATGCTTCGTCTAATCAATGATATGTTAGATATCTCTGTCATAGAATCAGGTACGGTATCCTTGCATAAATCTGATGTAAAAATGGCGGATTTGATTCAAGAAAGCATCATCCTTCATCAATCCGGCGCGAAAAAAAAGAACGTAAAACTTATTTTTAATTGTAAAAATAGTGGGCTCATTGTCCATTGCGATGCCAATAAAATGTCTCAAATTTTAAATAATCTCATAAGTAACGCCATTAAATTTTCAAATGAAAATGGCATCGTAGAAATTTCTTTAGAATCAAAAGATAACGACATTCTTCTTTCGGTAAAAGATTCAGGAGTTGGGATTTCCCCTGAAATGAAAGAGCAGCTTTTTCAGCCTTTTGCCAAATCCCATGCCCAAGGAACTCATGGGGAAAAAGGAACCGGGCTTGGGCTTGCGATTGTCCAAAAAATTATAGAAGAACATAAAGGAAAAATTTGGTTTAAAAGTGATTCCGGAGAAGGCACCACCTTTTTTGCCTCGATTCCCAATACAAAATAAAACAAGCGGGTTACATGGACTTTTTTCAATTACAAGACTTGCCTGCCGATCAAATCAAAGGCTATTTCGATCTAAAGCTTGTGATTGTCTCTTATGTGGTAGCAGTTTTTGCATCCTATGTAGCCCTAGATATCGCCTGGAATTTAAGAAACACGCTTGCCAATAAATGGAATTACGCTTTTTGGCTAATCGGAGGCTCTCTCGCCATGGGGCTTGGCATTTGGACGATGCACTTTATAGGCATGGAGGCTTTTAAAACTCCTATGGTCATGACCTATGACCCTTTTCTCACTTTTTTTTCTCTTGTTATAGCAGTTTTAGCCTCCGGATTTGCACTATTTAAAGTCACAAGAACTTTTGCATTAACTAATGTCTCAATCTTTATTAGCGCATGTTTAATGGGTCTTGGAATTGCTTCCATGCATTATGTAGGAATGGCAGCTATGGAGCATATCCATATTAGCTATATACCTTCTCTATTCTTCATTTCGATTGCAATTGCAATCTTAGCCTCCCTTGCAGCTATTTGGCTTTTAATTAAGGCCTACGCTAATCCGGCTCTTTCCCGCTTTAACTTTTTTAGCGCGCTCCTCATGGGCGCTGCCATTTGCGGGATGCACTATGTCGGGATGTTCGCCTCTGTAATGACACCGCTTGTTTCTATGCATGAAGCTCCTGTCATTTCAAATCCATTGGGGATGCACCCTCTTTTTATTGGAGCAACTACCTTTCTTATTATGCTGATTTTTTATGTTCTTTCTACAAATAGACAAAAATTTGTCCTGACCTTGCAGAGAAAAAACGAAAATTTATTAGAAAAAGAAAAAGAGCTCTCAGAAGCGAATGAAAAGTTAAATAAGTACGCCAATTATCTTTTAGACAAAGAGAGAAAAACAAGCGCTATCCTAACCGCTGCAGCCGATGGCATTATTTCATTTAATGAAGATAAAAAAATTGAAATGGCCAATATCGCCGCAAATAACATTTTTGGGTATGAGCGCGATGAAATTCTAGGTAAATCTATTTCTGATGTGATTGCTCTTTCAAATATTTCTGCAGAAACATTTTTTACAGGTGTTATTGCCAGTGAAAAATCACCTATTGAACTTATTGGAATAAAAAAAAATGGAGATTTATTTTACTGCGAGCTAGCGTTTTCAAAATTAAAACTCTCGCAAGGAAATTCTTATATTATGGTGATAAGGGATATTTCTGAGCGAAAATCTGCCAAGCTCAAATTGGAAGAAATCAATTTAAAACTTATGAATAGCTTAACTGAATTAGAAGATGCAAGAAATAGAGCCGAAGCTGCAAATGTTGCTAAATCTAATTTTCTTGCAAACATGAGCCATGAAATAAGAACGCCTCTTAATGTTATTATCGGAACAGCCGAGTTGCTATCAAGATCCGAGCTTGGCATAAAAGAAAAAAAATATGCCAATCGCATTTATCTTTCTTCACAAATCCTTCTTAAGTTAATTACAGATATTTTAGATTTTTCAAAAATTGAATCGGGTGAGGTAAGCCTTGAAACCATTCCTTGTAATTTTACAAGCCTTGTAAAAGAAGTGATTGAAAGCTTTGAAGAAAGGGCTGAAGAAAAAAATTTAAAAATAATTGTAGAATTAATGGATGAAAAAGAAGCTAATATCATCAGCGATCCTCTTAGAATTAAACAGCTTCTCATTAATTTAATCAGTAATGCCATTAAATTTACAGAGAAGGGCTATATTAAAATTCACTCTTCTTCAAAACCGATTAATGATTCTCAAATTCTGGTTCGCCTTACTATTGAAGATACAGGCATCGGCATTGAGCGGAAGGATTTTAAAAGTATTTTTAAAAAATTCTCTCAAGCGGACACTTCTTCAACAAGACGGTTTGGAGGAGCTGGGCTTGGCCTTGCCATATGCAAAGAAATTGCAGAACTATTAGGCGGAACAATTAATTTTGAAAGCAGTTTTGGGAAAGGTTCGACCTTCTGGTTCGAAATTCCATTTTTAATGGATAAAGAACCTGAAACCCAAAAATAGATTCTAATTTATATTTCTTGAAAAGAATAAGTTTGTTTTGCAACTTAACCCCATTATTGAAAAGAGCTTTAAGACATGACCGAAAAAAAAACCATTCTTCTCGCAGAAGACAATTATGACAATCAGGAATTGATGAAAGATATTTTTGAAACCTTACAATATGAGGTGGATATCGCAAACGATGGAGAAGAGGCATTAGAAAAATGGAAGAACAATAAATATGATTTAATTATTTTAGATCTTCACATGCCAAAAAAAGACGGGTTTCAAGTCTCAATGGAAATCCGGGCTCTTGAAGGGCAAAAATCAAGAATTCCAATTATTGCTCTTACAGCTAGCGCTCTTGCAAGCGATCGCCAAAAATGTCTTGAGTTCGGGATGGATGATCATATCAGTAAACCAATCGATCTTGACATGCTTGAAAAAAAGCTAAAGAAAATCCTTCATAATAAATAAAAGAGATTTTACCCGATATTTTTCGTTCCGCTCAGCGGTTTAAAGAAGCGATCCTCTTAAAAAAAACATAGCTATTAGAAAATAAATGACAATTCCTGTCACATCCACAAGAGTTGCCACAAGCGGTGCTGATGAAGTTGCCGGATCGGCATTCAATTTTTTTAAGATTAAAGGAAGCATAGAGCCTGTAAAAGATCCCCAAAAAACTACGCCAATGAGGGAAAAAAATAAAGTGGCAGCAATTAGAAACCAATGCTCCCCATAAATTGAGCTTGCCGTTCCCCAAATAGCTACTCTAAAAAAACCAATGACCCCAAGAATAAAACCAAGAAATAGGCCGGTTGATGCTTCTCTTTTCATGACTTTCCACCAATCGGCTGTCTTTATTTCATCTAAAGCCATGGCCCGAATAATCAAGGTAGAAGACTGAGAGCCGGCATTTCCTCCGCTTGAAATAATAAGAGGGAGAAATAGAGCTAAAACGACTGCTTGCGCAATTTCTGCTTCAAAAAAAGCCATAGCGGAAGCGGTTAACATTTCACCTGCGAATAAAAGAACAAGCCATCTCGCTCTTTTTTTTATGAGCTCAAAAAAAGGAGTTTCCATATAGGGTTCATCAAGTGCCTCCGACCCCCCGACTTTTTGCAAAGTTTCCGTGTTTTTTTGTGAAGAAAGCCTTAAAATATCATCTATTGTCACAATCCCAAGAAGAATACCTTCTTCATCTACAACCGGAAGAGCGACCCGATCATGCAATTTAAATAAGTCGATCGCTTCTTGAGCTTTATCCATATCTTGCAAAGCAATAAATTTATAATCGACAATTTGAGAGACATTAGACCCTTTAGGGGCAAAAAATAACTCTTGTATTTGTATTTCGCCGATCAAAGCATCTTTTTCATCAATGGCATAAAGGACGTTAACCGCTTCACTATAATGGCCATACTCTCGTATTTGCTCGAGCACCCTTTCAATTGTCCAAGTCATCTTGACAGCGATATAATCAGTTGTCATCAAACGGCCGACACTCTCTTCCGGATAGCCAAGCAAAGTTAAAGCGAGGGTTCTTTCCTTATTCGGAAGCAGCTTGATGTATTCATCGACTGTCGTTCTTGGCAAATCTTCAAGTAAAGCGGTTCTATCGTCGGGTGACATTTCAGTAAGCATGCTTGCAAGAAGAGGAGAGGGCAGAGAGTCTAAAATCATTTTTTGTGTTTTTAAAGACAGGTACTCAAAAGTTTCTGCGGCAAGATGGGGCTCTAATAAACTAAAGATGAAAACTTGGTTTTCTTCTGTTTTATTAGCTAATAACTCTGCCACTTCAAATCCCGAGAAAGTGCTTAACACTTCTTTTAACGACTGAACATCCTTTCTATGGATGAGCGAGGAGACTGTAGAGGAAGAATCATTCATCGGAAAGCCTTTCTTTTAATGGCAAAATACACTAAACCACTCATGTATGATAAAAAAACATTTACCATGAAGAATCCGCTATTCCTAGTTCTTTTTTTCCTAACCGCTCATTTTTCTTTAGAAGCTACCCCCTCTTCTCTTTTTTGGACGGTATGCACAACCGATGTCTATGAAACAGGCATCGGCCACACAGATGTCGATAATTACTTTACCGTTTTTAATCGACGGGGAGAGGGATCTTATTTTGCCCCTGATGTAGGTTTGGAGCTTGGTCTTTTTACAATTTCTGATCTTAGCATGGAAGCCGGCTTTGATTATTACGGAGGCTCCGATGATCCGCTAACTTTGAATGCAAAAATAGGTGTAAAAGAAAACATCTTATTTCAAAATGCCCCTTCTGCAAGTGTCGGAATTTTTAATGTCGGAACAAGAACTCGGACAAAAGATCGGACCAATCAAAATATTGTCGACTGGATTATAGGAAAAACTTTGCCGGATTGGATTGGAGGAGGAAGGCTATTTTTAGGGGCTTTTTCGGGCAGTCGAGCCATGGGCAAAAACCGTCAAGGATTCATGATTGGCTATAGCAGGTCATTTTGTGAGGCCCTTTACTGCGGCAAAACCCCTTATTTTAAATGGCAACTCAATTGTGATTATGCATCAGGAAAAAATAGCATCGGAGGAGGAAGCCTTGGCATCTATTACTTTTTTACTCCCCTGATCTCAATTGCTTGGGGACCCGTCTTCTTTAATGACACCCATTTTAACGGAAAGTGGAAGTGGTCGGTGCAAATAGACATTAGCTTTGAGGTTTTTAAACCGTGATTTCAAGCTAAAAAATAGGAGGCGATAGACTTTTAAAAATCCGGGATCGAATGTAAACAAATGAAGCAGAATCATACCGAATGTTAAATCGGCGAAGTCAAGCAACAAAAGAAGCGATAGGTGCATTAAAAAAAGAGCCAGCCATATCCAAGGCCTTATTTTCTTAAATAACGCTAAAAGGGCGAATAAGAGTTCCAAAAGCAGCGCGCTATAAGTAAACGACATCAAAAAGAACTTGGGCATCATTAACAAAATATCTCTAAATTTCGTAAGACGCACAAGCGGGTTTTTTAAAATAAGTTCGATTGCGCTACCATCCATCCAAGAAGGCGAACCAAGCTTCATATAACCGCTATAGGAATACCCGACCGACATGGCAACCCAACCTGCCAAAAAA
Source organism: Criblamydia sequanensis CRIB-18 (assembly GCF_000750955.1). NCBI lineage: Bacteria > Pseudomonadati > Chlamydiota > Chlamydiia > Parachlamydiales > Candidatus Criblamydiaceae > Candidatus Criblamydia > Candidatus Criblamydia sequanensis. The sequence goes on along the minus strand of NZ_CCEJ010000001.1, from coordinate 399,480 downwards.
AGGAAATTAGGCATCCTCCAATCTTTTTTTTCTTTAACTCTTGGAATAGCGGCAAAGCCAAGTAAAAGCCACCCTACATAAGGAAGGCTTGGATTTGAGATAAAGGGATTCCGATCAAAAAAGCAAGTTAAGATATACCAGAGGATAAGTGATGCAAACCTATCCCCTTTTCCGAAAAAAAGACAAACACTTCCAAACACGCCTAAAAGAGTCAAAAGAATTACGGTTTCCGGTGAATCATTTATCCATAGGATATTCGGGAATAAAAAGAAAAGAGGGCTTAAAGAAGCATTTGGAAGCATGCCTTGATTTGAAAAAAGCTCTTTTGTAAAGGGCAGAAGCTCTAAAAAATGAATGAAAATATAAAGACCGAAAGAAGCGCGAAAAAAAAGGTAATAGTTATAGGTCCATTTATTTTCCATCGATCTTAACTTCTTTGATTAAATTTAATCCTGATGTTTCGCTTCTTGGAACCACCTCAATATAAAGGTCTGAGCCGATAGTATTTTGATCTATCCCAAGCTCTTTAAAAAAAGAACCTTTCTCGCTGACAGCATATGACAAGATGGCTTCGTAGGCGGGAGTAAGAATGGCATTTTTAGAAAACACCGGACCGTAAGATAAAATAGCGCCATAGACATTGCGTCTGTTATAAGGTCCCTTAAATTTTTTGGCAAGCTCAGGGGTTAGCTTTTGCTTTTGCCAAAGGCCTTGTTTATCTTGCCAGGTCAAGTAAAATTCTGAAGAAAAAGTTTCAAGGCTATCTATAGAAGAAAAAACTTTAGGAGCCGGAGATGCCCCAAAAGAAGCCCCAATGGCTTTTAAGACAGGAATGTTAAAAATATCCCCTGACATTTGCAAAAGGCTTAAGGCCATCAGGAAAAGGGCGACCCCTTTTCTACTTTTTGGGGCTATTAATTTATTCTTTAGAAACATCGATTCCTTTAAGCATATCCATAAAGCGATTTTCTTGTTCTTCTCCAAGCCCGCATTTTCCATCCCAACTCTTTGGATTTTTAAAAGTTCCAAAGAGCATGTCCCACAAGGGCAAATCAGAGTAGTTGTAAGAATGAACGCCGTCTTGATGATGAATGCAATGGCTTTCCGGTCTTTGAAAGATAAACCCGAGCCAATAAGGAGTCTTAATATTCCAGTGATAAAAAAGCTCTGCAAGTCCCGATAATAAAACAGCATTTGCCGCAGCCTCCCGGCTGAGCCCAAGCATGGGGTAAAGGATCAAACTGCAAATAAAACTATCGGCAAGTAGCTCAAAAGGGTGTTTGTAAAAGGCAGTCGCAATTTCAAGCCGGCTCGGGCTATGGTGAAGCTGATGGAAAAATCGCCATAGAAAATCGCTTTTATGGCGCCACCTGTGCCACCAATAAAAGATAAAAGTGATGACAAGGTAGCCTAACATCCCGCCAAAAAAAGGACTCAAATGAGAGAGAAAACCATGATGCCACTTTAAAAAAAATCGATCCCATGTAAGGCCGGCTAAATAAACAACCCCTACTTGAAATCCATTAAGCAGACAAGCTCTCTGCCACCAATGTCTTACTATGGGCCAATTTCTTCCCGGAATCTTTGTTTCATAGATGATCATAAAAACAGCAACTATGAAAACAAATGCACAAATTATCATAATTAAAAAACATTATTTTTTAAGGTTTGTTAATTATATATAATAAATCCTAACAAGTCAACTTACTCAACAAGAAGCCTTTATCAAATAAATTTTTCTTTTTAGAATTAAAACCTTTCTCTAATATCCTTAGAAAATTCAAGTTTAGGAAGACCTTATGAAATTATTTTTTAAATATTTTCTTGTTTTGAGTGTTTTAGTGACGCCTTTGCCCCTGACCTCTATGGAGAAAGATGAAGCTGCAAGAGAAAAGTTATTGATGCTGCTTTCAGGAGAATGGGTCACAAGGGGGGTCTACGCTGCCACAGAGCTTGGAATCGCAGATCATTTGCTGGACGGTCCAAAAACAGTCAAAGAACTTTCTTTGCTAACAGAAACAGATGAGCTTTCCTTAAAAAGACTTCTTAAAATGTTAGTCGGTTTTGGACTTTTTGCTGAAGAAAACGAAGGCCTTTTTATAAATTCTGATTTAAGTCTTCTTCTTGCAAAAAAGCATCCCGAGTCCCTTTACTCCCTCTCCCTATTTTTTGGAGAAGAAATCCATGAAGCCTGGGATGCGATCGTGCCTTCTTTAAAACTGAATACTCCGGCTTTTGAAATAACCCATCAAAAACCCGTGTTCACTTATTTTAAAGAAAACCCTTTACGAGCTGCGCTTTTTCAAGACGCGATGAAACAAAAATCGCAAGCTGTCATCCAATCTTCTATCGCCTCCTACGACTTTAAAAAATTTCATACTATTTATGACATTGGCGGCGGCTATGGACAATTTATGATTGCCTTACTCAACGATAACCCGAACTTAAAGGGAATGATTTTTGAGCTTCCTGAAGTGATTGAGATTTTAAAAATAAGATCCCCTCTTCTAGAAAGTCCAAGATGCGAGCTTGTAGCGGGTAATTTCTTTGAATCGATTCCGGAAGGTGGAGACGCCTATTTATTAAAATCTGTTCTACATGATTGGGAAGAGGAAAAATCAGAAAAAATACTGGCTAAGTGCTATGAGGCGATGACTGAAAAGAGCCGGCTCCTAATTATAGAAACTATTTTACTTCCTAAAGACCGGTCGAGGTACGCCAATTGTATGGACATGCAAATGATGATGATTACAGGCGGTAAAGAAAGAACAGGAGAGGCGTTTAAAGAAATGCTTGAAAAAGCTGGATTCCAGATCGTGGATATTTACCCGACAGCGACCGAATTTTCAATTATTGAAGCGAAGAAAAAAAGATAAGAGTTTATCCGTATTTTTGCTTTTCAGGGATGACACCTCTTACGCCTCCTCTTGGGTCTTCCATGTCTCCTTTATAGCGTGGAATTAGATGAACGTGAAGATGCATGACCGTTTGTCCGGCAGCTCTTCCCGCATTCGCGCCTATATTATATCCGTCAGGCGCGTATACTTTATCCCATTTTTTTTTCATAACATTTAGTATTTCAATGATTTCATGCTGTACTTCGGGTTTTGCTTCAAACCAATTCTCATAGTGCACATAGGGTATTATTAAAATGTGTCCTTTCGCCACCGGGTATCTGTCTTTCATAACAAAACAGTGCTTGAAACGCCCGACCACTTCTATTTTTGAATCATCCCGGAGAAACTTGCAGAATAAACAATCGTGCTCCATAGAAAGATCCCTCTTTTTAAAATAGGAAGCTTCTTTATTTCCTTCTTTAATTTGTACGCAATGAGCTAAAAGCCTTGAATCAAACCCGCCTTTTGATTCACGTTTTTTTTTTTGTATTTGCTTTACCTCCTCCCAAGAAAGCCCTTCCGCCTTAATAATAGACTCGATGACTTCTAAAAGGTCTGCAAGTTCTTCTTTCAGTTCCTCTTTGGTTGAAGTATTCAGAATTTCAAAAGTTTCTTCCTTAAGTTTCTCTTTTAACTCTTTGCGATAACAAGCTTCATCTAAAATTTCTGTTTTGAATAAGACTTCATCACTGCTAAAAAGATCCGGGATCTTATCACGTATCAATTTCTGCATTTGAAATTCCAATAAGGGCTTGTCAGACATCTTAGAACCTTAGGTTTTGGATTTTTTAAGTCGGAAGATATTATAAAACAGCTTGAACTATTTTTTAAATTAATAAAAATCTCCTCTAGCTATCCAATTTTTTTGTTGGTAAGCTTCTTTCCAATTTTTAAGAGGTTTTCTATGTTTCATTTATCAAAAAAAATTCCTGTCGGAATTCTTGGGGCAACAGGGGTTGTTGGGCAAAAATTTGTCGAACTTTTAAGCAACCATCCCTTATTTGAAATAAAAGCGCTTGGCGCATCAGAAAAATCAACCGGAAAATTTTATGGAGAAGCCATGACATGGAGAATGGCAGCTCCCCTGGAAACTAAAATAGCTCAGTTTAAATTGCATCCTTGCACACCCGAACATTTTCCGAAAGTTGTCTTTTCAGGCCTTGATTCTAGTGTGGCAGGAGATATTGAAACCAATTTTGCGAAAGCTTCCTTCACTGTAATCTCAAATTCTAAAAATCACAGGATGGATGAGGATGTCCCTTTAATCATTCCTGAGGTCAATAGCGATCATCTTAACTTGTTGAATCATCAAAGCCATAAAGGGCGTATCGTAACCAACCCTAACTGCTCAGTCATTGGGTTAACAACCGCACTAAAACCGCTTGCACAAGAATTCGGGATTGATAAAGTCCATGTCGTAACCCTCCAAGCCGTTTCCGGGGCCGGCTATCCCGGGGTTTCAAGCTTTGACATCTTAGATAATGTGATTCCCTTTATTTCGGGTGAAGAAGAAAAAATCGAACAAGAACCTCTCAAAATTTTAGGAGAATTAAAGGGGGCTGCTATTAAACCCTATCCCATGCAGATTAGCGCTCAATGCAATAGGGTAGCTGTCATGGATGGGCATATGGCTTGCGTTTCATTAAGTTTACAAAAAAAAACAAGCGAGGCGAAAGACATCATCGATGCCTGGAAACGCTTTGGGGTTTCATTTCAAAATAACCTCTCCCTCCCTTCTCTGCCTAAAGAAACCTTAATTTACCTTGAGGATAGGGCGCATCCCCAACCTAAACTTCATAGGCACCTAAATAATGGGATGACGGTCTCCCTTGGACGCTTGCAGAAATGCCCTCTATTAGATTGGAAATTTGTATTGCTTTCACACAACACTATTAGGGGAGCTGCCGGCTCTGCCATTTTAAATGCGGAGCTTATGCTTTTAAAGGGATTTATAAAAGAATGATAACTAATTTCCTCTAGGCAAACATAAAATAGCAATTGCTTATAAAAGAAAGTAACGCTTTTGGTAACTTATCAATGACGAATGCCATTTTTTCTACTTAATTCCCCGGAAATCGGAAAACATTACACGGATCAAAAATAATTGCCCTCTGAAAAACAAAAGAGATGACCGCTATCATCGATTAAAGTTGTTGAATTAAAGGAATGATTTAATATAAAATTTTTAAAAAAATTAACTTTAGTTCCTTATGATTCAAGTTTTTAGAAAAAAGCCTTCTGACTTTAAAACTCATGTTTATGTGACAGCAGCTTACGTAAAACACGAAGATAAAATTTTAATTTTACAGCTTTCCCAAGAAAAAGAGGAAGCTTTTCACTATGGCGTCCCCGCCGGTAAACTTGAAAACGGTGAATTGCCGGAAGATGGGATGGAACGGGAACTCTTTGAAGAAACCGGCATTCGAATCGATTCAAAAGACTCTATAAGATCTTTAGATCTTTTATTTATGAGAAAACCTAAGTGCGATTACATTTATCACCTCTTCGAGGTAACTCTTGCAGAATTGCCTGAAATTCATCTCTCAAAAGAACACCAAGCTTATCGATGGCTGTCGTTGGAAGAAATCTCAACGCTTCCTCTAATGCTCGGCGCCATTGAAGCAATAGAGTTTTATAAGGAATTACAAAAATGATCACAAAAAAAGAATTTTATTTCGTAAGACATGGACAAACCGATTACAACTTAAAAGGGGTCTATTCTGATTCTTCTGAAATTTGCTTGAATGAAACGGGAAAAAGCCAAGCTCTTGCCATAGAGCCAATAGTTAGAAAGCTTCCAATAAAAACAATTTGCTTTAGTCCTCTAACTAGGGCTCGGGAAACTAAGGACCTTATCAGTGTCAACTTAGCTTCTCCTCAAGTAGAAATAGAAGGCTTGGCAGAGTGCCATCCCGAAGTTTGGAAAACAATGGCCAATCTTAATTTTTCAACTGCCGTGATGCAGTTTGTCGAAAGAGCAAGACATGCTGTAAATCTAGCTCTTTCGGAGGAAGGTCCTGTCCTCATTGTAGCTCATGGCGGGATTCACTTTGCCATTTGCTCCCTTATGAAAGTCAAACATGACTGGAAAATTGATAACTGTGTACCGGTACATTTTCAACTTGATGAAAAGGACAATTGGTCTGCTAGAAAATTGGTGCAGCCTTAACGTCTCTTGACCGCATAGCCATATTGAAGGGGCCAATTAGATTGCGCCCCTAACTCTAGTTCTGCTTTTAAGGCCCAATAGGGCTCTCTTAAAAACTCACGGCCTAAAAACACAAAGTCGGCATCCCCCCCCGTTATAATTTCATTGGCCTGCAAAGGGTCTGTAATAAGGCCGACGGCCGCCGTTTTAATTCCGGCATTTTCTCGAATTTGCTTGGCAAAAGGAACTTGGTAGCCTTTTGCGACTGGAATTGACGCTTTTGGAACCATGCCGCCTGTGGAGACATCTATAAGGTCCACCCCTATTGCCTTTAAATGTTTAGCTAAAATAATGGCCTCTTCAACGTCCCATCCTTTTTCAACCCAGTCAGTCGCAGAAATACGCACAAAAAGACAGAGCTCATCTCCAATTAGACGCCTAAACTCTTGTGCTATCTGTAAAAGAAGCCGCATCCTGTTTTCTAAACTTCCGCCATAAGCATCGGCTCTTTTATTGCTTAAAGGCGAGAGAAACTCATGAAGCAAATACCCATGGGCGGCGTGAATTTCAATCACTTTAAAACCTGCTTTTAAAGCTCTTTTACAGCCTTCCTTAAAATCATGTATGAGTCCTAAGATTTCTTTTTCATCAAGCGCCTTAGGGAGTGGATCCCCTTCATTAAAAGGTATGGCACTTGGGGCAATAGTATCCCAACCGCCTTCTTTCAGGCCTAATCTTTGACCGCCTTTCCATGGAACTTCGACACTCGCTTTTCGCCCCGCGTGGGCAAGCTGAATGCCTGGAACCGCCCCCTGACTTTCTATGAATGCAGCAATTCGGGAGAGCATCTCAATGTGGCCGTCTTCCCAAATCCCAAGATCCCCGGGAGAAATACGCCCTATTTTTGTGACGGCAGTCGCTTCAACCATAGAAAGAGCGTCCCCGCCAACAGCCCTTGAGCCCACATTTACAAGATGCCAATCACTTGCATAGCCATCTTTTGCGCTATATTGACACATAGGGGACATCCCGATGCGATTTCTAAAAGTCACTCCTCGTATCTTTAAGGGGCTTAAAAGGTCGATTTCCGGAACTTCTCTGTCATGATCGGCGCCAGCTATGCAAATTCTTGTTTTTTGATTTTTGTCGCTCATTATTAATCTTGGGGATGAATCATTTTTTATAAAAAATTTTTCATAGCATAGATTAGGATTTCAAGCAAATTGTAAGGTTCTAGTTTCCTGTCGATCGATAGCGTGTTACACCAAAATCCCAAAGTTTTATGGCAAATAAAAGGAATGCGATACCGGCAATTGGAGCCATAGCGCCAAACCAAAAGTAAATCCCCTCTAGTCTAAGAGCCGCCAAGATGGGGTAATAGCCGACGGCCGCCAAAGGTATAATAAAAGTAAAAAAAAGGCGGAACGGGGTGTTGTAAATATTTATCGGATATTGCCCGGTTTCCATGCCGCCATAGGTCGTGATATTCATGAGTTCAAGAGTTTCAGTTGTCCAAAATGACAAAGTCGCTTGAATGACAAATAGCCCGTAGAAAAGAGCTGTCGTTCCAATTGTGGCAAATAAAACAACAAGTGAAGCAGACGAAAAGAAAGACAGATCTAGCTGCCAAAATCCCCACGAAAGAACAGCCAACCCTTGTAAAAACCTTCCGATCCGCATCATTTGGACATCCCTTGTAGCTATCTGAAAGAGGGTTCCAAGAGGTCTTAGTAAAATTCGATCAAAATCCCCTTTTTTTACAAGAGTGCTGAAAGTGTCAAAACCTCTTGCAAAAGCTTCAGCCGTTGCAAAACCCATATGCATGACCCCATATATTAGAGACATTTCAGCCAAAGTCCAGCCTCCCAGACTCTTAAACCTATCAAAGAGAACCCATATGCCGAATATTTCAACGAACGTGGAAAGAAAATGGGCTATGGCTAGCATAAAAAAAGAAGCTTTATGCTGCATTTGAGACCTAAATGAAATTGAAACAAGCTTGAAATATAATCGGGTCTTTTCTAAAAACACTGTTCAACCGCCTTGTATGACGACTTTCTTTAAAGCGCGTCCGATTAAAAACTTTCCAAGAAGAACAAGAGATAGAATCCAAAAGGCTTGGAAAGCGTAATAAAAAAGCACTTCACTTGCAGGAATGACTCCGGTATAGATACGCGAGGGAATATCAATAATGCCTCTAAAGGGCTGACTATTGATAACCGGTTTCATCCACTCAGGAAATAAAGGCAATGGAACGACAAGCCCGCTTAAAACAATGGTAAAGTGAGGCAGAAGCCTTAAAATACCCTCTCCGGAAAGGGTCCAAAATAAAGTGATATGAACAAGCGTTGTAATCGCTGAAGAGAGAAGCGCTGCAAGGCAAAGCGATCCAAGAAATGCAAGACCTGACAAGAAAGAATCTGGCAGCGGCAAACCAAAGAATAGAAAAGCTATCAATAAAAGAAAAGGGCTTCTCATTAAAGTTAGAACAACTCTCATAGCTAAAGCTCTTGCAAACCATAGGCTGTATAAATCCAAAGGTCTTACAAGCTCATAAGCCACATTGCCGCTTCGAATATCCGATTCTATTTCCTTATCTATATTCCAGGGAAGTAATTGCAAAAAACCCTGGCCAAGCCAAATGAATGTAATCCCTTGCATTAGCGTAATCGGTTCAGGGCCTTTGGCTTCCAAAAAAAAAGCAGTCAGAATCATTGTCTTGATTAAACCCCAAAAAATTTGGGTTAGAAAACCTGCAAAGGCGGCTACTCTATACTGAATTAAAGTTAAGAGCCTGGCATTAAAGAGGGCAATATAGGGACTCATAGATTAGCATCCCGGTAAAATTTTGCTATGATCTCCTCAATTGGCGGGTTTTCAACATAAAGGTCATGGATAGCATGCTTTCCAGTAATTTCAGAAATGAGCTTAGGGGTTGAAATAACATCCGGATTAAACCGGATGTAGAGTCTATGCCCTTCCCTTTTAAATACTTCTGCGCCCTCAATTTCAATCCCCTCGATTTCCTTATCCATATCTACAATTAAATGGCGCTCGGGAAGCATTTTTTTTCTTAAGGTCGAAAGAGGGCCATCAAGAAAAATTTGGCCTTCATTTAAAATCAAGACACGCTTGCATAAAGACTCTATGTCATCCATGTCATGCGTTGTCAAAAGAACAGTAACTTTATGCTCTTTATTAAGATGTTTTATGAAATCTCGAACGGCAAGCTTACTTACCGCATCAAGACCTATTGTAGGCTCATCCAGGAAAAGAATCTTTGGAGAATGAAGAAGAGATGCTGCAAGGTCGCAGCGCATTCTCTGACCTAAACTTAGCTGGCGAACCGGTACGTTTAAAATTTTCGAAAGCTCAAGCGTTGAAGTTAAAGTATCTAGAATTTTTTTGTAATTTTGATCTGAAACCCGATAGATATCTCTTAAAAGGTCAAAGGATTCAATGACAGGTAAATCCCACCAAAGCTGCGTTCTTTGACCAAATACAACGCCAATTTGCCTGGCTGTTTCAACTCTATTCACCCATGGGGTTTTTCCAAGAATTTTTACCTCGCCGGAAGTTGGAAGTAAAATTCCTGAAAGCAGCTTAACAGTTGTGCTTTTTCCCGCTCCATTCGGCCCAATATACCCTAAAAGCTCCCCTTCATGGACATCAAATGAAACGTGGTTGATAGCTACACGAGTTAGAGATTGACGAGAAAAAAGAGAGCGTAAAGACCCTAAAAATCCTTTTTTTCTAACGGGGACATGAAATTCCTTATAAAGGTCTTTAACCGAAATGATGCTCATAAAAACTCTAAAATCTGGTAAAAATCGAAATATAAGGCCATAAAAGGACCTTATGAAGGTAAAGAAAAAAATTGAACGGACGTTTTTAAATATAAAGTGCTATTGAAGTTATCAATTTCAATCTTTGCTGTAAAGAAAAATTCTAAGAACCCCGAGGGGCATTCCAACCGCTCGAGGTTCTAATTTAGCAAATGATTTGCTTGCTTTGAACCGCATTTTTAAAAGAACGGCCCAAAAATAAAGCTAAAAAAGCCCAGAGCAATAAAAGAGGAAATCCAAGATACCCTGAGAGCATTAAATAATACGATTTGCCAAGAACTTGTCCAAAATTGGCCTGAAGGGGGGTCAAAAGAATATTGAATAAAGAGCCTGCTTCCTTAGAAGCCCTGGAACCAAAAGTCTCAATCCAAGCCCCCGCTTGGAAACGGACTTGAGAGGTGGTTGGAATATATAATTGTTTCAAAGCCGGGCCATTTAAGGCGTAATTGATAGCTTTGGAACCAACCATGAGCATGAAAAGAAAATTCAAGCTGTCAATTGTCAAAAAACCGAACAATGCAAATCCTACAATCATCGGCATCAAGCAAAGCGCTGCTCCAACGCCTAAAAATCTTGTGATATTGCTAATGCCAAAAAGTAAACATAATAAAGATATCAAGTTCACAGACGATCCGTAGAGGCTTAAGTAATTGCTAAGGGCCACCCCCGTAAACGTGCTTGCAGCGGCAATTTTGAAGTTAAAGTCAAATAAGGTCACAATAAATTCATAGATAAAATTTACAAAAAATAACCCTAGCAGGTAACGATGCTTGGCAACCAATTTAAGCCCTTCTAAAAACCCGGGTTCAGACTTTTCTTTTTGGTCATTTTCTTTTTTTTCCAAGCCGAAGGAATCAAAGAGTTCTTTTGGAGTGGCTTTGAAAAAATGACGAACAAGCGGAATCAAAGCGAAAACAAGAAGGGATAGAATAAATAGAGATAAAGCATCTGTCGATAGCTGCAATCGATGAGGGAGCCCACCTATATTATATGGCAAAATTACCCCTCCCAACTGACCTAAAGCTACAATTAAGGGAAATCCCTTCTTAGCTGCATTAGGGTTTGTGATGTTGGTTGAAAAGGCCCAAAATAAAGCCACGACGAGGGATCCGAAACTTTCAACAAATAAATACCAGAAATAGCCTGTTATTCTCGCAAAAACTTTAAAAGTTAAAGACAGGCTTAAGAATTGTTCTTTAGGCATTTGAAGCCATAACATAAGGAGGCTGAATCCAAAGATCATCACTCCATAAAATGAAGGCAAAAGGATCAGCATTCTTTCTTTTGAAAACTTATCGATTAACCTTGTGTAAACCATAACAAGCGGTATTAATGCGAGAACTGAAAAAGTTTTTGCGAAGGGCAGTTGCATCTTATCTACCAACTGAATAAAGATAGCGTCTTTTAAAGGTCTTAAAGTCCAATAGACTCCTATAATAAGACCAAAAATCAGCCCCAGCCTTAGAAATTTTTTAAATTCTTCTTTTTCAAAATTTCCGAAATTAAAACGGCAAAGCCATTGAAGAATCGATACGAAGGAATTCATAAAAAAGGATCTCCTATATAGGTTGACCGCTGATTATATTTCCTTTGTTTTTATTTGTATTGTCGATATAATTGAATTTTAATATCGATAAAAATGATATATGAAAAAGTTAGATCAAGAAACCAACTCTCTTAAAAACTTAAGAATCGCAGATCTAGAGCTTTTTATCACGGCGGCTCGTTTAAAGAGTTTAGGGAAAGCTGCGAAACTCCATTACTTAAGCCAAAGTGCTGCAAGCGCTGTGATTCAAAGGGTTGAATTTGCCTTCGGAAGGCTTCTTTGCAAGCATGAAAAAAGACAATTCAAGCTTACAAAAGAAGGTGAGCTTCTTCTTCCGAAAGCTGAATCCTGGCTAAAAAATCTTAAGGAAATAGTGGCAAAAAAAGAAAAAGCCCCTATACGAGTAGCAACCACACAAGCACTTGCAAGAGTTTTAATCCCTTCAGCAATTGTTTTAGATAAGATCGAACTAAAATTAATGCGCCCGGACCATGCCTATAGATCTCTTCTTCAGGGTGAGTCAGATGTTGCGATTTGCTTAGATAATGCCCTCTGGGAAGGTGTTACGGCAGAGGAGCTTGGCATCACTTCCTTTCAACTCTATTCAGCAAATAAAAATGCAAAACATGACCCCGTCCTTATCCCTGAAGATCAAATGGAAGTTTTAAGTTTTCAACAAAAATGGCAAGAGTTCCATAATGCCCCCTTACCCATAAAGTCAAGGCTTCCTAGCTGGTCTTTAATCTATGATATTTGTAAAGACTCAAAAGAAATCGGTTTTCTCCCCTGTTTCTTAACCCTAAGATCTAATTTATTCCCCGTTTCAGACCAGCCTAAGGCATCAAAATATCGAATTCTTGCCCTTTATCGAAACCCTGAAATAACTATTGAAAAACGCTTGAAAGCCTTATTTAAAGTTTGGAAATTAATTTTTACGAACTAACAAAACTCCTTCAATTTTTATCTTAGTTGCAAGAATTTATAAAATAATCTATTACACATTTCATAGGTAAAATGACTCTCATTCCTCTTAATCTGGAATCCGAGCTAAATTGAATAGACTTCTTTCGAAACTCGCTTTTGATTGGAAAAATGGGCTGATCTTGTGCAAATTTTTTTATACATTTCAAATACATAGGGTACCCTATGTCTATGAAAAGTCTTTGGGTTTTTGTTATTTTTATGGCTATCTTTGGAAGCGGGCTTTTATTTGCTAACTTAAACCAGAATAAAGAAGATTTGATCGAGGAAACCACCATTTATGGCTATCCTCTTGCCCTTAAGGATGCGACAAATGAGGTGAGGACGAAAACGAATCATCCAACTTCTCGAAAAGCCCCCCTCAAAGACCTTTCGAAAGAACCTCTCGTTTTGAAAGTTCTGAAAATTCCTATAGTCGATAGGCCATTTTCGGATAGTGAGGACCTAAAATTTAATGAAGACGGCTCCCTTGACATCCTCATTCAAAAAGAGAAGCCTAAAGACACTTTTAACTGGCTGCCCTCCCCTCAATTATGCCGATTTATGAACGTAAAAGTTCAGTCCTTACGGAGAATGAGAAGCCTGTAAAAAAACTAACCTCTAAAGATTTTAAAGTGCCTTATTTAACCTTCAAACAAGGAGAGTACTATGTTTCCTATAGATTCATCTTACCCACCCGTTTTTTACGGGACATTTGAAACGGCGACCCTATCTCTTGTTTCTTTTCCCCAAAACATCCTTAACACCATTGGTTCATTAGCAAGGTCCATATTATTCGGACTGGCCACTCTTTTAACAGTTTGTCAAATTAAATTTTTATCAGATGAAACTAGCCACTCTTTTGGAAAAGCCCTCTATAACTTAACCGCTAGCTTTTGCTCGCTTTACTCAGTCTTAAACCCGAAGAATGCTTTAGAAATACAATCAAATGCCTTCACAAGGCTCTGTTTTGATTTAAAAAATCTTGATGATGTTAAAATTAGAAGTTTTATTTTTCTCTTAAGAACAGGGGCTTAGCATTTTTAGGCTAGAAATAAAAGATCTTATCGGTATACAATAAATAAAATTATTAAATATTTTTTATAATTATGAATAAATTAAATCGAAATGACATTCGTATCCGAATTATTATGACTCGCAAGAGCCAAGCGGGACGGATGTGATCGATTTTCTTTATCGGTTGATCTTAAAGCCGCTTAAGTTGCGGCTTTTTTTTTCGCCTCGAAAAAAAACCGCACCTTTAAAGTGCGGTTTTTTTTTATGAATTTGTAACGTGAAAGGAATTTTTGGTATGAAGACCAAGGGACTAGTTTTAAGTACGGGCTTTGCCCTTTTTTCCATGTTTTTTGGATCCGGAAATCTTGTATTTCCTATAGCTGTCGGGCAAGATTGCGGCGGCTCAATTTTATTTGCTTCCATGGGTATTTTATTAACAGGAGTTCTAGTTCCATTCCTTGGGGTCTTAGGCATTTTGCTCTACAAAGGAGATCTCCCAAGTTTTTTTAGCTGCTTTGGAAAAAAAGGATTATTTCTTTTCACCTTTCTCTCTCTTGCCTTAATGGGTCCTTTTGGCGTCTTAGCCAGATGTCTAACAGTAGCTCATGGCGCACTAGAGTTAATTATGCCGGGAACGCCTCTTGCCGTTTCAAGCGGTATTCTCTGTTGTCTAGTTTTTCTTTTAACGATCAATAAGAATAAAATTGTAGATTTATTAGGTACTTTTTTAACCCCGCTTTTGCTTCTTTTTATTGGCATCATCGCTTTTTATAGTCTAAAAGACGGATCTTCTATTGAAGGCAATATGAACTCCATAGAAGCTTTTAAAAATGGTTTTTTCCAAGGGTACCAAACCATGGATCTTTTAGCGGCTTTCTTTTTCTCAACCTTTGTTATTAAACACCTTTTTGACCACTCGAAAAACCTTGAATGTGAAAAAACGACTCTAAAAGTTTTTTTTAAAGCTTCTTTTATAGGGGGTGCAATCCTCTCTTCTGTTTACGTCGCGCTTGTCGCTATGGGTTGGAACTATTCAAGCCTCTTAGCTGATAAGCTTCCACAAGAAATGCTTGGAGCTATAGCCCTACAATCTTTAGGCCCCTATGCAGCCCCTTTGGTTTGCCTCGCGGTTATCTTCGCTTGCTTGACAACAGCTATTGTCCTAGCTTCTCTTTTCAGCGATTTTTTAAGAGTTGAAGTCGCAAAAGGAAAATTAAACGCCCCTCTAAGTTTAGCGATAACGCTTCTTATAAGTTTTTTAGTCTCGAACCTTGAATTTTCAGGAATTGCAAAATTCATAGGCCCGATCCTTGAAGTGACTTATCCTGCTTTAATCGTCTTGACCCTAGTCAATATTTTTAATAAATTTTATGGTTATAAGACGAATCATTGGCCTTTTACAGCGACTCTTGCAGCTAAACTTTGCCTTATTTAGGAAAAGAATGCGTATTCTATTTAAGTTAACTTTAATAACTCTTTTAATTGCCCTAAGCATCGTCTATGGGATAAGGCAAGGCTCTTTTGAGCCTTCCCTTATCCCTCAACATTTAAGCGTTGCGATAACCCCCTACTTGCTTAACCAAGATCACCCGATCAAAGAAAAGTTGGATCAGCTTTTTTCAAAAGAAAGGCTTTTGGAAAGCTTTAAAGCTATGGAAACAGCAGGCTTTGAAATTTTGAAAACAAATAGCGAACTTAATGTCGCTAAGCATCCCGAACTGCCGGGCTACGTTTTCAAATTCTACCTAGACTCCCACGACAATGAACCCCGGTTTAAAAAACTAAAACTAAAAGAGAATTTTATCTCGGAGAATTACCTTTGGCTGCTACGGATTAATGGAGCTATCCGGGTCCAAAAGATCATTGATGAATATTGCTTCGAAAGACATTTCAAGGTCTCAAAAGGATGGATTTACGAGCTTCCGAAATATCCAAAAGCTTCGGGCCCTTACCCAAAACATTCTATCTTTATCGAAAAAGATATGGGAGTTCTAAGCGACCCTGAAAATGAAGCCTGTTATCGGCAAAAATTCGATAAGGAGCTTTTAAAAGCCTTCTATACCCTACTAAAGGAGAGCGGGCTTTATGACTCTGTTTATATTGATAACAACCCTTTTTGCACCGATGGGAAAATCGCTTTTGTAGATACAGAAGAATATGACAGAAAGCCGATCCCTTATGAAAAATTACTTCCCTTTTTTTCACCTGAAATGCAAATCTTTTGGAAGTGTTTAATAAAAGAGCCATAAAATGAATAAGACTTATAAACAGAACTTTCTTAAGGCCGGATCACTTGCTTGCGAAGTACGACGCTTTGGAAAAACCCTCATTAAAGAGGGGGCTTCTTACAACGATGTGATTGGAAAGATTAATCTAAAAATCAAAGAGCTTGGAGCCATTCCGGCATTCCCTCCGCAAATAGCACTAAATGAAGTCGCCGCCCATTTTTTACCGGCCCCCCTTGAGGACCTTTTTTTTAAAGATGAAGTCATTAAATTAGATATTGGGGTTTGCTATAAAGGAGCTATCGGAGACTGCGCAGTCACAATTGACTTATCCGGAAAAAATCAAGACTTAGTAAAAGCCACAGAAGAAGCTCTTCTTGCCGCAGAAAAAAAAATTAAAGTGGGCCTTCCTGTGTTTGAAATAGGAAGAGCCATTCAAGAAACCCTTTCTAAACAAGGTTTTAATCCTGTAAAAAATTTATGCGGGCATGGACTCGGCGTTTATAAAATACACACCTCCCCTTCCATCCCGAATTATGACGACCAATCAAAAGTCCTCATAAGACCCGGAATGACTTTTGCGATTGAACCTTTTGGCACAACAGGCCTAGGTTTTATTTATGAAACCGGAAAAGCCTCTATTTTTTCACAAATTTCAAGAAAATCTCTCCAAAATGAAGCTGATAGGCCTATTTTAAAAATGATAGAAACCTATAACGGCCTCCCTTTTTCAATTAGAGATTTAATGAATGATCCCTCTAACTTGCCCCAAATAGAAAAAAGCCTGAAGAATTTACTCTCTTTAGGAATAATCGCCGATTATCCGCCTCTTGTTGAAAAAAGTAAAGGGCTTGTAGCTCAAGCTGAAAATTCAGTTCTTGTGGATGATGAGGGCCAGGTTTTTATTACAACCCGCGAAAATTAACGCTTCCTTAATACATTATAAATCTTTACTGAAAATTAACTTAATTTTTAAATAATATTTTTAACAACATATATACAAATATATTTGTTCTTTTTATAATAAGACAATGAACTATATTCAAATTTTTATACTAAGATAATTAATTATATTCAAAAAGGAGGTTTTATAGGTTTTTAAAACATGTAAAACGAGGTTAATGCATGAAACTGAATATTTTGCCGCTTGAAGAACGAATTGTTCTTGACGCAGCAGCAGCAGTTGTAATTGCAGCGCCACCCACAGCTACAGATTCAGGCGACGCAGCCACTCATGACTCGTCGCAAGCGACCGATAGTTCCCAAGAAAGTGGACCCGCCCAGGAATCGGGCGTAAATGTCCTTGTGATATCATCCGCTGTTCAAGATCCGCAAAGTTTGCAAAATGCCGCTAAAGACGGCGTGAAAACGGTATTTTATGATGCCAATTCCACCTCTTTGACGGAACTTTCGCAAAAAATAGCCAATGCCCTTAATGGACAAAAGGCCGATTCGATTGCTTTCGCAGCAGAAGGCAATGACAATGTTCTTATGTTAAACACTGATATTATGGTTTCGGATAATATCCAATCCAATATCCAAAATCATGACATAAGCGGTTTTTGGAAAACCATAGGAGGACTTTTAAATAATGGCGGCCGAATTGATCTCTTAGCTTGCGATGTTGCAGGCGATAGTGGCGGACAATCTCTTGTAGCCCAAATAGATCAATTAATCGATAGGCCCCAAGATGGTTTTTTTGCAACGGTGGCAGCCTCTACCGATCTTACAGGTAATGCAGCCGGAGGCGACTGGTTGCTTGAAGTCGGTAATATAGATGCAAAATCTATATATTTTAATGATTCTATTAATAACTGGAATCATAATATGGCAACTGCCATTGAATATGGTTTAATAGCGGCTCTTATAGGTGCCCTTTTACAACCAAGAGAAACCCTTGAAGATACCTCCTTAAGTTTTAGTTATGCAAGTTCGGGCACTGTTTTCGCAAACCCCGACTTCTCCTTCACCCTTTTAACAAACTCCATCAACGGCAATACGACTGTCACAGAGGATGGTAATGTAACCTATACGCCAAATGCCGATTACAATAATCCCGGTTTTACTTTAGGGGGAACTATAAACGATGGAGTCTCCTTTGACTCGGCAACCATTCGTATTGTGGATACAAATCCTGACGACCCCAACTCGGTATTTGCCATCAATCTACCCTTATATTTAAGGGTTGTTTCTGTCAATGACGCCCCGATTGCCCAAAACGATTCCTTTTCAATCGGCCAAGGCAATGAGTTAACAGGCAATGTTGCTTTAAATGACAGCGACTTTCAAAACGGTGCGCCAAGTGAAAATAATACACCGCTTACCGTCCAGCTGGTATCGGGACCGGCTCACGCAGCGAGCTTCACGCTCAACGCAGACGGTACTTTTAGCTATACTTCAATCGGTAGCTATTCAGGCGCTGACAGCTTTACTTATTCAATCACTGATAGTCTTGGTGGTGTGAGTGAAGCAAATGTCGCGCTTAGTGTTATCTCTAACGCACCTCCTGCTGTAAGTGACAACTATATCATTAACGAGGACACAACCTTGAATGGTAACGTCACCGATAATGATACTTTTAACCTTGGAGCCAATCAAACCATCCAACTCGTATCAGGACCGCTTGTTGCAGCCAACTTTGCGCTGAACTCTGATGGATCTTTTTCCTACACTCCTTTAGCAAACCTCGTTGGAGTAGACACATTCTCGTACGTGATTAAAACTGTCAGCGGAGCCGGTATAACCTTTTCAAATACAGCTACGGTTAACATTGCAGTCCTCCCTGTCAATGATAACCCTGTCGCTATAAATGACAACTATAATGTCAATGAAGATGGTTCGTTAGCCGCTAATGTTCTCAATAACGATACAGATATTGAGAATAATAGACCTTTTAGCGCACAACTCGTAGCCGGACCTGCCCATGCAGGAAGCTTTACTTTAAATGCCGATGGAACATTCTCTTATATACCAACTGCTGACTACAATGGCTCTGACAGCTTTACGTATGTCACAGTGGATTCTTTAGGAGCAATTTCCAACTTGGCAACCGTATCGATTGCTGTAGCTTCGATAAATGATGCACCTGTCGCTCAAGATGTTTCCTACAATACTAACGAGGATACCCCATTAACTGGCATCCTAGGTGTTGGTAGCGATTCTCAAAATGGTGCGCCTAATGAAAGTAACACACCATTAACCGCACAACTTATAGGCGGCCCGGCTCATGCGAGCGCCTTTACATTAAATGCGGATGGTTCTTTTAGCTATAATCCGCAAGCTGATTTTAACGGCACTGACAGCTTTACTTATGCCATTGTCGACAGCTTGGGGGCTATTTCTAATACAGCGACTGTTTCGATCACAATCGATTCAGTCAACGACGCTCCGATTGCCCAAAACGATGCATTCCAAGGAAATGAGGATGGAAGCATTAATGGCAGTGTCCTATTAAATGATAGCGACAATCAAAATGGAGCGCCTAATGAAAATAACAGTCCGCTTTCTGCACAACTAGTAACAGGTCCGGCTCATGCGGGATCCTTTACTTTAAATGCAGATGGAACCTTTACCTACATACCTAGTGCTGATTATAATGGCTCAGACAGCTTTACTTATGTCACACTAGATAGTTTAGGTGGAATATCCAATCTAGCGACTGTCTCGATCACCATTAATTCAGTCAATGACGCTCCGATTGCCCAAAATGATAGCTATCAAGTCAATGAGGACAACGGTTTGAATGGAAACGTTGCCTTAAATGATAGTGATTCTCAAAACGGAGCGCCGAGTGAAAATAACGGTCCTCTTTCTGCACAACTAGTAACAGGGCCAGCTCATGCCGGATCCTTTACTCTAAATGCAGATGGAACCTTTTCATATATTCCTGCAGCTAACTATAACGGCGCTGACAGTTTTACTTATGTCATCGTCGATAGCTTAGGAGCCACTTCTAACATTGCAACTGTTGCGATTACAATTAATTCTGTTAACGATGCGCCGATTGTTCAAAATGATTCCTTTAATATTCCTGGGAATCTTCCTTATTCAGGCAATGTCCTGACTAATGATAGTGACAATCAAGGCGGTGCGCCGAACGAAAATAATATTCCTCTTTCGGCTCAGCTTGTCAACGGCCCTGCCCATGCGACAAGTTTCATTTTAAATGCAGATGGAACTTTTAGCTATCAACCGGCCAATGGGTTCGTTGGATCTGACACATTTACTTATCGTGTAACAGACAGCCTCGGTGGAACTTCAACTATTGCCACCGTTACTATAACAGTTGCACAAGCTGCTAGCGCCAATCCAATATTGGAGCTAAAAGGCAATATCAATAAAAACTACATTGAAAATAGTGGGCCTGTCATTTTATCAAATAATGTTAAGATAACAGACAGCGACTCTTCTAATTTCGATGGTGGTAAATTAACGGTTCAAATCGATCAAAATGGCCAAAGTTCGGACATTTTATCGATAGACAACTCAACCAAGGTTAAAACCAATGCTAACCAAGACATCTACTACAATGGTTTGCTAGTTGGTCATTATACCGGGGGTTCCGGCTTAGCATCTTTGGAAATCACTTTTAATGCCAATGCTACAGCCAACGTTGTCAGTGAAGTTGCGGAAAGAATTGCTTATAAAAACAGTTCTGAAAACCCATCGACAGCTGATAGATCCATTCGCTATCAACTATCTGATGGTGATTCGGGGATAAGTGAAGCTCAATACAAAATCGTTCGTGTATTTAGCGTAAACGATGCTCCTGACATCTCGATTGCAGATAACACCTTGACTGTAAATAGAGGCTCTATTACCAATATCGGAGCTCTTAGCGGCATCCAAATCTCAGATGTGGATGCTTCTGCAGGCGATCGTGTTAGAGTCGTCTTAAAAGTTCTAGTCGGTTATCTAGACTTTACAGATGATCTCAATGATTTAACCAGCATTATCTTCAAAAGAAATCCGGGAGATGGTTTAGGCTCTCTTGATTTCACAGGCACCCTTGCCGATGTTAATGCTGCGTTAGAAAGGTTAACCTATCGAAGCCGAACAAACTATATCGGCCTAGATGCGTTAACCGTCGGGGTTAGCGATATGGGCTCTTCAGGCACCTTTGCTATCCCAAGAATTGATGCAGACTGGTTACTTTTAAAAATCGTCTAGCATTTGAAAAAACCTCCTTCCTTATGAGAAGGAGGTTTTTTTTGTTTTCTTTAAAATCCGCCTTCTTTCCAGAAAAGATTTACAAAATAGCGAACCCAATCCATGAGATAGGAGTGTCTTTCTAAAGTGATTTCAACATCGCCTGCTTCCCCGACTTTTAAAGGTAAATCTGTCTTATCCAAGGTGGCTTCTACTTGATAATAACTATCTTGTAAAATTAAAGCGTTTTGCAAATCCTGCTGGACAGGTAAAGCGCCGGTATAAATCGAAGCTAGGGCAGGGTAAATTAATTCCCGGCTTCTGACAGGGCTGATCCTTGTAATTTCACCGCTTATCTTTTCAAAATTTTTTGAAATAAAAGTCACTTTTTCACGAAGATCGATTTGATTCATCATGGCCTCCGGAACAAAAAGCAACGCTTTAAATCGATTAAAATTTCCGGCTTTTCCAAGAACTTCCCCTTGTCTAATCGCTTGTCCTATTTTTAAGTCGGGATCAAACTCATAAATAATCCCGTCAAACTCAGCTTTTAAAGTCATTTCATTCTTATTTTCACTAAGCCTTTTAATTTTTTCAGAAGACAAAGCAAGTTCTCTATTTTTTTCTCCGAGATACGCTCTTTCTTCATTTGTAGTTTCTAGTATGGAAACTTGCTTTTCTATAATTTTCATTTGGGCTTTTTCGGTATTTAAAGCAAAATCAAGCCCGGGTGAAAAGAGCTCAATTAAGACATCCCCCTTTTTAACTTCTTTTCCCCGTGAGATATTAATCTTTTTAATCTGGCTTTCATAGGGGGAATAAATAAGCTGATTTTGATTCGGAATTATCACGGCACTCACTCTTTTATAATGAGTAAGAGGCAAAGCAAAATAAGTAAAGCTAAGAGCACTGGCCGTTAAAGCCAGTCTCCAATTTAATTTAAAATAAGATTTCATAAGTCTCCACTGTGAAAACTCCCAAAAAATCGGCCATAGAAGGAAAATACCTATCTCTATTAAAAATAGAAAAATACCGATTGTTTTAGCAAACTTGTGATAAACAAATAAAGCGATTGCCGTATAGAGAAAAATTCTATAAATCCAGGTAAAGATGCTGTAAGTTATCATCCCAAAGATTCGTTTTTTTGTGAGATTTTCTTCAGGCGCCGGTACATCCAAACCTAAAAACCATTCTCTAAGCTTCCACCTTGCAACGCTAAATGCCCTCATTTGCAAATTCTCAATACCCCAAAGATCTGAAAGAAGATAATACCCATCAAAACGTAGCGCCGGGTTGATATTGATTAAAAGGGAGCTAAAAATACTGACGGAAGATAAGACAAAAAAGGTGCTTTGTAAAAGCCCGGGCTTTGATAAGCTCCAGGCAAAAGTGCAGATCCCTGCAATCACAAGTTCTGCCATAACGCCGGCAAGTGATATCTTAAATCTTTCTTTTCGATCCTTTAACTTCCAGCTATCTGTCACATCCGTATAAAGGGCCGGCCATAGGACAATAAAGACAACGCCCATGGTGGGCACTCTAATGCCAAAATATTTTGCGGTATAAGCATGGGATAGCTCATGAATAATTTTCACAAAGATGATGATGCCGGCATAAAAAGCGATTCCTTGCGCATTAAAAAAATAAGTAAAGGTATGGGTGTATTCATCCAATCTTCCTATCAGTTTATACACTCCAATTAAGGTTAGAATCGCGTAAATAAAAAAGGCCCATTTGCTTGCTAAAAATTGAACATATTTTAAAGTGCTTTTAAGAAACTTATCCGGATGAAAAAGAGGGACTCTTATATAAAGATAGTTAAATATAAGCCATTTAAACCAGCTAGTTTCTTTTTTCTTAGCCTCTTCGAGCAATGCTTTTGAAGTTTTTGGAAGAGCTAAAAGATTATTTCGATTGGCTATTTCAAAAAATTGCATCACTTCGGTGTTAGTCAATCGAAGCGTTGATGTTTCCTCAATTTTGCGAATAAGCTCATTCGGCGTCATCCCAGGTTTCAAGTACCTAAAGATAAAAGACTCAGGCCAAGTTACTTTAAAAAACTGGACACGGACAGGGTCATATAAATTGTAAGTTGGGGAGCCGTCAACGTCATTGGGGCCTTTAAAAAGTTTAAGATCTTTTCTAAAGATCGGCAGCTTATCTTTAACTTCTGCTTTTTTTTCTTGCACAAGATTCCTGTAAAAAAATAGGGATTGCTGTATGAATAGAAATTTAACTCATTTAAAAGAAAAATTACACAATTATGCGTATGACTTTTTTAAGTCTTACTACAAAGCTGCTTCTTCTATTTCTATTTGCAGGATGTGTCAGAACCGTGAGACATCCTGATAGAATTCGCTTTATGAATGCGCAAAATGAATTTGATTGGCTAGTTTCTGAAGTAGATCTCCCCTGCCGTCCTTTGACTTTAGATGACATGATAGCGATTGCTATCGAAAGAAATCTTGATATGTATGTGAAAGAGTTCGAATATGCTCTGCAAAATGAGACTTCCATTCAAGCTCAATTCAAGCTAATGCCAAGAGCTGACTGGGATTCTGAAGTGAGTTGGCGCAACAGAAATACAGGGTCTGCTTCTGAATCATTGGTTCCAAACATTCCTCCTGCCCCCCCTAGCATTTCTTCTGAACAAAATGTCCACCGCTATCGCATCACCTTTACATGGAATTTGATTGACTATGCCGTTTCTTTTTTTAGAGCAAGAGAAGAAACAAATAAAACTTTGATGAAGCAAATTGAGTACACACGGGTTAAACAAAATCTAATTTTAGCAGTTACTCAGCAGTATTGGAAGGCAGTACAAGCTAAAAAAGGCATGGAAGAAGGCCAAAAGCTAATTGAAGCCATAAGAATACTTGGAGAAAAGTTTAAAAGAGGAGCTGCCAATAGGGATATTTCTGAAATAATAGCCTTACAGAGCCGTTTTCAATTAATAAATATGGAAGTAGCCTTTAAAGAATATCAAAAAGACTACCACGCCTCTATCTCGCAGCTTGCCCTGCAAATGGGATTTTCTCCTTGGGTAAATTTTGAAATTGATACCCCTGATAAATTACCCGATCACTTGGAAATTTCAGAATGCTGCGCTTTAGAGGAATTGGCTCTTTTGAATAGACCTGAGCTTTCAGGTCTTGATGTTGAAGAACATGTCTACATAGATGAAGCAAGGGCCTGGTTTTTTCAGATGTTTCCTCAGCCCATCTTATTTGGCGAGCCAAATTTTGATGGAAACCGTTTTTTGATTTATAATAATTGGCTGCTTGCCGGCACTCGAGCTATTTGGAATATTTTTTCAATACCCTACTACTATCAAGGGGCCCAAATGGCAAGAATCCAGCAGCGGGTCACACGCCAAAAAAGGTTAGCTTTAACTCTTGGGGTTATGGTTCAAGTCCATCTATCAAAATTGCTTGTTCAAGACACTTTAGATCAATTTCTATTGTTAAATAACATCACAGATGTAAAAACAAGACTTTCAGCTGCCACAGCTAAACGTTTTGAGTATGGCGAAATCAATGAAGCCGATAGGCTTTTTATTGAATATGAAGCTCTAATTGCAAAATTAAATGCATGGAAAGCCTATAGCGACCTGCAAATAAAATTAGAAGAATTAAACAATGCTATCGGTATTCCAAGGTTCATACAACATGATGAAGAGGGAAGGATTCAAATTGTTTTCGATGATGATGAAGATGATGAGTGCGATGACATTTAAAAAAATCATGGCTTTATATTTTATCTTGAGTTTGGTTTCTTTTAGTGCCGAAGAGGAAAATAACCCTTCTTTTCAGGAGATCGAGACAAAACTTCCTTCTTTAGAACCCGAAAAAAAACCTTCCCTTCCTCCAAACCCTTCATTTCGAATCACCTTTGAACCGCTTTATCGAGCCAAGCTTTCCGCTCAAATAAATGTGCCGGCCAAGCGAATTTACTTTAGGATGGGTGAGCATTTTGATAAGGATCAGGTTCTAATTCAATTAGATGATGTTTTCTATAGAGCAAGTTTTGAAAAAGCCAAAGCCGAACTTGAAAGATCGGAAGCTTTGCTTGAAACTAAGAAAAATCTTTATCGTGAAAATATTGCGTCTTACCTTGAGCTAATAGCGGCTGAAGCTGAAGTTGCAAAAGCTAAAGCTGAATTAACTTCTGCTATAAAAATCCTGGAAGCTACCAAGCTTAGCGTCCCTTTCCCAGGACAAGTTGTGGCGCTATATATTGAAGAAGAGGAACTAACTCAGGCCGGGAAAGAGATAATTGAAGTTGTAAATGATGATGTTCTAAAAGCCAGGTTCTTAATTCCCTCAAAATTAATCAATCAAATCAGCATCGGGATGCCGGTCACAATAAAAGTTAATGAGACGAATGAAACGGTAGAAGGTAAAATTAGACGTATTGGCGCTGTCATTGACCCTTCTTCAGCTACGCTTCAAGTGGAAGCTGAGGTGGATAACTGGAAAGGAGATCTAAAGGGCGGTATGACAGGCCGGGTCACTTTAGACATTAATCAGTTTTCAAAGAAGAAGGAGAATCGCCTTGGCAACTGATAAAGTCGACAGATCACGCTTTTTAATCCAGCAGTTATCAATTATCAATCAGCTTTTACTTAAAGCTTATGGGGCAGAGACCCTGCAAGAGCTCCAATTTATTATCTTAAACGACACGATCCATTTGATTCGCTATGATAGGGCATCTTTATGGTCGCTAGAAAAGAAAACCCCTCAATTACTCGGTATATCCGGTCAAACCGATGTCAATTTAAACTCTGAGCTAAGTCAGCACATGACTAATCTTGTGGAAAATATCCAGGATAAATCAAGAGCTCAGAGGCTTTCAAAGGAAAGCTTTCCAAACGGAGTGGAATGGGAAGCGATTTTCCCCTCGACTAACTCTATAGGAATTTGGTTTCCAATCGAGGCTAATAAAAAAACATCTTTCGCTCTTTTGCTTGAAAAATGGGATATTAAACCTGAAGACATTCCGGCAAATGATGTCATGGACTTATGCGGTACTTTCGTCATTCCGGGCTATGGTCAAGCGCTTGAAAAATTTAATGTCACACGTTGGTTTAAGCGTCTTTTAAGTTTTAAAAACTTGCTCTATCTGATTCCTTTACTATTAATGCTTTTGCTTCTAATTCGTGTGCCATTACGAATAGTTGCTCCTTGTGAAATTGTTCCGGCCGACCCTTATGTCATTACTTCGCCTTTAGAAGGCATCATTGAGCAAATTCTTGTAAAACCGGGTAAAAATGTTAAACCCGGAGAAATCCTTTTCTCCTATGACAAAAGAGTGCCTTTAAAAGAGCTTGAGATTGCGGAAAAACAAGTTTCCATAGCGCAAGCTGAGATTGATCGTACTGAAGGGCTTGGATATGGCGGAGATAGGAAATCATTTGCTGAACTTGCTGTCTTAAACGAAAAACTTGAAAAAGAAAAAGTTCAATTAAATTACGCTAAATATCAAGCAAGCCTTCTTGATTTCAAGTCTCCGATCGGCGGCATTATCATATTAGACAACCCCGATGAATGGCGAGGAAGACCAGTAAAAATCGGTGAAAAAGTTCTCATTGTAAGCGATCCGAGTAAAACAAAAATAAAAATCTGGATCCCTGAAAATGATAATATCCCTTTAAATCTAAACTCTAATGTCACCATTTTTTTAAGTGTCGACCCTATTAAAAGCTATGAAGCTAAATTGAATTACATCGCCAACGAAGTTTCTTTAAGCGATAAAAAAATCCCGAGTTTTTTAGCAGAAGCTGAATGGGTCACTTCTCCTGAAAAAATAAAGCTTGGGCTTACCGGGAATGCGATTCTTTACGGTGAAAGGGTTTCCCTTCTGTATTTTCTATTAAGAAAGCCATGGGGAACTTTTCGCCACTTTTTTGAAATCTAAAATAAGGTAAATAAATATGTCTTATGATGAAGAATTGGTAAGTTTAAGAATAACCTTAAAAAAAATTTTCGCTCTCCCCATTTCACGATTAACCTATAAACAGGTTTTAAATGCGGTTTCAAGAGAAATTAAAGAGGAAGTCAATATAAAAGAAGCCCTAGAAGCCCTTCTTACAGGAAATTTCAAGGAAGACCCTCACAACAAAAGAAGAAGCGGACTGCTTAGAACTCTTCTTGAGGAATTTTGCATCCCCGTTCGCGTTTCAAAAGATTTTGAAGAAAAAGGGGAACACCTTTTCTTTATGATTTCAGAAAACTATAAATTTAAAGACACGGATTATTTGGTTCATAGGCTTAAGCGTGTGGATGGCTCAGAATTTCAATTTATAACCGATTTTGAAACTACTTTCACGATTTTAGAACACTTTAGCAAAAGGGTTCAGGAAGTAAAAAATGATCAGTTTAAAGAGAAAAAAAATCGTGAGCGTCTTGAAAAACTTATCGAGTCTTTAAATGACTTAGTGAGCTCATCTGAAGAATCATAACATGCAAGTTGTTGAGCCATTCGTCTCAAACGAGAACCGGAGTTTATAGCTATTTTTTTATTATAGCCATCCTTTGAAATTCGGCTCATTTAAGACAAATTACGATGGCTCTAGTAAAAGAGCTTAAAACGATGGAATTTTTATTTCCTTTGAAACATCTTCAGCTCTCTCAAACGGCATCTCCATCAGAAAAATTTCTTTCCTTAAGGAGGATTTTTTCTGAACAAATTCGAAAATCGTCTCATTGACGCCCGTGATATTGTTTCTTGCACTCGTTTCAATAACTTTTCGATCCTCTATCAACGTTATTTTAACTTGCAGGACGCCGCTTTTCAGTAAATTGGAAGGTGCTTTTTCTTGGAGAAGGTATTTTTTCAAGGGATGATCTTCTTTTTTGGAGTCTTTAAGGGCTTTTGGAAGACTTGTAAAAAGCCGGGCAGGAAACGTTAAGCAGTCAAACAAAAAAGCTGATAAGCAAGTCAAAAATCTTATAGCAAATGAGTTAATTTTAAGAGATAAGACTCGATTAATTAAAGTGGGGAAAAAAAAATCCTTTATAAAATAATTTAATCCCTTAGTTCTTGTTGGAATTAAAGCTGAGGACAGAAAATTAACCGACTCACAGGTTTCGGAAATCGCATCCTCGATACCCTTGATTTTTTTGGAAGCTTGAGGTAAGAGCCATCTTTGGCCATGCGGTATTCTAATACAAACCGAAAAATTCATTTATTATTAACCTTTAAAATAGTTTCAACTTCTTTTACGACATTTCTAGGAATTGCTTTTATAGCACCCTCAAAATAGGGCATTTCTATTAAATTAACGGTAGCATTGGTTTTTGTATCTTTTTGCTCTACAAGTGTGCTCGACTCCGAAGAAATAAGTTCCTCAGTTGTCATTTTATACAGCTCAACGTTTACGTATTCCTGTTTTATCAAATCAGGATGGACCTTTTTTTTAATTAAATAGTCTTTTAAAGGATGATCGGGTTTTAAAAGATTCGTAATTACTCTTGGAACGCAAGTGATTAGTCTTATCGGTAAAGTCAGAAGGTCGTAAAAGAAAGATCCGATAACAGCAAGCCACCTAAGGGCAATCGCTTTAATTATGAAAGCCCTATTAATGAGAGTTGGCGAAATAAAATCCTTAAGAAAGGAAGGGAAATTACAGGTTCTAACAGGTATTATAGCTGCCTTAAAAAAATCAATTCCTTCGCTGCTATTGCTTAAGATTTTCATTAAATAATCATAATCATTTTCACTTATTTCAGAGTTCCAGATTAAGCTGTTTCGATAAATACTGACTGTATTGCTCATAATTCTAATAATTTAATAATTGAAGGGAAATATATTGAAGATTTAATAAAAACGCAATCTCAAACAATTACTAATTTAAAACACGATAATAGAATTAGATCCTAACCTTTTTTCGAAAGAATCTATTGAAAATCATTGAGAATTGTCTTAACGATAGTAGCCGCCTGCGATCTTATTTCAGGAACAGAAGTCGTTTCAAATTTTTCTCCAAAAAGAAGGGATCCTAAAGCAAATATTTTCCCGCTCTTATCAGAGTTTAAAGTCTCTAAATTCTCAATTTTAATTCCCATATTTAATGAATCAGGGGTAATCATTTTTTGTTCAAATAGAGACGATAATAAAGAATCTCTCCTTTCATTTAACCGATATTCAGGACCAGAGCAATTGATAACAACGTCTGCTAAAAAGGCCTCTCTTTTTTCAGGGCTTTCAATAACCACTTCGAACTTTTGATCGGACAATTTAATAACATTGGATACCCGTCCTTTTTTAATTTGGGGCTTTAGCTTACTGATAACTTCAAAGCTTGAATAAGACATGCGATGCCTATGTCTATTCCATAATGGAAGCAATCTTTTTAAAAATTGTATTTTGGAGTCATAGTTTAAGCCATGCCAAAGATAACTTGTGTAAGGCCTTAAAGAATCGATAAGTTGTCTCCAATCGGCTCTCTTGGTTTTTAAAAAGTTCCATTTTGTTTTATACTCTTTTAAAAGGAATAGTAAGTCTTTAGAAGGATTGAAAGGTGCAATTTCGATAGGCGAAAGATTTATTTTTGAATGCACTTCCGGAAAGAGCCCTGTTAGTGAAACAACCGATATTTTCCCCTTGTAGTTCGCTTCTTTAAGGGAAAGTAAGGCATCGACAGCGGTTAAACCGGATCCGTATATAATAGTGTGGTGATTAGGTTTACCCTCCTCAACTTGGCTTTCAAGGGAGGGATTCCATATATTACGAATGTAGTTTTTGGACTCTAATAACTCTTTTGTTTCAAAGGAAAAGTTTTTTGTTGGAGGTGTGCTTGTCGCGATGATTAAAAAGTCCGCTTCGCTTTTTTTTCCTTCTTTACTTTTAACAAATAAAGTGTTGCCTTCATGAGTGACTTCGATTACTTCTTCTAAAATAAATTGAATGTGATGTTTTTTTTCTTTTGCCTTTTTAAGAAGTGTGTTGAGTTTATTTTTTAAATAGAGTCCATAAAGTTTTCTCGGCAGATAATTCTCTTTTGAAATTTTAAGATCAGGGTAAAGCGACTCCCAAAGAGCCTTATTATCATGAATCCAATCATAAAAATCTTGAGGGGCCGATTCAAAGATTCCCATATTGTCTGCTTGCACATTCAGAGGATGGACTTTAGAATCACCCCCATAAGCTATCCCGCACCCGTTAATACTTTGTTTATCAAAAATTGTAATTTCTAAAGGATGCTTTGCTTTTTCGATAAAATTTGCGAGAATAGTTAAACCTGAAAAACCAAAACCGACGATGACGATCTTATCTTTTGACATGAGAACTACTTTCCTTGAATAAATTATCGAAGCATTCTGAACCCTTTCATTTTTTGATAGCATACTTAGTCAATATTTTAAATAAGTTATGAAAGGAGAAAGAAAGAGAAGAAGCTATTGAGATTCAGCTATTCTTACCTTTACTATGGAAGCTCGGCTTTCTTTGTACAGGCCATTTGCTATAAAGTCTAAATAATGAGAAATCAAAAGAGTTATTAATGTGATGAAAATTAAGACTTATTTTAGGCGTCAACTTTGAGAGGCAAACCTTAAAACTCCTGATTTGCGCCTAATCCGCATGGCGAAAAATCAGGGGTTAAATTCCTATCTTACCCATCATCGATCAAAAGAGGCTTTTTTTTTATCAATCCCCTCGGATTCTAATTTTATCCCTTTGCAAGATTTGACGGGATAGATATGAATAGAAGAAAGTGTTTTCATAAAGGCCATTTGTTTTTATATACTTAACTATTTAAACGATTATAAAGAAGCGTTCTATGTATTTTGATATCGATTATGTTCGAGATGAGACACCGGGTTGCAAAAATGTCCTTCATTTTGATAATGCCGGGGCAGCTCTCATGCCAAGAACTGTGATTGAAGCTGTGAATAATTATTTTGCTTTAGAAGTAGCTATAGGGGGATACCCCGCTGCCGAAAAAGAAAACGATAAAATAGAGAGTTTCTACAAGGCTGCAAGCAAGCTTATCAATGCGAGCGAGAATGAAATCGCTTATATTGAAAGTGCGACAAGGGCTTGGGAAATGTTCTTCTACAGCTTAAATTTTAAAGCAGGCGACAAAATTATCACCTCTCAAGCAGAATATGCAAGTAACTTTATAGCATTCTTGCAAGTCTCTAAAAAAACGGGGGTAATTATTGAAGTGATCGGCAATGACGATGTCGGTCAAGTTTCTTTAGATGAGCTTGAAAAAAAAATCGACTCGAAAGTGAAATTAATTGCCATTACGCATGTCCCGACGCAAGGCGGTCTTGTCAATCCGGCAATTGAGATTGGAAAAATCGCTAAAAAACATAATGTCTTATACCTTCTTGATACCACTCAATCGATTGGACAAATGCCAATTGATGTCAAAAAAATCGGTTGCGATGCGCTTTGCGCCACAGGAAGAAAGTATCTAAGAGGACCAAGAGGAACCGGTTTTTTATACGTGAAAGAATCTGTTCTAGAAACACTTGACCCCCCTTCCTTAGACCTGCAAGCAGCCACCTGGACAAGCGTAGACAGTTTTTCTCTTAAACCTGATGCTAAACGTTTTGAAACTTGGGAAAGAAATTGCGGGAATATGCTTGGGCTCAAAGCGGCCATTGAGTATGCGATGGCTTTAGATCCTAACGTGACCTGGCATCGAGTGCGCTACCTTGGAGAGCTATTTAGAGCTAAGTTAGACAGCGTAAAAGGGGTAGAAGTAAGGGATCTTGGAGATGTCAAATGCGGCATAGTCACTTTTACAACAGATTTCAAAAGTCCTGAAGAAATTAAGCAAAGGCTTAGAGATAAAAAAATCAACGTGTCCGTTTCCTTTGCCGAATATGCAAGGCTTGATTTTGATCCAAGACATATTAAGTCGCTTGTTCGAGCTTCGGTTCATTACTATAATACGGTCGATGAGATAGATGAGTTTTGCGATACCTTAAGAAGTTTATAATAATAAGCCCATACAATTGTATGGGCTTATAGGCCTTACTGGAATTTCTTGATTTCGCCTTGAACATAGGACATGATGCCTATGGCAGTGCTTACCATCAACATCCGCCAACCAACCCCTGTGAATAATTCAACTGTTTTAAAGCTGGCTTTAGCATCTTTCATGCTGCAGATTTCTTGCTGCATTCTTGTTTTTAAAACATCAAGAGGCTGGCTAACAATTGCCGCAAAAACTCCGGCTGCTGGACCGCCGATGAAATTGCTTTGTGTTTCAGTTGCGCCTTTTTCTCTCATCCATGCTTTTATTCTAGGAGCCAATTCCATATAAGAATAAGTAAACACCCCTTCTCTTCCGGCGGTCAGCGTAAATCCTTTATAAAAAACTGGGATGCCATGATTTTGAACCATGTACTGTACAGTTTTAACAAACCCGGATTTTCTTTTTCCTTGCTGAATTAAAACGAATTCTGCAGGGCCTACGGCAATAGCTGAAGCCATGCCCCCTGAGACTGCTGCTGCGCCCGGGCTAAAAAACTCGGAAAATGCGCCTGTTGCTACCATTTGGATAAGCGTTGTTGGTACAAAGCTTGCTGAAAAGCCCGTCACGCCCCTATACCAAGAGAGGATATTTCTGTCATAAACGAAAGGCTCGCCCCGAGCTTTGCGACCTGAGGTCACATGCTCAATCGCTTTATTTTTCAAAGTAATCATGGGCATAATTGCATAAACTGCCGGTAGGGATGAGGCAATTCCTGTAAAAGCTTGGCTAAAAAAGCCATTATTATTTTCTGAAGACATCATTTTCTCCTTGTTTGATGATGTGTGTGGTTAATTTGGCCAAAATGGCCTGAAAATAATTTTTTTAAGAATGGAGGAGGGTAAACTAAAATCCTTTTACAAATGAAAAAGAGATAACTTTAGTCTTAACTTCTCTGACTTAAAAAAATAAAAAATGTATGTAATTTATTGGGGTTGGTTTTTTTTGCGCTTACTGCGCAAGAATAAAAAGTGCGGATAGGATAACGCTTTCAGAAGACAAAGAGTCTTGTGAAGATATCGAGAAGAAGGTTTTTATAAATTTATTTGTATCCATATGAAACAGTGTAACTTAAGTCTTGTTTTATATTCAAGAAAAATTTTTCTTTAAGGTTTGACGAGAAACTCCAAACCATATATTTAATTTTTTTTTGACACATTTGGTATCTTATGAAAAAAACTTTTATCTTCTATTTTTTGAGTCTAATCTTAATTAATCAAGCGGCTCCTTTAAGAGGCACTGAGAATTCTTTCTCAGAAGAAGAAAGCTTTTTAGTAGGCCGGCTTAAAAAACAAGATAAGCGCTACCCCACTTTTCTATTAGCCTTACAGCTTTTAAAAGAATTGAAGGCGAAAACTCTTGTAGAAACTGGCACTGCAAGAAATGGGGACCAAAACTTTTGGGGAGATGGTGGGTCGACGATTATTTTTGCAGACTGGGCCTCTAAAAATAATGCTTTATTACATTCTGTAGACATTAGCCCTCTTGCCATTCAATATGCAAAGGCAGCTTCCGCTCCCTATAAAGACAACATCCAATTTACAGTCGGAGATTCCATAACTTTTCTAAAAAACTTTAATAAACCGATTGATTTTTTATATTTAGATAGTTTCGATTTTGAGCTTGATAACCCCTTCCCTTCACAAAACCATCACTTAAAAGAATTGATTGCAGCTTATTCTAAGCTCCATGATAAAACAGTTATTATGATCGATGACTGCGATCTGCCCCATGGAGGCAAAGGAAAACTGGCCATCGAGTTTTTAACGAAAAAAGGCTGGATCGTTCTCCATAGCGGGTATCAAGTAATTTTGGTTTCTAACAAATTTTAACGCCGCCTCTTTGTAATTATTTATTGAAACTATTATTCTTTTTTGTTATTGTTATCACTACTCTAATTATCTTTAGAAATTAAGGAATTATATGAATCCAATAAACGGAAAAAGTCCGAATCTTTGTAAACTAGACTCGTCCTCTTTATTAATTTCTATTTCTTTTCATCATCCTATCCATCATTCCCATTCTTGCTAATCCCTTAGCATTTCTTCTTTTTTATATTTTTTGATTTAGCGTGAAAGTCTAACGACTTAAATTTTAATTTTTTATTGATCCTTTTTTTATGAGTTCATTTATGAATATCTCAATTTTTATATTTTGTATTTTTTTGCTTCAATTTGTTTGCTTTTGGGTGAGTCGAAAATCTTTTGAAGCCCTTGCAACTAAAGAAGACTATTTTTTAGCAGGGAGGGCCTTACGTTTTTTTCCGCTAGCCATGACCTTCATTGCCACCCAAGTCGGCGGCGGTCTTGTATTAGGCGCCTCAGAGGAAGCCTATCAGTTTGGATGGACTGTTCTATTGTATCCCTTGGGGGCAAGTCTCGGACTTTTTCTTTTGGGCTCATCTATTGGTATGCGATTAGCCTCCTTTCCTGTCACAACGGTCGCTCAAATTTTTGAAACGGCCTATGGATCAAAGCGATTAAAAGAAATTGCCTCTTTTCTTTCCGTTCTATCTCTTTTCATGATTTTTGTAGCTCAACTTATCGCTTCAAAAAAATTAATGGTGATGCTTGGTGTCGAGAGCAATCTTCTTTTTATTCTCTTTTGGGCAATTGTAATCTCTTACACAGCCATGGGGGGTTTTAAAGCAGTTGTTGCAACCGATATGGTGCAAGCGTCTTTTTTTATTGTGATCTTTATTATAGCGTTTCTCGCCTCTTTTTTCGGAAAAGCCGCCCCCCTTTTAAATGAAGGCCTGCTTCCGGAAGCTAATCTCACCGGGGCCTCAAAGCTTCTCGGATGGATTTTTATGCCGCTTCTTTTCATGCTGATTGAACAAGATATGGCGCAAAGATGTTTTGCGGCTGCTTCGCCAAAAGTAATTCGTAAAGCAAGTTTATTTGCAGCTCTTTCAACCTTTTTGATTAGCTTGATTCCGATTTACTTTGGAACTTTAGCAAGGGAAATTGGGGTCGCTCCAAAAGAGAATGGCAGTATTCTTGTAGAAATGATTCAGCTTACAACAAACCCTTGGATTACAGCCCTAGCAGGGGCTGCTATCCTGGCAGCTATTATTTCAACCGCCGATTCCCTAATAAATGCCATCACATCAAATCTCTCTCAAGACTTTGAAATTTTTGCGAAAAAATTTGAAAACCTAAAGTTTTCAAAAATAACGACCGCTTTGCTTGCAAGCCTTGGGCTTTTCATTTCATTTTACTTTGATAATATTGTAGATCTTTTAATCCAAAGCTATGAATTATCTGTGTATTGCTTGTTTATCCCAATTCTTATGGCTTTATTTAAGCCGAGAGGTAATAAGTTGTCAGCCGCTCTTGCAATACTTTTTGGCGCGTTAGCCTTTGTTTTTTGTAAAATAATTGCCATCCCATTTCTGCCTAAAGAGATTGCCTGTCTTTTTTCTTCCTCCATCGGGTTCTTAATCGGAGAATATCTAAGTTCTCTAAAAAAAGAGGCCATAAAGATAGGTTAAGACAAAAAAAGAACCGGTTAAAGAACCGGTTCTTTCTTGCCTTCACCTGTTTGAAGAGCCTTATAAACTGCTCCTATGATGAGAAGAATTCCTATCACCTCGAAAACCGTTGGTAACTTATTATAGTAAATGTAGATAAATAATAGTCCAAAAACGGTTTCTAATATGGCAATTTGGCCGGATAAAGAAGCCGAAAGCTTTTTGCTTGCTACATTCCATAAAGTAAAAGCGACTGTCGAGCAAAAAAAACCTAATGTAAAAACTCCTATGAAAAATGAAATCCCCTCATTTGAAAATAAAATCTTATCTTCCTCGCTAAGAAAGAACATCCTGAAAGAGCCTATCACGAGGGTGATCAGGAAGGTCATTATTCCAATATTATGGGTCCACTCGCTAGCCGTGATATCTTGGTTTTTCTTTAGAAATTCTGTGTTAAAAATAACATACCAAGACCATGTGCCCAAGGCTAGCGTTCCAAAAAGAATGCCGAGTGAAAAGTCAAAAAGAGAAAGGTTCTCCCACTCGTTATAGAACCCTTCCGCATTTACAATAATTAGTCCTAAAAAAACAGCTCCTGCTGTTAAGAGAAGCGTTTCGCTTTTCCCTTCTTTGTTCTTTAAATACATTAAAAATGAAATCACAATGGGCGCTGAACCGACAAGAAGGGCGATAAAAGAGGGTGAGGAATAACGAAGTCCCAAGTTTAAAAATGTAAAATAGAAAATATTCATGACCAAAGCTGAAAGGATGGCTTCCTTCCAGTATCGGAAATGATTTTTTTTCTTGTTTTGGAGAAAATGCGCGCAAAAAAAACAAACTGAGAGAACGCCAAAACAAAAATACCTTCCAAGGACAATATCAAAGGGAGAAAAATTTGAAAGCGGCAAAGGAACGATAAAAATCAAGCCCCAAAACAAGCAGGCTGTAATACTATAAAGAACCGGTTTGATAAACATAAAGAGAGGAATCTTGTGAAAGAGTTTATTAATTATTTTAATCAATTTTTGCTATAAAAGCAACTAAATCACTTTCCAGATTCCCCTTCTCTATTTCTAAACGCTCGTCATCTAGGATTTTCGAAGCCCAAACCTTTCCTTCCTCCCCCTTTAAAAAATTGGCCACAATTCTGCCAAATAAAGGCTGCGCCAATGTCCCCCCTTGTGGAATAAGCTCCTCTATTTTAAAAACCTGCGACGCCAACTTTAAAATATCTTCAGATCGGATCGCTTCTGAGGGATCTGTCACTAAAAACTGCTCTACCGGAGGAGGAACGACTTTATTTAAAGTAAGGCTTGCTTGTTGAAGTCTTTTGACTTGCGCCCCGACCCTTTCTCCAAACCATTTTGAAAGAAAGGGGGGAAGCTTTTCGGAATGGGAAAAGGGGATGGAATTAAAAATTATTTTCGATACGGTGTAATACCACGGATACCCTTTCT
Source organism: Criblamydia sequanensis CRIB-18 (assembly GCF_000750955.1). Taxonomy (NCBI): domain Bacteria; kingdom Pseudomonadati; phylum Chlamydiota; class Chlamydiia; order Parachlamydiales; family Candidatus Criblamydiaceae; genus Candidatus Criblamydia; species Candidatus Criblamydia sequanensis. Next base: position 362,775 of record NZ_CCEJ010000001.1, on the reverse strand, counting down.
TCTTTAAATAATTCTTAGGAAGCTTTTCTATCCATTCATTGCATCGCTTTATCTGATTCTCTCTCCACTGAAACCGTGAAGGGCCCACATAATCATAAACTATAAAATGTCCTCCCTCCTTTAATATTTTTTTAATCTCAAGAAAAAGACGTTCCAATTCTTCAACATGATGTAGAATGCCGGCAGCTATCACAAGATCAACTTTTGGACAATTAAAGACAGGATCATTTAAATCGGCGACAAAATATTGGGCCTTTAAATTCAATTTTTTTGCTTCGTCTTGGGAAATTTGCACCAAATCAGGGCTAATATCACAGCCGTAAACTTCTTGAACATACCCTCTTTCCAGGAGAATTCTCTCTAAAGAACCGCTGCCTGAGCCTAAAGATAGGGCAGTTTTTGGGGGGGATTTTGAAATTTTGCTAAAGCAAACGTCTAGCCAGTCTTGATCAGGATTTCTTGAAGCGAGTAAATTTTGATGCTTCTTCCAACCGGGGATATCCCAGTATCCAAGTTCTTTTCGTTTTGCGACCCAAGACCAATAATTCGCCGTTTGTTTATTTCTCTTTTGTCTTTCGAACCCCTTCAATTGGCTTTCGCTACTCATTTTTATCCAAATTCTTTAGGTTTTAGTATACCTTTCCCAAATATCATTGATTAATTTAGGCAAGGTCATCGGGTCAAACGGCTTTGTAATCGCATCAAAAGCTCCCATTTGTTTGAGCTCTACGATTTCAAAAGATTGAGATTTAGCCGTCATGAAAACAATCGGGATTTTAGAAGTTTCAGGAGTTGAAAGCAATTTTTTTAGTGTTTCCGGACCATCAAGGCCCGGCATCATAACGTCAAGCAAAATTAAATCGGGTTTAAAGGCTATTGAAGAATCAACGGCTTGTTCACCTGACGAACAAGTACGAACTTCATACCCGCCGATTTCTAAAGCCATGGAAATGATCGTTCGGATATCTTCGTCATCATCAACTGATAAGACTCTCTTTAGTTTTTTATTCATTTTTCCTCATAAATCAATTTTTGCCTCCAAGGGCAATTCGATAATAAAGGTAGTGCCTTTAGAACCTGTCTTAAACGAGATCGATCCTGAATGGCTTTCTATTATTTTTTTTGAAATATTAAGTCCAAGCCCTGACCCTTCTTTTTTTCTTGCGTTTGTGGAATCCGCTTGGGAAAATTTTTGAAATATCCTTCCGTGGAATTCAGAAGGAATGCCCGGGCCGTTATCCTGAATATGAACCAAGACTTTATCTTCTTCTGCAAAAACAGATAACTTTACTTGGCCATTGACTGGAGAATATTTGACCGCGTTAGTGATAAGATTATTCATGACACGAATCAGGCTATCTTCATCCCCTTTAACGATAAACTCGACTTTTTTCGGGGCATCAACTGAAAGCGTAACATGATATTTAGCGGCAAAACTTCTATTGGCTTCAATAGAACTATCTATCACTGAAAGCAAATCTATATTTTTAAAATTAAAGGCCAAATGGCCCGATTCCATTTTTTCAATATCTAAGATATCGCAAACAAGCTTTACAAGCCTATCACAGTTAGCTTCCGCTATTTCAATCAGCTTTTGGACTTTGTCAGGCAAAACAGCAACTTTTCCACTTGAAATTAGGCTTAAAGAACCTTTTATAGAAGTTAAAGGGGTTCTTAATTCATGACTAACAGTTGAAATAAATTCATTTTTAAGCCGTTCAATTTTTTTTCTTTCCGTAATATCAAAAGCGACTCCCACGTAACCTAACACATTTCCAAAAGAATCTTGGATAGAAGTTAGTGATAGTTGAACCGGCAAGCTTGTTTTGTCCTCTCTAACTAAAGTCCACTCCTTTTCATCAGTAATGCCTTTCTTAGCAAGGATTGAAAGCGTATCAAAATTAGCTTGAACTTCGCGATTCACCTGTTTAGATAAGCTTTTAGCTCTTAAAAGAAGTTCTGCTTCTGAAATAAAGCGATGGATAGGCTTTCCACAAGCTTTATACTCTGCTAAATTGAGCATCTTTTCCGAAGCTTTATTTAAATTCTGTATTTTTCCTTCAGAATCAATAAAGATAATCCCGCAGCTAGAGCTATCTAAGATCGCTTGTCTATGAGCTAAAGATTTTTCAAGTTCTTCAGTTTTTTTAGTGACTATTTCCCTAGATTTCTTTCGAGTTGATAATAGCGACTTTACCCAAGCCACAAAAAAAAGAGTGGCAAGAGTGCCTATGCTAAAAATCACCCAAGGAAAACGCCATTCGATAAATTTATCATAATTAGGCAATGATCTTATGTGAAGAGTCCATTCTCTACCCGGGACTTGAATCACCCCGGATTCTTCATAAGAGGCTTTTAGTCTTTTATCGTGAGAAAATTTATGTTCGCTTCGAAACAGGAGATTTTTAGGGTTCATTTTTGGCCCATCGTATATCTCAAGATCAATGGTGGATGCTTCCTCTCCAACTAAACCTTCTACAAGCTCTCTCATTTTTAAGGGAGCGTAAACGATGCCTAAAACATCCTCTTGATCTATTTGAAAGCCGTTTAAAGCCTTTTTCCTATAAACGGGAATCATGAAATAAAAAGCGGGCCCTGTTTGATCAAACTGCACAAGCTTTATGCTTCTGGTTAAGGTGGGGCTATTTGTTGTAATCGCCCTTTGAGCAGCATTATAGCGTTTTTTATCGCTGAAAAGATCAAAACCGATCACTTTATTCTTGGTGAGAGGGGACCGCATGACTACAGGAAGATAAGAGTTTTTTGAACTTTCAGGCCATATTTGATATTCCTTATCGATATGATCTTCCGCCCATTTTAAAAATTGATTTTTTTCATCAAGAGGGACATGCAGGGCAAAACCCAAACCCAAAAAACCGGGATAGCGGTCTTTTAAGTTGATGCTACTGACATATTGATCCCATTCGCTAGGTGTGACTTTTTCTGAACTATAAAGAAAAGCTCGCGCGCCTTCTAGAACTCCTTCATATTTTTCAAAACGTTCATGAATGCCTCTTTTTATTTTCTCAACTTGCCTTGCAAATTCTTCCTTTCCGGAATAATATACTTTTTGACGTGTTTGAGTAAAAAGAAGGCCTGTAAAGAATAATCCAAAAGCTACCGCCAGGATTAAAATCAGAATTTCTTTAAAGCTATACTTTCCCATTCTTTCTAAGGTTCTTTTTATTCTCCAACATAATTATTTATTGGTTTATTTAAAATGGTCGTTGCCTTATTAAGAATTTTTATTTTACTTAAAATATTAAGATGCTGATTATTAAATGAATATTTATCCCTTCTATGCCTTTTTATCTGTAAGCCTATTTGCTCTTGTTCATTTATTTGCTTCACGAATTAGAAAAAATAAGCTTCAGGGAACACTTCTCTCTTTCGGGGGGGGCGTAGCCATTTCTTTTATTTTTATAGATCTTTTGCCGAAACTTGGAGAAAGCGATGAAGCGGTTGAAAAAGCTCTTAGAGGCAGCCTACCCTTTTTGGAAAGACACGTTTTTATTATGGCTCTTCTTGGCTTTTTACTTTTTTATCTAGTAGATAAAAGCAGCCAAGTAAAACATTCTTCCTTTTCCTTTTGGCTTTCCACTCTTTCCTATTCTTTGTTTAATTTTTTTGTCGGGTATGCGGTAGTGGATGAAAATGACCCTGAAGTTCAACCGCTTATTTTATTTACCTTTGCTATGGCGCTTCATTATTTTACAACAGATTACTCGCTAAACGAAAAGCATGGAAAACTATATAATCATAAAGAAAAATGGCTTCTTATCGCTTCCATTTTTTTAGGTTGGCTTGCAGGCTATTACTTTGACCTTTCAGAAACAGCTATCGCTCTTATCAGTGCCTTTATTGGAGGCGGTGTCATTATGAATGTCATCCGTCATGAACTACCAGAAAATAAAGATAATGATATTAGAGCCTTTGTGCTAGGGGCTCTATTCTACACTTTTATTCTGCTATTTTTGAATTAGGATTTGCTAAGAATTATCTCGTATAGGTAAATAGGTCAAGACATCTTATTCAAAGGTTTTTGGATGCTTAAAAGCTCAACTGCTCTTGCTCGCTTCAATTTTAAAAGGCCGCCTTTTGAATCCTCCCAGCAAAGTACCCTTAACTGGATCTCTGCTTCTCATCTAAGGGCGTACGGGAATCAATATGCTTTAGGCGAAAATGAAACTTTGGACTTCAAAGAAAAGCTTCAAGAAAGAATTGCAAAAGTTGCTTGCAAGCCGGCCAATATTCATCAAAGAGGCCATGTTGTCTCCGACTTCTTGCATAATGATTGGGACAACATGCAGATTTATCGGCTAAAAGATTCTTCTTCTCAAGTTTTACTTGGAGAAAAGCAAAAATTTCATCGCCACCATGTAGACAAGATATTTATAGATTTTTATGAAAATGAAATCCATATACCGGAAGACCTTATCCATGTTAGTTGCACCGGGTATGCCTCTCCTTCAGCAGCCCAAAAAATTGTTAATAAGAAAAACTGGATGAGGGAGACCAAAGTCACTCACCTTTATCACATGGGCTGTTACGCTTCCATTCCGGCCATTCGCGTCGGAAGCTCTTTTGTTCATCAAAAATCAAATCAAGTCGATATCGTTCACACAGAGCTTTGCACGCTTCATTATCATCCTGAAAGACATTCAGATGAAGATTTAGTGGCCCAATCCCTTTTTGCCGACGGGTTCATTAAATATTCTCTAATCGATCAAGCATACGCCTTGCAAGAAAATTTAAGTCATTTTCTTCTTTTAGGGTATCATGAAGAACAAATTCCCGATTCGGAAGAAGCTATGGAATGGCTTTTAAATGAAAACGGCTTCCGCTTTATTTTAGCTAAAGAAATTCCCTTGTTAATCGCAAAGAATTTAAAGGGATTTGTATCAAGGTTAAAAGAAAAAATTTGCATTTCAGAAGACGCAAGCCCCCTTTACTATGCGATTCATCCCGGGGGCCCAAAAATTTTGGAGCATTGCATGAAGCTTCTTGATATTAAAAAAGAGCACATTGATTCGAGCTTTAAGGTGTTGGAGCAATACGGAAACATGTCCTCAGCCACTCTTCCTCATATCTGGAATGTCCAGCTTCATGATGAAAAAATTCCAAATGATTCGATTATCATAAGCCTAGGCTTTGGACCCGGGCTTACTATGGCCGGACTTGTTCTTCAAAAAAAAGAATCAAAAACGAGATAATTTTATGTGGACCTTAAGCTTACTCCCCTTTCTTTTTCAAGGACTTGCTATTCTATTTGATGAATTTTATTTTCATGTCAGACGGGGTTTGCCTAAGTGGGAAAGAATCGGCCATCCTATAGACACTCTTAGTCAACTTCTAACCCTTAGCCTTCTTTTATTCTTCCCCTATGGGGATTGGACTTTGAAACTTTATGGAGGGGCGGCCATTTTTTCCTGCATTCTTGTAACAAAAGATGAATTCATTCATAAAGAAGAGGCTCCTTGGGAAGAAAATTGGCTTCATGCTGTTTTATTTGTGCTTCACCCGATTGCGCTCATTACCGCCGGAATTATTTTTCTAAGCATTCATGATCCAGCCATCCTGCCTAAACCCATGATCGCTTTTTTGAATGATAAAGCGGCTTTGCAATTCAGCTTATACGGCTATTTTTTCTCAATATTAACATTTTTCATTTACCAAGTTGTTTTCTGGAATTTTATATGGAAACCAAAGCAGCCTCAGGCATAAATAACGCCTTTTACGATAATTTAGGTGAGATGTGGTATGGCTCGGATGACCACCCCATCGCACTTTTGCGAGCGGAAAATAAAGCACGAAATAAATGGGTTCTTAAACAATTAGAGGAATACCCTAAAAAAGACCTTAATTTTTTAGATGTCGGATGCGGCGGCGGCTTTTTAACAAATGCTGTCTCAGAGAAAGGTTACAAAGTGACAGGCATTGATTTATCAAAAAAATCCCTTGAAGTCGCGAAAAAATATGATCAATCAAAACGAGTGGAGTATGTTGAAGCCTCAGCTTATGAGCTCCCTTTTGAAAGTGAGAGCTTTGATGTAGTCTCCGCCATGGATATTTTAGAACATGTGGAAGAGCCGGAAACACTCATTAGGGAGGCTTCTCGAATTCTAAAACCTGGCGGTCTTTTTCTTTTTCATACTTTCAACCGGAATCCTTTAAGTTATTTGTTAATTATAAAAGCCGTAGAGTGGTTTGTCAAAAACACCCCGAAAAACATGCACGTCTATCCCTTATTTATTAAACCTAAAGAGCTTAAGGCTATGTGCTTAAGCTCTTCTCTTGACGTAATAAGCTTGGAAGGGCTTGTTCCAAACCTTAATTCCAAAGCTTTTTGGAAAATTGCAATTACAGGAAAAGTGGCTCAAAACTTCAACTTTGTATTTGTAAAAAATACTTGGACAGGCTACGTCGGAAAAGCCATAAAACGTTAACTATAATTATTTTGGATCACTCAGGACTTAAATATGATTATCTCAAAATTTTAAAGAAGACGTAGGCTGCTGCTATGTTGAATCAGACCTTTTTTATCTTGCGCTCTTACTCCGAGCTTTAAGAATACCTTGCTTTTCGTAAGAAAATGGGTTCACAAAACTTCATCCAAAATGTAAAAAACATGGAAAATTGTTGGAAGAAGATTCTTTTATTCGTCTTTTTAAAAATAAAAATTTTAATAATTTTTTTTAAAAGATTCTAAAAATAAGAGGTTTGCTCTTATGGTATATCGAATTTGGCTTCCCTATAATTTCAAAGTTTACAATACGGCTCTTTTCTGCCAATAAATATAAATTGTTATTTAATTAACTAATTTACAAACTTTAATACAATAAAATCACTTTAAACTAACATCAAAATACTTATGAATTAAGACCCTTAAAAATGAAAATAAATATTTTACATTTCTTCTTGTTGGAGTATGTTAAAGTTATAAGGTTTGGAGAGTCGTATGGTATGGGAAGTCAGTTTGGCTCTCATTGCTGCGGCGGTAATAGCTTTAACCATCTACCTCATCATTACGCTACGGTACGTAAATAGTCTTATTCGAGTATTACACAAAGAAGTTGCAGAAATTCATGAGAAAGCTATTCCTCTGCTAGATGAGGGAACACTTTTTTTAAAAAATAATCAGGACATTTCAAAAGAGCTGAATAGAAAGCTTGTGATGGTCGATCCTCTATTTTCATTGATAGGGGGTCTTTCATCGAAAGCAAATCTTGCTCTCAACGCTCGGAAAACTGAAAAGCATTGCGAATGTCCGAATTGTCAATATCATCATCCGGAGTTTGAGACTGATTTTCAGGAAGAAGAGCCTGAATCAAAAAGCCTTGAACTTGGTGAAATCATTTATAGTGCTATTAATCTTTATAGGAAATTAAAGGGAGGATCCTATGGAAAAAAATAATCATAATACCTTGATAACAGGAGCCATTCTCGGCGGAACGCTTGGGTTGCTTGCGGCTCGCCAACTAGCTGAAAAAAATCATCATTCCTATGATTATTCAGAAGAAGTTTCACATAAAGGAAATGCCGCTTTACTTGCTAGCGCATGCACTTTGCTAGGGGTTGGCGCAGGACTTTTATTCGCGCCAAAATCAGGTAAGGAACTTAGAGAAGACATTACCGATATCGTCGAAAACTTCCAGGAAAAAACAAGCGATTTGGCAAGCAATATAACTGAACAAGGAACCGATTTCATTCATAACTTTAGCGACCAAGCCTCAGATCTTGTTGAAAAAGCAAAACACATGGCAGGCCAGGTATCAAGCGGTGTTCATAAAGGCAAGCGCCATGCCAAAAATGAAGCTGCTTTATCTGAAACTCTTGAAAATGCCATCAATATGGCAAACATCGGTTTCCGTCTTTGGAATACCCTTACAAAGGGGAGATAAAAATTATGGATAATAAAGGATTTTTATTAGGCGCTTTAGTAGGCGCCATGAGCCATTATGCTTATGAAAACCAAAAGAAAAGGCTTTTATTAAAAGATACTTATGCCGCCAAAGCTAAAAACTTGGCAAACCAAGTCGTCCATGCAGCAAAACATATCGGCGACACAAATCCTGTAAGCGAAAAGCAATTTATTTATGGCGCTTTCAGCCTTTTAGGGGCAGCTATGGGGCTTTTATTAACCTTTAAAAAGAATGGCAAGGCGCTTAAAAAAATGAGGATATTAAACAACAATCATTCTCATGCAGCCTCTTCTAACCATCATCGCAACTCGCACCGTAAGCATGTAGCAGCCACAACTGTCGGTCATAGAAAAACTGCAGCAGCACGCTCTAAAAGACATTAAACAATAAGAAAGCTTGCGAGGTTAAAAACCTCGCAAGCATTTTCATTTAAAAAGGTTTTTTATGGACGAAAAAGCGGAGCATCTTTCCTACTGGAGTAGTTCAATAAAACTTCCTCATTTTCCCTCGCTTCAAAAAGATGTTTCAGCCTCTATTTGCGTTGTTGGCGCTGGTATTGCCGGACTCACAACCGCTTATCTTCTTGCAAGCAAAGGCAAGTCCGTGATTGTTATAGATAAAGGAAAAGTTGCAAGCGGCGATACCTCCAAAACAACAGCGCATTTAACTTATGTCCTTGATGAAAGATATTACGAGCTTGAATCTCAGTTTCCAAATGATGTTAAAAAAATTGTTGAAAGCCATATTAAAGCGATCGATGAAATTGAAAAAATTGTCAAAAGGGAAAAAATTGATTGCGATTTCAAAAGAGTCGATGGCTACCTGTTTCTTAGCGATCAAGATCATCCAGATCTATTAAGAAAAGAATTTTCAGCCTTAAGACGAATCGGTCTTAAAAATATCGAATTTTTAGAAGAAGGGCCGATTCCATCGCTTGGGCCTTGCATCCGATTTCCGGGTCAAGCAGAAATGCATCCTCTAAAATATCTTGCAGGTCTTTCTAAAGCGATTATAAAAAAAGGGGGAAGGATCTTCGTCGATTCTAAAGCTAAAACCTTTCAAACAAGCGGCATGCCAATCAGGGTCATAACAGATGAAGGCAGGCTTATTGAATCCGACTATCTTGTTGTAGCAACTCACACGCCGATAGATGACCTTGTTGTGATGCACACAAAACAAGCGGCTTATAGAAGCTATGTAATAGCGGGATGGGTTCCAAGAGGAGCTGTTCCGGAAGCTTTATATTGGGACACAGGAGACCCTTATTACTACATTAGAACTTATCGGGACCCATTCAATCAGCTTGAAGATTTGCTTATCATTGGAGGAGAAGATCATAAAACAGGAGAAAATCCAAAAATTGATCCTTTCGGTAAGCTTGAAGTCTGGGCACAAGAGAAATTCCCTCTCCTTGAAAAAGTTTCCTATTATTGGTCGGGCCAAGTAATAGAACCTATCGACTCGATTGCGTTTATCGGAAAAAATCCTCTCGATAGCCCGAACGTTTATATTGCTACAAGCGAATCCGGCAATGGGACGACCTATGGAACTATTTCTGGGATGGTAATTAGTGAATTGATTATTAAAAATAAAAGCCTTCTTGAGGAAATTTATTCCCCAAGAAGAAAACCTTATTCCAATTTAAAGCAGTATCTTAAAGACAATTTAAAAGTAGTTTTTCACTATATTAAATCTATATTTCCGGCAAAGGCCGCTACGAGCGAGAAACTAAAGATACTCCCAAATGAGTGCGGTACTATTTTTCAAGATGGTTTAAAAAAATATGCTTACTATAAGGATCAAAAAGGGAACATTCACAAATTTCCTGCCAGGTGCACTCATTTAGGGTGCTTAATCAGTTGGAACGATAATGAAAAGACATGGGATTGTCCCTGTCATGGATCGAGATATACTTGCCTTGGCGAGGTTATCAATGGACCGGCAGTAAAAAATCTTGAAGAAATACAATAATAGACTTCTTTCGAGATTCGCTTTTGTTTGGAAAAATGAAACAGTCGAATGGAATTTCGAAAGAAGTCTAATCTAGGGGGATTAATGAAGCCAAAAAAGGAAAAGCAAACCTTGCCGGCTCAAAGCCAAAAAAAACAGCCCGGCCTTGAATCAAGAATGAAACCCAAGCCCAAAAGTCTAAAATTGGATTATGTGGGCAGCGGAAAACTAAAGGGCAAAGTGGCTATCATTACAGGCGGAGATAGCGGCATTGGGAGAAGTGTTGCTGTGCTTTTTGCAAGGGAAGGCGCAAAAATTGTTATCGCTTATTTAAATGAACATAAAGATGCCAAAGAAACCGCTGAATTAGTTCAAAATGAGGGTCAGGAATGTCTTTTAATGGCAGGTGATATTTCAAACGAGAAATTTTGCGAAAAAATAGTTTCTCAAACCAAGAAAAAATTCGGAAAAATTGATATCCTTGTCAATAATGCCGCAAGGCAAGAGCCTAAAGAAAAATTGAGTTTGATTTCAAAAAAACAACTTTTAAAAACATTTGAAGTAAATATTTTTTCCTTTTTCTACATGTCGAAAGCCGCGTTAAAACACATGAAAAAAGGTAGCGTTATTATCAATACCTCATCTGTCACAGCCTATAGAGGCAGTGAGCATCTTCTTGACTATTCTTCAACTAAAGGAGCCATTGTTTCTTTTACGAGATCTTTATCGCAGCTTCTTGCAAAAAAACAAATACGAGTCAATGGCGTAGCTCCAGGCCCTATTTGGACACCCCTAATCCCGGCTACTTTTAAAGCAAAAAAAGTTAAAAAATTCGGATCTACAACCCCTCTTGGAAGACCGGGTCAGCCCGAAGAAATTGCCCCTTCCTACGTCTTTTTAGCCTCAAGCGACTCTTCTTATATGACCGGGCAATTCTTACATCCTAATGGCGGTGAAATCATCAATGGCTAAGCACTTCTTCAAAGTGACTAGCCCGTCCTTCTTGATAGATTAACTTTCCATGTTTTGCAGCCGCGGCTCTTGGCAAAAGAGTCCAATTGCCCTCAACTCGAAGGTAAGCGGCTCCATGCCAAGGCGTTATCCAAATATCTGAAGCTTCAAGAAGTCGAATACCAAATTTAAAAGAATTAGAAGGTTGAGGATGTATGGAAAGCCTTAAGGATGCCGGGAAAAGTCTTTCAATCAAATCCCCGAATGCACGGCTTCTTTGGATGACTTCGTAAGCTCGCTCTCGACAAGATCGTTGAAGGGCAGATTTCGAAAGCTTATAACTACTGCCATCTTCAAAAAGAAAGCGAGTTATTCCTCGGTATAAGAATAAAGCGTGCTCATCAGAGAGAATTTCTTTACGAAGACTGTCAAGCGATGGAGCATGTTTTTCTTTAACAAAATTGCGTTTTGATTCATGAGATATATCTCCAAGAATGTCTCTAAGGTCAAAAAGCGCAATATTTCTTAACTCAAAACGCTCAATAATATTTTTTAACTCATCAGCATAAGCGTCAATATCTTCATCCGGAACACGGATCAAATCACCGAAAATGTGACCATCTGAGCATAAAGTCAAATGAGCCCCAGGTGGATATAATTTTTCAATTTTTTTAAGTAGGCTATTAAGGAAGCAAAGAGAAAGACACTCTCCCATATCAGGAAGGATCCCAAGAACCTTATCAGGATTTGGTGATTTGCAAGGAAAACCTGGTAAAATAAAACTAATCGGAAGATCTTTTTTTAGGAAAGCTTCTATTTGATTTAATTGAATCGGAAAATCTTTTGGAAATAACTTTCCGATATTTTTTGTACGATGATGAGGCAGCAAAAAATGTAAAATTTCGTGGCTAATTTTCTCCATTAATGCTGATTTCATAAGCGAACTTTACTCTCTCGTTTAAGGATTTTTCTCAAAAGGAAAAATAATTTTCCAATCCTTTCTCATACTGACCACATGCCATTTTTTCTGATTAGCCTCTTCCATTAGAGGTTCAGGAAAAGTGCCGATTTTAGAGTTCGGGCCATAAGCATATTCCCGAATAGGGTCATCATGATGAACTAAAAGCATTAAACGTTTATTGGGACCGCTATTTGTCCACTCCAGCATCTCTTTATCGCCTATAGAATTGCCAAAAGCGGCATAGGGTTTACGCCCTATCATCAAATTAATGGCTTCTGGTTTTCCGGTTTTATCATCAACAAATAAAACCTCCGGTAATTTTTTTAAGATAGGTTCTCCATTTTCGTATTCATATTTGACTTTACCGGCTGTCCCAATGATTTGTTCCGGAGGGATGCCATAGACTTTCTCAGCATAAGCCCTCATGAATTCTTGACCGCCCCCTGAAACTATATAAACTTTAAAATTAGCGTCTTTTAAATATTGAATCACTTCAAGCATCGGTTGATAGACAAGCTCAGTAAAGGGCTTTTTAAAGTGAGGGTGTATCGCTTCATTCAACCAATGGCGTACTTTCTTTTTAAATCGATTTACACTCAATCCTGAGTGTGTAGCTGCAATTAATTTTGAAACTTCCTGCTCTTTGAAATTTTTTAACACTTCGAGATTATTTTCGAGGATGGATTTAAAGGGTTCTTCATGTTTCCATTCGGGGTGACCTAACGCCATGGCTTTAATGGCGTCTAAAGCAAAAAAAACTTGCGTGTAGATGGGTTGCTCAACCCAGAGGGTTCC
>NZ_CCEJ010000001.1:0-50189 GCF_000750955.1 Criblamydia sequanensis CRIB-18 | reverse complement strand
TTTGATTTGACTTTAGAAAACAAAAGGCTTTTTGATCATGAAAAAGGTGTTTTTTTAATTCGTTATTACTTAAGGTTTTTTAAAAAAGTTGTTCCCATTTTGAAGGTTCAAAGCCTTCTTCTGAGTTAGACTAAAACCTGCCGAACAAACTTCCAACCTTCTTAAAACTTGGATTGGAGCGTTTGTTGAAAATCAAAACCCCCTTTCGCTTTAAGGTTAAAACAAACCATGGAGAACTGAATATATTTTTATGTCTCTCAAAATAAATTGTTTATCTTTTGTTTGATAGAAAGTATTTAAGGACTACCCAAAAACAATTTTTGGTGACAAAATCCAAAAGCTATCATCTTAAGTAAACTTTAAATTTCGAGTCATGACTTTATGTTCTTAAGGATTGTTCTAATCATTCTTTTCATTATCATCTCGGAAAACAAAGTAGATTCCGCTCCAAGCACGCTTGAACCGAGAAAAAATTATGAACTTGCTTTAACAAGATCCGATGATCTCTTTAGAGAAGGCAATTATACGGACTCTCTTCTCATTTTAGAAAATTTAAAAGAGTCTCAATATAAAAATGAAACTTATCTAAAACTGGCAAGTTTCCACCTTTTTTTAAATAATCCATATGAGGCTAAACTTAATTTAAAAGAAATTAAAGATCAGGATCCCTCAGCCGCTTATCTTTTCGCTTTGGCGCTTAAAATGGAGGGTGAAAAAGAAGAAGCAAGAAAACTTTTAGCCAATTTCTTTTCGAATAAGCTTCCTGAAAACGAAATCGAGTTTAAAGCAAGCTTTGAATGGGCGCATTTACTGATTGAAAATCAGGAATATCAAAAAGCGCTAAAGCCTCTTTTTTACATCCTGGATTGCTCTCAAGATCAGAAACTAAAAGAAGCCGTCTTTTTCATGCTGGCTGCGATTCATATTGAAAATCAGGATTTTATAGATAATGAGGAAGACCGTAATAAGCTTTTTTCACAAGCCTATGGCGGGGATTTATTCAAAAAAATTCAAACCGCTCTTTCTGATGAATTCTTAAACTTTATGGAGTTTGAAAACAATTTAACCGCATTTAAAAGAAGTATTGATGCTGAAACAACAAACCCCCTTTTGAAATCAGCCCTGATTCTTTATGACAAGCTTTGTTTAAAAGGGGCGGAAATGCCTTTTTCAGAGAAAACACGCCAAAGCCTAATTGATGAATTAAAAATAAACTTTTTTAAAAGGGGCGCTCATAGCGAAAATGAAATAATTTATCTTGCAAAAGCATTTGTTATTGAAGGGGTTCTTAAACGTTCAAAATCGTCTATCCAATCCGCCAAATCCCTATTGAGGGCGCCGAACTTAATTATCTCCCACCATAATCGAAGAGAAGCCGATATTTTAGAGGCATTGGCATCAAACTCTCTTGAAGAGCGCTCCCTTTCTTTAACAAGATTGATTGAATCTGAGAAATCTCGGACTGATCTTATTAAACTCTGGTTTTATAAAGGCTATAATGACTATCAAAAAGGACTTTATGATGGGGAAGAAGCCTCCCAAACTAAAAGTTTGGAATCCTCTAAAGAGGCATTTTTGATGTGCCTTAAGCTTTCTGAAAACGACAACATTAAAAAAGACCCTCTAAAAATATTAGAGAGTGCCTATTCTTATCTTTTAGCGATTTCTTTATATGACCCCTCATTTGAAGCCCTCGATCTCATAACTTCAAGTAAAAAGGCCTGTTCCCAAAATTTAATGGATAACCTGAATTGTTTTGAACAAATCAAGACTCACCTAAAAGAGGGTCTTTCATTGGATTTGAAAACGATAATAGAAAAAAACCCGCATGCAGAGGACTTTTGTTTCCTTTTAGGTTTGTCTTGGATAAAAAATAAAAATTATGAAAAAGCGCTAGAAGTCTTTTCTCTTCCCTTTAAAGAGACTAATAAAAAAGTAAGGGCAGAATATTTATGTGCAATTTGCGAACAAAAACTCGGAAATGAAAAGCTAAGCCTTGCAAGATTTAAGGATTTTAGAGAAAGATATCCGAATCACGAACTTTCAGAAAAAGCATCCTTTTATAGTTTTTCTCTTCAAGACTATTTAATGGGGGAAAAAGAGGCTGTAAAACATCTAAAGCTTTTTCCTGAAAAGTACTCGGATAGCCCTTTATGTATAATTGCCTATTATTTGCTTGGGAAAGATTCTACAAAAGATAGAAAGTCTAAAGATAACAACTGGATAAAAAGAAAAAATTTAGCTAAAGCCCTTGATTATTATAATTTAGCTGAACAGAAGTTTGAAGCTTTAAGTCAAAAATCACCCTCAATTTCGAAAGAGTATGAATGTATAAACTATCAGGCAGGCTTATCAAAAGCGCTTCTTCAAAAAAGGATCGCTTCTAATTCAAAAGGAACCAAAAAGCAAATTTTTATTCAATATGCTTACGAAGAGCTCGAAAAGCTCCTTGACTTCGTGAGCAAAAGGAAAGATCCCTATTTTGAGAAAGCAAGAACTGAAGTTCAATATTACCTTTCCGAACTCCATAAGCTTTCAGGAGAAACTAAAAAAGCAAAAGAGATTTTATTTACTCTCATTAGTCAGAATAAAAAAGAGGAGGCGGATCATTTCATTAGCAAATCCTATTGGAAGCTTGCCGAGCTCGCTTTAGAAGACAATAATCCTAAAGAGGCCTTGGACTTATTTGAAAAATCAGAAGAATGCAACGTAATGAAATGGCTTGCGCGGTCTGAAAAGCAACTCTTTCTTATTTCAAAAAGCCTCTCTTTAAAAGAAATGGGAAAGTTAGATGAAGCCATGTTTCATCTTTCACTTGCAGTCAATGAAGATTCTTTATCTAAACTTCGATTAAAAGCCATGTTTCATCGTGCTGAAATATATACTCTTCAAAAAAGGGATGAGCTTTCTATTCAACAGCTGAAAGCCATTATGAAGCACGAAGGAGAATGGTCTAAAAAAGCAAAATCTTATATGGAAAAATATTATGGAACCGCCGTTAACCAATAATTTTGAGACCCTTTTTGCAGGGATAAGCAGTCTGAACATCATTTTTTTATTAATTATCGCATGTTCCATTGTGAGCTTTGCCCTTTTTTTCGAGAGGTTATATTGTTTGAAATCTTTAAGGAACGGGTTCGAATCCTTTATCCAAGGGATTCAAAATGCTCTTGAAATGAAAGATTTAAGCGAAGCCATTAAGCTATGCGATAAAAAAGAAGGTTCTTTCTCTTCTGTGATCAAAGCAGGATTGCTAAAAGCTAATAAAGAAAGAGAGGTTATAGAACAAGCGATGGAGCTCCAAGCAAGAATTGAAATTGCAAGCCTTGAAAAAAATACAAAAATACTCTCGCTTGTAGCCCATATTGCTCCTTTGATCGGTCTTCTTGGAACCGTTATTGGATTTATTCAAGCGTTTTCTGAAATGCGCCTAAGCGGTCTTGTTGATATAAATGCCACAAAAATTGGAGAAGCCTTAGAGTTTGCCCTCATAACCACAGCTGCAGGGCTTGCTGTCGCAATTCCTACCACTCTTGCTTATCACTACTTGGTAGCCCGAATCGAAAACTTAGTTTTAGAGCTTGAAGCAACTTCTTCTGAAGTCGTCAATATTATGTTGGAAAATCAATAAAATGAAGCCCTTTAAAACAACTTTAAAAACTTCCTTAAGTTTAATCGATTTGACACCTCTTGTGGATGTGATTTTTTTGCTTCTGATTTTTTTTATCATAACCTCCGATATTTTACCTTTTAAGACTCTAAACATCGAAAATCCGAAACTTGATAAAGATGCCATTCCTTTATCCACTCAACTTGCCGTCGTAATGGACCGTCAAAATGTTATTTATTTGGGATCTAAAAAAGTAATTGCCGATTTGAAATCGGTCAAACAAGAACTTCTTCAACTCATTGAAGCGATAAAAAATAAAAATGGGGGAAAAGAGCCGACTCTTGTTTTAAGCGTCGATAAAAATGTCAGCTACGGTTCTTTTTTGGAACTTTATTCAATTATAGAAGAGTTAGCAAGTCAGGTAAGACTTGTTTTTACACCTGATGAAAATTCCTACGACTATTTTTAATCCAAGGCTTTAAAAATGGAACTTTTAGAAAATCATAGAATTTCTTTTCCTTTCATTTATGCTTCTTCTTTAAGGAACCGTGAAAAACTATTCTTCTTTTTTTTAGCGGCTTTTTTAATCCATGCCCTTTTTTTCTTATCTTTAAGAGTACCCGAAAAGAACGCAAAGCTTTATGAGGCTTTAAAAAAAACGACCAAGCTTCAAATCCTGTTAAAAGAGAGTTTTCTCCAAAATAAATCAAAAAAACCAATCGACGAGCTTATTTTTTTAAGAGAAATGCCACTTGACTCTTTTCTCTTCCCTCAATTTGACTTTCATATCTTGCCAAAAATCCAAATTACTCCCTTAGATCCGGCTGACTTGCTATCAAAAAATAGCCGCTTCCTTCTCCACAATAATAAACGGACCTATCTAAAAAATGATTTTCATATAAGCGGTAGTTTAGCTGCTTTTTCTCTAATTGAAAGCGTGCCTGTAGAATATTTAGAAGCCTCTCTTGAAGATGTTATCTTACAAAAAGAATATGTTTTTCATGTTGATGTTTCTTCAGATACCGGAAAGATATTTTCTTACGACATCGAAAATTTAAATCCGGAAGATGACATTCAGCCTCTTATCTTATTCCTCCGCTCCCTGAAGTTTGAAACAGAAAAAAACGAGCCTTTTATTCAAGGCGTCATTGAAATTATTCAAAGAAGCCTAAAATAAAAACTCAAGCGTTTCGACATATCGATATAAACTTCGCCGACGGGATCAAAAAAACTATCATCCCTCTATTGGGACGGGTCTAAGGACTTGGTCTAAACAGGGGGTTTTAATCATTTAGAAGTTGTTTAGGTAAATTTAAACATGGTATAGAGTATCAATAGCTTAGCCAAAAAAAATTTATAATTTAAGCAATCAAGGTCTTTTATGAGTATTAGTATACATCAACCAAAGTATGTTTCGCCTCAATATGAACAAACGGTTTGTCTTAATTACCTAAAAACCATTCTTTACATTGCTCATGCTAAGGTGGGTGAGGTTTCTAAAAAAATTTCACCTAAAACAGGAAGCAAGCATGTTTTTAAAGCGGATAGGAAAATGCCTGCTTTAAAAACATCTCGAAAAACTGAGTTTCAATTTGCGTCTATTTTTCAACCTAGAAAAGGCAACCACATCTCCACCACCCTTCCAAAAACATCAGAAAAAGAACAAAATCTCCGCATTCAAAGAATTCAAACAAGAAGTTTTAAAGAAAAAAAAGGGTTTCACTTAACGCGAAAAAATAAAGAGTCGACAGGCCTTGACGAAGACCAAGAAATTCATACTCGAACTAAATATAAACCGGAAAATAGTGAAGAATCGGAAGAATTAAGCGAACTTGTAAACAAATATGTGCTTCGGTGCGAAATTGAGGTAGAAACAACCAAAGAAGACGACACACGAAGGGATAAATCCATTCTTCAAGAAGGAGCTTTTTGGAAAAAACACACTCTTCGCCAACGAAAGTCAAGGTCTGAAAAGCAGCACGTGTCAAAAAATTCTAAAAATCATGAGGAAGCCTTTAAAAAAAGAACCAACGAAATGAAACGTCTAAGGAATGAAAAAAAATCTTTTGTCTACTTTTAGAAACTCTTTTTAACATGGATTTTCGATTTCCAAAGGACTGCATACGATGATTGAAGTCTCTATCGATAAATTAATACTCATTTACTTTGGAGTCACTTTTACTTTTGTCGGTTTACTTTGGGGCTTGTTCTATTTGCAAAAGGGAAAGGCCGAAAAAATTTTAGTGAAAAACCAGGTTAAACACTGTGAATTTTGTCATTTCCGGTATCTCATAGACTTAAGAAAAAACCTGACACGTTGTCCTGAATGCGGATTGCTTAATGATGAGCGAAAATAGAGCGGATAACTTTTTTAAAGGAATTGATTCATTTCTTGAATAAGGGTTTCCGCTCGATTATGCCAGGTATGAAACTTTAAGGTTTTCTCTCTTCCCCTTAAGGCCATCTCTTCTCTTTTTTTGGTGTCTTTTAAAACATCCATGATTCTTTTCCCCGCCTGATCCCAACCTTTCGGAGGCACAATAAGGATATCTTCGTCATCAATAAAATTTCTTCGCACCCATAAGTTATCGGAAGTGGCCACCAAAGATCCAAGAGCACTGCCGGTAAAAAGCCTTTCATGAGTGCCGTTTTTAAAAAATGGAAAGCTATTTAATGATATTTTACTTGCCCTTAAGACGTTGAGAGAATCTAAAAAAGATACCGGTGAATGGAGGATAACATTCTTTTTATCCCCAAGATAATGCTCCCAACTATTTTTTGGTAAAAAATCGCCTTCCGCATTAGCTCCGAAGACATGAACTTTGACCTCTTCAGGTATAGCTCGAATGAGCTTAATTCGATCAAGCCCTCTTGTATAAAGGTCTAAATAGTTAAAAAGCTCTTCAAAATTGACTCCCTGCGGGGATAGGCCAAGATGGTTCCAGCTTTTGACAAGAGCTACTTGCAAAGGGGTTGCATTGTCATTCATCACAAGTTCAATGCTAAGAGAAAGAGCTTCTTTCGCCCCTTCGGGTAATTTTTTCTCCCAACTTTTTCTTAAAGTTTCATAATCATAACAACTTCCGATAAAGGTAACGTCATAAATTTTTTCTCTTAAAGGCTCTTCTGCTAAAGACTTTGGTACCGCATGAGGCAGAAAAAATGTTTTTTTAAAGCCAAAAGATAGAAGGTTTTCGACATCGAATAAATCGACGCAAGAAATGGTAACTAAAGGACTTTTGATCATCGCCAAAGAATAGAGAACAGGATCCACAAGGATTGCTAAGTGAGGCTTTTTTAGCATATCCCAAAGAAACTTCTGACCGCTGATGGGGATAAAACTATGGAAAGAAGCTGTGAGCGTTGGATTAAACGTTTCTATTTTTTCTAAATGACTTCGATTGAGTTTTCCTTGATTTACATCCAGTTCAAGGGTGTCTATTCCAAAGAAACGGAGCGCCTCCGCAAAGTATTTGGCGAAATGTCTTTTAGAATCATACTGATTATAATTTGTTAAAAAAAGGATACGCTCAATCATTTTAAAACACTTTAGACCCAAGCTATCGACTTATATTGGCTTTAGATTCGAGTTCTTTTCCCTAAGGAACTCGTGCCTTGGGCTTAACATAAGGCCATCATATTAAAAAATATGGGAAACTCATTTTGCAAGTTTCTTAAAGATAAAATATTTCCAATTTGAACTCATTATAAGTCGATCACTTGGGTTTTTAATATGGGTATTGTCTACTTTAAAATTTTTTTAGGATCAATAGGAGATTTTTGTATCTTGTTAAGCTTAATTCGAGTTTCATCCAAAAGATCAAGAGCCTTATCCTCTTTTGCAGCCGCAAATAAGAGAGTATTGGAGGCCGTTTCCTTTTCTTTAATCGGAATTTGAACCCAATCTTTGGGAGGAAAGCGAAAATCTTTGTATTTATTGGCTTCTTCAGAAGAAGAAGCCATGGGAGCCACCCATTCATTTGATATCCAAGGAAGAATCCCCATAGTGTTAAAAATCCCAACGGCGGCTATCCCTAAAACATCTTTCACCACCTCATTTGCTTTTTTTAAACCTTTCGTAATAGTCTCGACAGATTCAATCGATTTTATAACAGCTTTCATCAAGTGATCGACTGTAAACACCGAACCGAACTGTTTTAAAATTTGCGCGATAAAGGGTTCTTTAGCTTTTAAGCAAGACAATAGAAATTGTTTATTTTCTTGAAGAGCCGTCAGACATTTTTTAAAATTTAAAACGAATTCCCTTACCCGTTCACGTGCGAAATGCTCTGTAAAAGAAAAAGCATCCTTTATATCCATAAGCTTCATACTAAAAATAAATAACCTTTTAAAAAGTTCAAAAATGGAAAGAACAATTCTTTTTATTCTATTAATGAAGGTTTGTCCTAATTTTTTTAGAAAATTAAGTGTAGAGGGCGAAAGCCAAGAAAGCCCTTTTTGTTTTTCCCATTTTGTTTTTGGCGGCAAGAGATATGGGGTTGTCATAGCATCAAAAGTTGCCTCGCAAGTCTTTTGCAACTTCGTTTTTTCCTTGGCGGCTTCTGCAATGGTTGCTGAAATTGCGACCGCTTGAGACGCTATTTGAACAATTTTTTGATCTCCGAATTTTGCTTCAATGCAATCGCCTGATATGGTTTCAATAAAGTTATTGTTATAGTTATCCGCTTTAACCACAAAGCGATAAACCCCATGAACTTGATGGATCATAAAAGCCAAGGTATCAAGAAAACCCATTTCACTTCTATCTGTTGGATTTGCAAGGCAAATCACTTTTATTGGATTTATTGTCCCGACCATTTAAGCCCCCATACTCAAAGTTTAAATTTGTGAGATATTATTATTAGACTTCTTTCGAAACTTCATTCAATTGTTAAACTGCGGTTATTGGAATCTTTTTTCCTAAATTTTTCGCGCATTGGTCATTTTATGCCTTCAAAATTTATCAAAAAATTTGCACAAAACCAGCCCATCTTTCCAATCAAAGCTATTTTCGAAAGAAGTCTATTATGAAATTTTTAGACATTTACCAATTCCTTTTACTGAAGGGTTTTGGCATAAACAATAGATTCAATTCTTTGTCACGTTGGCTAATTTTGAGAAATTATTTTTTCTTGGAAAAAGGTTGAACAACCCTTAAACTCATTAAATAATTAAAAAAAAAGGACTTTAGGTTTAATCTTCCTCTTACAATGATAGATTAAATAAAAAGAAAGAACAAAACAAGGACTTGCGACTATGACTTCTTTGAATTTCGAGGAAAAAAATAAAAATGAAGCAGAAAAGAAGGCACTTTCTTCCGATTTAAAAAAGACTTTAGCTGACATTGCCGCCTCTATTCGAATTTTATCCATGGACGCCGTTCAAAAAGCAAATTCCGGCCACCCCGGGCTTCCTTTAGGATGCGCCGAGATTGGAGCTTATCTTTTTGGCATGGTCTTAAAGCATAACCCCAAAAATTCCAGCTGGGCCAACAGGGACCGCTTCGTTCTTTCTGCAGGTCACGGCTCCATGTGGCTCTACTCCCTTCTTTTTTTATCGGGATTTAACTTAAGCCTTGAAGATATAAAAAATTTTAGACAATTACATTCTAAAACCCCGGGGCACCCTGAATATGGAGACACAGATGGTGTTGAAACCACAACCGGTCCCTTAGGTCAGGGAATCGGAAATGCTGTTGGGCAAGCGCTTGGGATTAAGCTACTTGAAAATAAATTTAATAAGGATTCATATAAAATTTTTGATGCGAAAGTTTATTGCTTAATGGGAGATGGCGATATGATGGAGGGGGTATCCTCTGAAGTCTCATCTTTTTCCGGTAACTTGCAAATCAATAATTTGGTAGCCATTTACGATGCCAACAAAGTCTGTTTAGATGGACCGATTAGTGAAAGCTTTAGTGATAATGTCAAAGAACGGTATGAGTCCTATGGATGGAAAGTATACGAAATAAATGGCCATGATTTCGATGAAATTCATAGTGTTTTCACATTAATTAATAAAGGGCAGGATAGACCGGTCTTAATCATAGCACATACTATTATCGGCAAAGGATCCCCGAACAAAGCCGGAACAAGCAAAGTCCACGGCTCTCCTTTAGGAGCCGAAGAGCTTAAACTCACAAAAGAAGCCCTTGGTTTACCTTTAGAATCTTTTTATGTTTACCCCTCCGCACTCGAATTTTTTAAAAATAAATTGAAAGATGAAGAGAAACTGGAAAAGAATTGGAATGATCAATTTAAAAAATGGTCCGAAGCTTTTCCGGATTTGTATGATGAATACAAAAAAATGAAGGAAAGATTCATTCCTGAAAATTTGGAAAATGAATTAAAAGCACTACCTATCAAATCTCCAATAGCAGGAAGAAACGCATCTCATGCTGTGATTCAAGAGCTTGCAAAAGTTATGCCTGAGCTTTACGGAGGGTCGGCGGATCTTTCCGTGTCGGATATGACAATGATCACAGCGTATCCTGTGGTATCAAGAGGCTCGTTTAAAGGGCGCAATATTAAGTATGGGGTCCGTGAATTCGGGATGGCAACTATTGCTTCCGGGCTTACGGAAACCGGGATGATTTTACCCTTTATCGGCACTTTCTTAACTTTTTCAGACTATATGAGAAATGCCATTAGACTCGCCTCATTAATGAAGCTAAGAGTGATTTATCATTTTACCCATGATTCTATCTTCTTAGGTGAAGATGGTCCGACTCACCAACCTATTGAACATTATGCTGCTTTAAGAGCCATTCCGAACTTGCATTTTATAAGACCGGCTGATGCTAATGAAGTTAAAATGGCTTGGATGGCTGCCTTGAAGTATCATGGCCCGACAGCTTTTTCTCTATCGAGACAAAACTTACCCACTCTTTCTGAAACAGATGTACCTTATAATGAAGGAATGGGAAGAGGAGCTTATATTTTAAAAAAAGAAAAGAAAAAAGCTGATTTTACACTCATTGCTACAGGCTCAGAAGTGGAACTTGCCCTAAAAGTTTCTGAAGAACTTGAAAAAATGGGAAAAGGAGTTCGTGTCATTTCAATGCCTTGCACTCAGATATTTGATTCTCAAGATACGGCTTATAAAAATAGCCTGCTCGGCGGCGACATAGGAAAAAGAGTAAGCATTGAAGCCGGCGTTGATCTCGGATGGCATAAATATATTGGGATAGATGGAACGGCTATTTGCATGAAATCTTATGGGCTTTCAGCGCCTTACGAAAAATTAGCCGAAGAATTCGGATTTACAGTGCCTTCTATTTTAAAACGAATTCTCTAAGGAAGAAAATGAAGCATTCCCTTTTTCTTGAGGCTCTTAACTGCCAAAATAAAACCACGCAAATCCCTGTTTGGCTAATGCGGCAAGCGGGACGCTATTTACCTGAATATCAAGCTTTTCGAAAGAAATTTTCTTTTGAGGAAATGCAAAAAGATCCGGAAATTGCATCTATTGTGACCCTTCAGCCAATACAGCGTTTTCAAATGGACGCAGCGATTATCTTCTCGGATATATTGGTAGCCGGCGATTTAATCGGCTATCCCTTTTCTTTTAAAGAATTGCAAGGCCCTTATCTAAAAAAAAGGCTTGAGAAACCGGAAGACATAAAAAAAATATCTTTAAGTAAAGCTTGTGATTTACTTCAGAACTTAAAAAAAGCGATCGAGATTACAAAAAATGAGAACCCGGTCCCATTAATCGGGTTTGCGGGAGCCCCATTGACCCTAGCCTCTTATATTATTGAGGGTAAATCAAGCTCTGATTTTAAATTAACTTTGAAGTGGATGGAAGAGCATCCGGAACACTTTGATCACTTGCTTAAGATTCTTTCATCGGCGGTCATTGATTTATTAAAATGGCAAGCCGATGCGGGGTGCGATGCTTTGCAAATCTTTGACACTTGGGCTCAGATAGTCCCCCCCACAAAATATAAATCCATTTTGAAACATACCCATTACATACTTGAAGAATTGCGTCCCTTAAATAAGCCCATCATTCTTTTTTGCAAAGGTGGAATAAATTACAGCCGGGAACAAGTAGAATTAAGATCCCAAGCCGTAAGCCTAGATGCTAGCGTTTCTTTAAAAGAAGCCCGAAAGGTTTTTGGAAACAAAGTATGTCTGCAAGGAAATTTAGACCCCTTAACCTTGCTTGAGAATAAAGAGATTATACAAGAAAATGCTAAAAAAATAACCCATGAAATGGCTCATGATCCAGGCTTTATTTTTAATTTAGGACACGGTGTTTTAAAAGAAACTAAGGTGGAAGCCATTTACTCTCTACTAGAAGCGATCAGAAAATGAAATCAGTTGCCATTTTGGGTGGAGGAATAAGCGGGCTTGCCTTGGCTTATTTTCTTAAAAAAAAATATCATAATAACCTTCATATTTCCCTTTTTGAGAAATCAAATCGCATGGGCGGTTGGATTAGAACTATCCATAGTAAGGGATATCAATTTGAAGTGGGCCCAAGGAACTTAAGGGCTCAAGGAAAAGGGCTTGAAACGCTTTCGCTCGCTTTAGAACTTGGACTTAAGGAAAACCTTATTTTTGCAAGTCTGCCCTCTCAAAGACGATACCTATTAAAAGAGGGAAAATTAGACCCTATTCCTAAAAGTATTTTTGAACTCTTATTTACAAAATCAGGTAGATTAATCGTTAAAGCTCTCTTGAATGATCTCTTTGCAAGAAAAGGGAGCCATGAAGAAGAATCGATAGAAGCCTTTTTTTTAAGACGCTTCGGAAGAGATTTTACAAGACAATATGTCGATCCTTTTGTCACAGGTATTTTTGGGGGAAAAGCAAATGAGCTTTCATTAAAGGCATGTTTATCTAGATTTTCGGATTTAGAAAAAAAATACCCGTCTTTAGTATTAGGTTTGCTTTTCAATAAGGAAAAACAAGATGTTACTTTGGAGAACGATCTATTAACCAAAACACGAAAAAGCGCTTTATTTTCTTTTGACAAAGGCGTTGAAATGCTTCCTAAAACCCTTTATGAAGCTATTCAAAAAAAGGTGGATTGCCATCTAAATTCCTCAATTGCAACGATTGAAAGAAGGGATGGCCATTTCTTTTTAAAGACAAAAGAAGGATCCGTTTTTAAAAAAGACACTGTCATTTCGACATTACCTCTTTTTGAAAATAGATCTCTTTTGCCAAACGATTATAAGGATCTTCTCGACTCTCAAGCTTTTGATACAAGCTATGCTTCTTTTGCTCTAATCTGCTTAGGTTGGAAAAAAAAGATTCTTAAGTCAGAGGGCTTTGGATACCTTGTTCCTGAAACGGAAAAAAATGAATCGGTATTGGGCGCGGTTTTTGATTCCATTGCCTTTCCATCGCAAAATAGAGCTCCTGAAGAAACACGCATCACTTTCATGTTAGGCGGAATGCGTCAACCGAATCTTCTAAATTTAGATCAAAAGGAGCTGCTTTCGATCGCAAAAAAAGCTTTAAAAAAGCATCTTGATATTGATGAGCCTTTTGAAGAATCTCTTATCTTTAGAGCTAAAGAAGCAATTGCCCAATATCAATTAGGACACTTGGATAGAATCCATGAGCTTCAAGAAAAAATAGCAAATCATTTTCCGGGATTCATTTTTAGCGGCAGCGGAATTGGAGGCGTTTCTATTAATGACTGCATCTCAAATGCCAAAAAATTAAGTGAAAGCTTAAAGGTGTAATTAAGCCTTGATTATCGCCCCTAATCCGTTAGGCAAGCGCTACAGTTAACCAAGTGATTTTTTGATATCCTTCGAACATGGCAATTAGATAGAACAAGTCATTGCATTTAAAGACCCTCACGAAGAAATCTCAAAAATTTTCGGCCTCAAAAATGATCCCCATATATTATGACTACAAGAGATGTTTATAGTATGGATACAGTTACCGATTTAGAATCTCTTAAATTTCGAAAGAAGTCTCCTCTAAAATGACTCTATACGCGAGAGTGGTTCGTTAAGTCAGCTTTGCTCCAAAATCTTTAAATAAAACCGTATATATCCGGCTGTCATCTTTTCAACCGTAAAATTTTCTTCAAAACTTTTTCTGCAATTTTCCCTTTTTATTTCAGGAAGTCTGTCGATTCTTTCTAAAGCTTCATGAAGAGTTGTGAAAAAAAAGCCGTTTTGAGCTTCGTTTATAATTTCAGGTAAAGCGCCTTTTTTTCTTGCAATCACAGGAGTGCCGGAAGCTAGGGCTTCAATAGCCACAAGACCAAAAGGCTCATTCCATCGAATCGGAAGAATCAAGCCATCAGCTTTAGCAAGAAGGCTTTTCTTTAAATCCCCTCCCACTTCTTCAAAATACTCAATCCCAGTTAGTTGTTTCATAATTTTTATGGATTGCTTTGAAAAAGGCTTATCATCTTTTTTAGCTGCTACCTTAAATTTTTTTTTGGACATGTAAGCAAGCCTTAAGATGTCATCAAATCCTTTTTCTTCTGCAAGCTTCCCAAGATAAAGTAAATATCCATCGGTATTTTCAGAAAAATCAAATAGATCTTTTGGCAAGCCATGATGCTGCACCCCTATCCAGTTCAAGCCTTTATAGCTCTCTTTTTGGCTATTTGAAATTGCGGAAAGAAACGCTTTCGGCATTTTTTCCATGATCCATTTAACTTTTTCATCGCTTAAAGGATCATGGATCGTTGTTAAAAAAGGGGCTTTAATTCGTGCTGTGAATAAGAATTGATTTAAGTTGCTTAAGTGAAAATGGAGGATATCATAATTTTTTGATACGTCAGCTATTATTTCGAATAAGTTATTATAGGCTCTAAAAAGGCTTCTCGAGTCATTTTTACCCCTCAAGCTATCAGAATAAGGTATAAGTTTGGCGTTTGTTTTGGAATCAACGCTTGCTAAAATTGATACTTCATGACCTTGCTTTACAAGCTCTTCCGTCAAATAGTAAATAATTCTTTCAGTGCCGCCATAGCCATCCGGCGGAATTTTGAAAACGGGCGGGGCTATTTGCAATATTTTCATGGCAAAATCCATTTTTTTTTATAAAAAGTGATAGCAAATTATATTTTTTTTAATTTTTTTTTTGCTAAAAAAATTGCTATTTTTTTATAGCAACCGCGAACTAAAAATTACCTTTATAAGTTATTAAAAAATAAGATGATATAGCAAAATTAAATATTGATTTCTTATGGCAAAATAGCTTCACAAAATGCTATAAAAAAAGAAATTATTTTTGTTTTTTGCAAAGTAAAGATTTGAATAAATTATAAGATGTTTGTATATGTGGTTTCGATAGCCAATTCCTTAAAAAATGGAGGGTCTTCCAAATGAAACTCATTCAAAAATTTGTCCTCTTCACCATGGGCATCGGAATGCTTTTTGGGCTCAAGTCGGAAGCCCAAGCTGACTGGTATAGCTATGGTTACGACGGCTGCTGTTACGAGGGTCCATTAACACCTTGTAGCTTCGGCGTCGGCATTCGCGGCGGTGTAGCCCCAACTTGGTTTACAGATCGCGGCGATAACCTCATAATAGGGCCTGTGGCTCCTATTGGGGTTCTAGATGAATTCTCAGTTGTAAAATTTAATGACGCATTCGATACTCCTTGGACAATTTCAGCAGAGCTTGGATATGCATTCAGCGATCACGTGGAATTGTTCTTTGAAGGAGCATATACACATGCCAGTGGAAAAACACATGAAGTTGATTTCGACTTTGTTCCAGGTTTCCCATTAACAGCTAGTTTCGGTTTCGACAACTATTCTGATTGGGCACTTTATGCTGGAGCTAGATACCATTTTACAGGCTGTGATTTATGTGGATGCCGAGTATGGCCATTCCTAGGCGCTAAGCTTGGTGCTAAATTTTACGACAAAGTTAAATACGATGTCGATTTCACCTTCACAAGCATTGTTCCACCTCTTGTGATTGAATTTGAAGATAGCTTTACAGTTTACAAACGCCAAACAGTGCCTTCTATCGGTGCTCAGTTAGGTTTTGAAGCTAAATTCAGCAACTGCTTCTCATTTGTATTCATGGTTGAAGCTTTATGGTCAGGTTGCTTTAAACCTAACGAATCAATTCTTATTCCATCTCCGGTTACAACACCAGATATCCTTGCAGAAGTTCTCTCTCCTGGACACACTGGTCCTTTGTTCCAACTACCAATCACAGTTGGATTTAACTGGTTCTTCTAAGAATTGTTGAACAGATGTCGATTAGGGGGAGCTTTAAGCTCCCCTTTTTTTTACCTTCCCATTTTTCTCTTTTGCTCCAAAAAATTCTTATCGGATTAAAGAGAAAGGAAAGTCTAAAAAACACTTTGAAAGATATATGGAATAAAAGATAATTTGTATGGGGCTTTTAAAGATATTTCTTAAGCTCGATTTTTTATCCTAAAATAAATTGCTAAAGAATTACACTGGTACCACTTAAAAACTGAAGATCGAAAAGCTTTCTCTAATGAATATTCATCAGGTTAGCTAAATGTTTAGTATATTTATGCCATTTATGATACTTCAAATGCTTTAAGCCAAATGCCATTTTTTGAAGTTGTTTCGGTATAATAGGTTTTTTGGTACGATTCTAGATAGAGAAGTAAATCGTCCGGTTATAGGTTTTAATCGGTTTTTTTGATCAATCATTTTCAATTTGAGAAGATTTCAAATTGATAAAAGTTGAGCCATCCATATGTTCGATAAATTCACAAACCGCGCAAAGCAAGTGATTAAACTCGCTAAAAAAGAAGCGCAGCGTCTCAATCACAATTATCTCGGAACGGAGCATATCCTTCTCGGTCTATTAAAGCTCGGGCAAGGTGTCGCTGTTAATGTTCTTCGCAATTTGAACATTGACTTTGAAACTGTTCGAAGCGAAGTGGAAAAACTTGTGGGCTATGGCCCTGAAATACAAGTGTATGGCGACCCTGCGTTAACCGGAAAAGTTAAAAAAGTTTTTGAATACGCAAATGAAGAAGCTGCCAATCTCAATCATAATTATGTCGGCACCGAGCACTTGCTCCTCGGCCTTTTAAGGCAAACCGATGGAGTGGCAGCTCAAGTTCTTGAAAATTTGAATGTCAATTTAAAAGAAGTCAGAAAAGAAGTCCTCAAAGAGCTTGAAACTTTTAACTTGCAACTTCCTCCCTTAGGTGGAGCTCAGAATCCTAGCGATTCCCCTCAATCCCGCTCAAGCCAGACCTCTAAACCTTTTGAGAAAGCAGGCATTGGCGGCGGAAATCAGGATAAAATGCCAGCTTTAAGAGCTTATGGGTATGATCTAACCGAGATGTGCCGTGAAGGAAAAATGGATCCTGTCATCGGTCGAAAAGAAGAAGTCGAACGATTAATATTGATTCTTTGCCGAAGAAGAAAGAATAACCCGGTTCTTGTCGGAGAAGCAGGTGTTGGAAAGACAGCTATTGTTGAGGGTCTTGCGCAAGCTATTGTAAAAGGCGAAGTGCCGGACATCCTGATGAAGAAAAAGCTTATCACGTTAGATCTTGCCCTCATGATAGCCGGAACTAAGTATCGCGGTCAATTTGAAGAGCGCATCAAAGCTGTTATGGATGAGATCAAAAAAAATGGCAATATCCTTCTTTTTATAGATGAGCTTCACACAATTGTAGGCGCCGGAGCCGCAGAAGGCGCAATCGATGCCTCAAATATTTTAAAACCGGCTCTTTCTCGAGGCGAGATACAATGTATCGGAGCTACAACAATCGATGAGTATAGAAAGCATATTGAAAAAGATGCTGCCTTGGAAAGGCGTTTCCAAAAGATTATGGTTCAACCGCCTTCTGTTGAAGAAACCGTTGAAATTCTTCGGGGCTTAAAAGCGAAGTATGAAGAACACCACAACTGTATTTATACCGATCAAGCGCTTCGCGCAGCCACAGTCCTTTCAGATCGCTACGTCCATGGCCGTTTTTTACCTGATAAAGCGATTGATCTTATCGATGAAGCAGGCGCAAAAATGCGCATTTCCATGATGCATCAACCTCAAGACATCAGCAAATTCGAGATGGAAATTGAAGAGGTCCGCGTAGCCAAAGAAAATGCCATAAGCAAACAGGAATATGAAAAAGCAGCTAAACTTCGGGATAAAGAAAAAAGCTTAAGGGAAAATCTACAAAAAATCCGCACTGAATGGGAAAGCGATAAGCAAGAACATGAAGTCATTGTTGATGAAGAAGATGTAGCTTCTGTTGTGGCAAAACAAACAGGCATTCCTATTCATCGTTTGACTGAAGGGGAAACTCAAAAAGTCTTAAAAATGGAAGAATTGCTAAAAGAAAATATCCTCGGACAAGATGATGCGGTTGCCACTGTTTGCCGAGCTATAAGAAGAAGCCGTGCAGACATTAAAGATCCTAAACGTCCGATAGGAGCGTTTCTATTTTTAGGACCCACTGGAGTTGGAAAAACCCTTCTTGCAAGGCTTTTAGCCATTCATTTATTTGGAGGCGAAGATGCTCTCATCCAAGTCGATATGTCTGAATATATGGAAAAATTCGCCGTCAGTCGAATGACAGGCTCTCCTCCGGGATATGTCGGCCATGAAGAAGGCGGTCAGTTAACAGAGCAAGTAAGGCAAAGACCCTATGCCGTCGTTTTATTTGATGAAATTGAAAAAGCTCACCCTGATGTGATGGACCTTCTCTTACAAATTTTAGAAGAAGGCCGGCTAACCGATTCTTTCGGCCGAAAAGTCGATTTTAAAAATACCGTTATCATTATGACTTCCAATTTGGGAGCCGACCTGATTCGAAAAAGCACTGAAGTCGGATTTGGAGCTAAGATGGAGGGCCTTGATTACGCAAGCATCAAAGATAAAATCGAAGGAGCTGTTAAGAAACACTTTAAGCCTGAGTTTTTGAATCGTTTAAACGACATCATTATCTTCCATCCTTTGCAAAAAGATCAGCTCTTAAAAGTTATTGATATTGAAGTTAAAAAACTTAAAAAACGATTGGAAGAGCGTCAGATTTTCATTGAATTAGATGATTCTGCTAAAAATTTCCTTGTAGATAAAGGGTTCCAGCCTGAAATGGGGGCAAGGCCTTTAAGAAGAACAATCGAGCAGTATCTTGAAGACCCTCTCGCAGAAAAACTTCTTCACGAACCAAATAAGGGACGCCATTCAAAAGTAGTTGTAAATGAAGGTGTTTTAAGTTTTATTGACGATGATGTCTTCGAAATTAAAAAAGAAAAGCCAAAGAAAAAACAAAAAAAGCGTAATGGCAAAGAAGAAGCTAATTCCACAGTAGAAGAAGAAGAGCTAGAAGAAGAAGAAAAAAAGGAAAAAAGCTAATTACCCTTTTTTTGAACCATTGAACGATTCAAACTCCAGAAAAGCATGAAAATGTGCTTAGCTGGAGTTTTTTTTTATCCTATTAGACTTCATCAAAACTCCATAAGCTTATTAAAATAGCTGTTCTACAATCAGCAAGGAGTTTTGAAAGAAGCCCATTAAAAAGTTTCTAACACTTAAGTGTTAATATGACTTTCCCACTGCTTAATTTCTTCAAGCAAAGAAATCTTGTTAGGCTTTTTTTCAATCAACTGTTTTAAATGTTGCTGCGCGCAAAAATGAGCGATTTTTGCAAGGAGATGAAGATGGTTTTTATCACTTGCAGCAAATAGGAAAAATAGAGAATGAACCGGCTTTCCATCCAAAGCGCCATAATCTGAAATGGCTCTTTCCGGGAAAACTACGTATACAGAATCAAAAGAGTTTTTTATAAAGGCTTCACGGGTATGGGGCAGCCCAATTCCTGAACCGATGGCTGTCGGTTGAAGATTTTCTCTATCTAAAAGAAGGTCTGTCAGGATGTCTTTGTCTAAGGCCAAATCCTTAGCTATAATGGCCATAGCATTCCTAATGACCTCTTCTTTGCTTTTTCCGGGAATGGAATGAAGGACTCCGCCTTTATGAATGGCTCGATATAAGCTGAATTGACGGTTTCCTCGCCCTTTTGCTTCATCATCCACATTTCGTAAGTGAAAGTCATTTTTTTGACTTCTAATCACCCAATCTTCAATTTCGATCCGGCTAAATCGAAAATCACTATCTATGCGGTAATAGGGAATTTGGCCCGCTGTTACCCAATCCTTAATGGCATTCTCAGTGACATTTAGCAATTCAGCCACATCTTTTATCTGCAAGTCCATGCTTTTTTCCTTTCCTGCAAAGCGAGTCCTAACTCTTTTAAATTCTAGTATTTTTAAAAGAATCTATACCTTGTCCTCGGATTATATCAAACAACAGGGTAAGGTTTACAAACCTTTTTTTTAAAATCCTTTAAAAAGTTCGATTATCTCTTGAGGCGAGCCAGAGTTCAAGACTTTTTTACGTCTTTCCTCATCTTTTATCGCCATTGTAAGCCCGGAAAGAAGTTGCAAATACTCTGTTTGTTTATCATCGGGGCCGCCAATCATAAAAATTAGCCTAACTAAAGTGCCATCAAGCGCATTCCAATCCACCCCGGTTTTTAAACATGCGACCGCAATAAAAAAATCATCGTAAGAAGGCAGCTTTGCATGCGGTATGGCAACACCCATACCGATTCCGGTTGAAACGATTTTTTCCCTTTCTATAATGGCTTCATAAAAAGCTTCTTTATCTTGCAGCTTGCCATTTCGATAAGCAAGATCGACAAGCTCTTTTAAGACTTCATCTCTAGAGGGCGCTTCTAAAAAAACAACAAGCTCAGGTTGCAGGTAATGGAAAATTTTTTTCATATATCCAATCTAATTCATCGCAAAAAAAATTTTGACCTCAAGCGATTCCTTTTTCAATAGCTTCCAAGCTATAAAATAGCAAGAAATGAAAAATTTATTTTATATATGATCCAGGTTCGCTCTTCTTAATTTGCTAAAAATAAACTGCAAAGCAAAATAAGACTTAAGGCCAATTTCAATAGTACCGACTAGTTGACACCGGTGCTCCCAAAACCGTTATTACCTCTTGAGGATGGCGAAAGATTGCTCGTTTCAATAAAGCGAGCCCTTAAAACAGGAGCTACTATTAACTGAGCAATGCGCATGCCATTTTTAACCGCAAAAGTTTCTTTTCCGTGATTAATTAATATTACTTTTAGTTCCCCTCGATAGTCGTGATCGATGGTTCCGGGAGCATTTAAAACAGTAACCCCATGATTAAAGGCAAGGCCGCTTCTTGGTCTTACCTGTATCTCGTACCCTTCAGGAATTTCAAACCGAAGACCTGTTGGGACAAGGTGAGTATCCCCTGGATTAATAAGAATGTCTTCGTTAATAAACGCTCGGACATCGGCCCCGGCGGCCCCTTCGCTGCCATAAAAAGGAAGCTCCACATTTTTTTCTGCCAAAACGGGAATCACTATCGATTCAAATTTATTTTCTTTATTCATACAAAAATCCTAATAGGGAAAGTAAGTTTATGAGTCTCTCTTCATTTTTTTTAAAGGAAAAAATGAGGGATGGGAAATATTAATTCTTTCGAGGTCTATTCATGTTCAGGTTTAGCACTAAAACATGAAAGAATCGTGAATAGCTTTGATTTGAGGTCAGGTCGTCTCACTATATCGTCTATCATTCCATGCTCTAAAAGAAACTCTGATTTTTGCGCTCCGGGTGGCAATTTCTGTCCAATAGTTTGTTCGATAACTCTTGGTCCTGCAAAACAAATAAGGGCATTAGGCTCAGCTAAAATCACATCGCCAAGGGAGGCAAAAGAAGCTGTAACCCCGCCTGTTGTCGGGTTAGTCACAACAGATATGAAAGGGATTTTTTTCTCAGAAAGTCTGGCTAACGCAGAGCTTGTCTTAGCCATCTGCATTAAAGAAAAAATAGATTCTTGCATCCTTGC
Source organism: Criblamydia sequanensis CRIB-18 (assembly GCF_000750955.1). Classification (NCBI taxonomy): domain Bacteria; kingdom Pseudomonadati; phylum Chlamydiota; class Chlamydiia; order Parachlamydiales; family Candidatus Criblamydiaceae; genus Candidatus Criblamydia; species Candidatus Criblamydia sequanensis. The sequence goes on along the minus strand of NZ_CCEJ010000001.1, from coordinate 28,749 downwards.
CCCGCCGGAGGTGGATACAATAATGACAGGGAGTCGATTTTCAAGGGCAAATTCAATTAAGCGAGTGATTCTCTCCCCAACAACAGAACCCATGGAGCCGCCCATAAAATTAAAGTCCATGACAGCTAGAGCAAAGGGAAGACCGTTCATTTCTCCTCTGCCGACACGCACAGCTTCAGTATGGCCTGTATTTTCAGTCGCCTTTTTTAGACGCTCGGGATAGTTTTCAGTATCGACAAAATTGAGTGGGTCGGTAGATTTTAGCTCTTCGTAAAAGACTTCAAAAGTTCCGGGATCGGTTAAAAGATCAATTCTTTGTTCAACAGTTATACGGTAATGGTAGTCACATTTTGGGCAACAGCTGAAATTCTTCTCTAGTTCATTGGCATGAATCAATTCGTTACAATTAGTGCATTTAAGCCAACCGCTAAAGCTGTCTTTTTTAGACGTTTGAATTTTTATTTTAGGTTTATCCCTAGAGAAAAGCCCCATTAATATTAACCTTTATCTAAAAGTGAACGCTTTTTTCATTAGTGTAATAAAGTAACTTTCTTCAAAAAAGTTTCTTAAAAATTGTAGACGAAATTAATATTATCTTTTTTTTTAGTTTATTACAATCTTAACTCAACTTTGATTTTTCGGCTGAAACAACTTGAAATTCGTTCAAATTGTTTCAGCAAAAGAAAGCGTTAAGCACTTTGGGCTTTTGCATAACGTTCTTCAACATTTTTCCAATTGATGATTTTCCAAATGTTTTTAAGATAATCGGGCCTTACATTTTTATATTGCAAATAGTAAGCATGTTCCCAAACATCGATCCCAAGAAGAGGAATCAAGTTCTGTAAAACCAAAGGGTCTTGGTTTGGGCACACGGCAATTTCAAGACGCTTTCTTTTTTTATTGTATCCAAGCCATCCCCAGCCGGAACCTTGAATCGCGCCTGTTTGAGCGGAAAATTCTTGGATAAAAGCGTCCAAAGATCCAAATTCTTTATTGATCGCCTCTAAAAGAGCGCCTTTTGGGGGCTCTCCCCCGCCTTGGCTGATCGGGGCTAAATTTGTCCAAAAAATGGAGTGGTTAATATGACCGCCGCCATTGAATTTAATAGCTCCTTGAGCTGAAATCATTCCATCAAGATCGCCCTTGTTTTGGGCTTCTTCATATTTTTCAAGGGCTGCATTCAAATTATTAACATAAGCTAAATGGTGCTTATTGTAGTGCAAATCCATAATTTGCGAACTGATTACGGGCTCAAGTGCATTTAACTCGTAAGGTAATTTGGGCAATTCGTATTTTTTTGCCATTGATAACTCCTTCGATGAAAGTTGACAAACATCTTAATTGCAATTATGAGTAGAAGTTAGGAAAACATCAAGGTCATTAAGCCGGCAACTCGGCTTCATAAAAAAGCATATATTTTCACAAACATCTATTTTTTAATAGCTTGAACATTAAAATAAAGTTTTAATTTTACAGATAAAAATTTAATTTTTTTTCCTTTTGGAGGTTATATGCAAGAAGCAAGTCCCTCACAAACAAGAAGATATATAGAGAAGCCTGAAATTCCAAATTATCGAAGAAGAAGCTGCACCATTCCCGTCCCCCTTTCCTCAGCTCCAGTCCTTAGTTCGATTTACTCGCCTCCGGAAGAAACTCTTCCGCTTCCCCATTTAACCATTCAGCATAGCGTAAGCCCAATCTCTTACAACACAATACAAATTGTAGCCCACCTTATTATAAGGACTAAAAATGAAAAGGGCTCTCGAGAAGATTATAAAAAATTGGAAGAGACTCATTTTAGTCTAGGCACAAAAGAGGAAGAAGAAAAGGAAAAAGAGGCTGAAATCCCGACCCACCTAAGTAAAAAGAATATAAAAAAACTATCTATTAGCCAGGTCGATAAGCTTAAACTAAGAGATCTTACACACTTAAAAAAGAAATGCCGGAACTTTAGTGTCGTGCATTTAGCTATTATTCTAGATAAATTTAAAAAATTAAAAGAAGAGCATTACAAATACTTAAAAATAGAAACTCTTTTGGAGCTTCCTCCTCTTTTCCTAATGGAAAAACTTTGCAGAGATAAAATCTTTCAATCGCTTCCTCAAAAAATGAGAGAAAAACTGGCTCATCCAAGAAATGCTTTTCTCTTCTTGCAGGCATTAAATGATTTAAGGTTATCAAGACATGAGGCGGTTGATCAGAAAATTTTCTCAATCATCCCTTTAGATGTTTTCAAAAGATTAAACAAATTGCAAGGCCATTTGACACTTTCTAAATTTTCACCTCCTATGCCCATTTTAGAGGCCATGATTGAAGGGGATTGTTTTTCCTACGACGATTACGATAAATATGAAGATCTCTTTCAAGACCCCCTGGATTTATATAACCGATTAACCAATAAGCAAAACTTCTTGCCCTTCTTTTTTAATCTTTCCAAGATCAGGGCAGAGGGAAGCACGCAATTAACTTTAAAAGAAGGCTACTTAACCGAAGCTAAGCGAAACCGGAACTTTCAATTTCTAAATGATTTTAACTCCTTTAAAAACCTTGCTAAAGCGGCTTCTTCGGTTGTTCAGGACTTAGATTTTCCCATACCCTATCGATTTCAAACTATAGAAGAAGAAATTAAATTCGCTCCCGAAGATGGGTTTTTAGACCCATCAAAGGATCCGGCTGAAGACGGGTTTTCTATTAAAGGTAATGACTTTTCCTGTCTTGGAATTGGTTCTCTTTACCCAAGAGCCTTTAATCAAGAAGAGGAGTTTGTAAGACAAGGAGATCCAGTAGCGGATGTCGTACAGCTCACGTATCTCGCAGGGTCAAATGGTGAAAATGCCATTATTTTTTGCGGGGCAGACGGCAGCGGTTGGGGAAAAACTTCCTTTTTAACTGCAAATCAAGCCTGTCTATCTTTAGAGAAACACCTTTTAGAGAAAATTCAAAAAGGGAAAGGCATCCTCTATTCAAGTGAAGCGCCGGCATTACTTTTAGAAGGTTTTGATTCTGCCGTGAAAGCTCTTGAAGAAAAAGAATTAATGATGGGTACAACTCTATGCGGCTTATTAGCTTACCAATCAGAGAAAACAACCGACTGGATTATTTCTTTGTGCAATTTAGGTGATTTTAAAGCCTATCATTTCGATAAGGAAAACAAGAAACTTCATTCCCTCTTAGATGACCGTTTAAGAAAAGTCAACAGCTACTCAAAAAACCCCGGCGGCTTTTTGATGTCAAAAGAGAATACTGAAATTGCCAACTTGACTCTTTTGCATTTCCTTGCAAAAGAAGGAGACTCTCTTATCCTGATGACAAATGGCGTTCACGATAACCTAAGGCCTAAAAACTTGGGGATTTCTCTTTCAGAAGCCCTTGAATATCTAAAAGATAAGCTTTCTCCTTCTGAAGCCGAGTGTCTTTTTGAAGCTCCCGAAGATTGGGTTGATAACAATCTAACTTGCAGCCTGATCGAAGAATTTTATATGCAAAGAAAGCTAAATGATGGGTTTACGAAAGAAGTAGATAAAAGGCATTTTGTCCATGATATGATTCGGTTCTTGTTTACCCTAACTAAAAAGCAAAGGGAATGGCATGAAAAAGTTGCAAAAATACCGATCGAAGACGGCACTTCCATTTCTGCAAATGAATTACAGGGAATGCCTCCAAGCGAGGGATTCATTGGTCTTACCGATCATTTCGGGATTGCCGTCATTAACCTGAAGACGAAAGATTAATTTATACAAATTAAAACAATTTGTTATATGTAATTTTAATAAATGCTTAGGGAGTTTAGGGGGAATATGGGGCTTTTTGATCCATCGGGAAATCGTGATCCATATAGAAATCGCAATCCTTATTCTTATTCAAATCAAGATCCCTATGCGGATCAGGATCCTTATAGCAGAGGCAGGGGCGGAGGACAAGGCCCCTATGGAGGAAGCCCCGGAAGCGGACTTAAGTGGCGCCTTATTATGGCTTTTGGAATTGCGATCGTTGGCCTTTTTATGTACTGGAGCCAAGTCCAAGAAAATCCTGTCACAGGTGAAAAGCAGCATGTCTCTCTCTCCCCGGACCAAGAAATTTCACTAGGTTTGCAATCGGCCCCTCAAATGGCTTATGAAATGGGGGGTGAGTTGCCTGAAAGCGACCCTAGAGCCCAGCAAGTCTCTAAAGTAGGGCAATACCTCGTACAACATAGCATAGCTAAAAATAGCCCTTGGCAATTTAAGTTTCATTTACTTGCCGATGATCAAACGGTCAATGCTTTTGCGTTGCCCGGGGGCCAAATTTTCATTACCCTAGGCCTCTATAAGAAGTTGCAAAACGAAGCTGAACTTGCCGGTGTTTTGGGGCATGAAATGGGTCATGTGATCGAGCGGCATACAGCCGAACAGCTTGCAACCAAACAATTGGGTCAATTTTTGACTATCGCCTTTGGAACAGGTGTTGGCGGGAGCGGGGGTTCGATGGACCCCACCCAAATCGCTCGCATGGTCGATCAAATTATACAGCTTAGGTATAGCCGCCAAGATGAATCGGAAGCCGATATTTGGGGATTAAAGCTTTTAGCACAAGGCGGATTTGATCCAAAATCGCTAATAAAAGTGATGCAAGTGCTTAAAGAAAGTAGCGGCGGAGGCAGCGGCCAAGTCCCCGAAATCTTTCAAACGCACCCGGACCCTGATTTAAGGATAGAGCAAATTAAAGAATACCTTAAAACCCATCCCCTTCTTACCGAAAAAACTGCGGAAAAAAATAATGAGAAAATGCAGCTTGAAGGCGCTTGGTAACTCCACCAAAAAATCTAATTAAAAGCCGCTTGAATCGCCTCATCCAGTGTTTCAACGCCAACTAGTGTAATGCCTTTTTGATTATCTTGAGAAACGCCTTTTACATTTCTTTTGGGAATTATCATTTTTTTAAAACCCATTTGGATGGCTTCTTTTACGCGGCTTTCAATCCTTTGAATCGCGCGGACCTCCCCTGCAAGACCCACTTCTCCTGCCACAAGTGTGCTTGAGTCAATCGCTTTATTTTTAAATGAGGCTGCTATGGCAAGAATGAGAGCCAGATCTAAAGCCGGCTCAAATACTTTCATGCCGCCTGCAACCGAAGCAAAAACATCGCATTTAAAAAGCGGTAATTTTAATTTTTTTTCTAAAACAGCAAGAAGTAAAGAAACCCGATTATTGTCAAGGCCGGAAAAACGCCTTGAAGGAGTTGCAAAAGCCGTTTCCGTAACAAGCGCTTGCACTTCAAGAAGAATGGTTCGAGTGCCCTCCATGGCAGACGAAACAACCGAACCCGGAGATTTTAAGATGCGTTCTTCTAAAAAGAGTTTGGATGGGCAAGAAACTTCTGCAAGGCCTCCTTTTAGCATTTGAAAGACTGCAATTTCATCGGTTGGGCCAAATCGATTTTTTACGACTCTTATAATTCTTAAATTTTGCTGCTTATCTCCCTCAAAATATAAAACCGTATCGACAAGATGCTCTAAAAGCTTAGGGCCTGCTATTTCTCCGCCTTTTGTCACATGGCCGATAATAAAAGTCGTCATTCCCCTCCCTTTTGATAAGTGCATAAGGTCAGAGGCGGTTTCCCTTATCTGTGTAGGCGAACCTGGAGAAGAGGCGACATCTGTTTTGTATATCACTTGAATGGAATCAATAATTAAAACATCGGGATTTAAAGTTTGCACATGGGTGACGATCTGATTGTAGTTGGTCTCCGCAAGCAAAAAAAGGTTTTCAGAATCAACGTTTAGTCTTCTTGCGCGCATGGCGATTTGATCAACAGACTCTTCTCCTGATACGTAAAGAACTTTTAATGGTTTTTTTGCCATAATATTAGATAATTGCAAGAGCAAGGTCGATTTACCAATCCCGGGATCCCCTCCAATTAAAGTTAGGGAAGCAAGAGTGACCCCGCCTCCAAATAGCCGGTCGAGTTCCTGAACATTTGTTTGAATCCGATGCACTTCCTTAGGATCGACTTCTTTTAAAGTAACAGGTTTAGATTTAGGAACTTCAGTTAAAAACCGGTTAACAGGATTTACGAGCTCCACCTCTTCTTTTAAGGTATTCCAATTGTGGCAAGTCGAGCATTGGCCGGACCATTTATTTTGGGTAGCCCCGCAATCTGAACAAGAAAAAATAATTTTGGATTTGATTTTGACTGCCACTTGGAACCTTTTTATTTTAAAAAAAGCATCCCTTATCAATAATTTCTTTTTTTAAAGGAAGCTCGTAGTTTCGAAAAGATAAATCTTATATTATAGGCGCTTTAAACCCAAGTTGCTACAGCTAATGGCTCATATTCAAATTCTTTTGTCCGCCATATTTAAATATGACGTACTTAGGTTTTGCAAGGCTCCTGGGGAGAAAATAATTTGTATATGAACTGTCATACGCCGGGAACTTGGGTTTTAAAAAAAATAGGGATAAAAAAGGGAATGAAAACCGTTCGTTTAGGAACAAGGGGATCAAAGCTTGCTTTGGCACAAAGCCATATTGTCAAAGAAAAACTAAGAATCGCTTATCCTGATTTGGAATTTCTTATTATCCCAATTTCTACAAAAGGAGACCTTGACCTCACAAGCCCCCTATCCGAGATAGGTGGAAAAAATGTCTTTATAAAAGAGCTTGAATGGGCCTTATTGGAAAATCGGATTGATATTGCGGTTCACAGCCTTAAAGACATTACCTCCTCTCTTATGCCGGAGCTTAAACTTTCAGCTTTTTTACAAGCGGAAGCAGTAAATGATGTTCTTCTCACTAAAAAAAAATTAGATTCTTTAGATGAGCTTCCTTTAGGTTCAAGGATTGCGACAGGAAGTATGAGACGAAGGGCTCTTTTAAAAAAAATTAGACCTGATCTTCAAACTTTGGATATCAGAGGAAATGTTCTGACACGAATTGAAAAGCTTGAAAACGAGACTTTTGACGGTCTTATTTTGTCTGAAGCAGGCCTTCTCCGTCTTGGCCTTCAAAATTTGATTTCCTATCGATTCGATCCTTTTACTTTTTGTCCGGCCCCAGGTCAAGGCGTAATCGCTTTGGAAACTCGTGTCGAAGATTTTTTTATTGAAGGTTTATGCGACTCAATAAATGACAAAAACCAAGCTATAAAATCAAAGACCGAGCTTTCATTTTTAGAAAGGGTTCATTTTGATTGCAGTGCGCCGCTTGGTCTTTATGCCTATCTAGAAGGTAAAGAACATATAAAGCTATTTGGGTTTTTAGCGAGTGAAAAAATGGATCGTTATATTGAAGAAACCCTTTGCTTTCCCATAGAAGAGAGACTTGACGCTGCAAAAGTTTTAAGCGAACTCTTCTTAAATTGGCGTAAATCAACATGAAAAAAAAAGACTCCCTTGTTGCCGAAATCGAAACTCCCCTTCGAAAACCTTTTAGAATCCTTCTTCTTAGGGCCCGTCATCAATGCCAAAGCATAGCCGGCAAACTTGAAAAATTAGGGGGAGAAGTCATTATCCGGCCTCTCATTGAGATTATCCCCCAAAAAGAAAACGCAAAAAAAATCACTCAACCTTATCTTAATGAATTTAATAAGATTATTTTTACAAGTTCAAATGCCATCCCGATTTTTATTGAGGCCCTAAAGGAAAGAGGTCTTAATACAGATGCGCTTTCCCGCTTGCAAATCATTGCTGTCGGTTCCAAGACGGAAGAAGTTCTAAAATCCCATGGGCTGCCCATAGATAAAATTCCTTCAAAATTTTGCTCTGAGGGCATTTTGGAGCTATTTGATCAAGATCTTTCCAATTCCCGCATTTTAATCCCTTGCGCAGAAGCACCAAGAGAGCTTCTTTTTAAAGAATTAACTCAAAAAGGGGCTTACGTGGAACTATTAAAAATTTATAGATCGGTCAAACCCAAAACAGAAAAAATTTCTATTAAGGATGGTGATTTGGTCGTTTTTACAAGCCCCTCAACGGCCCATCATTTCTTTAATGACGAAAGTTATCATCAAGAGCGCATTATTGCTTTTTGCATAGGGAATCTAACAGCTTCTAAAGTGCAAGAATATTTAAAGGAAAACATATTTGTTTCGCTTGAAGCCACTGAAACTGCTTTAATCCATTGCATTGAAAACTATCTAATCAAAAAAACACTAAATGAGACGATTTTATGACTTTTCCAACAATTAGAATGCAAAGATATAGACAAACCCCTCATTTTAGAAATATTTTAGCCGAGACCAGTCTCACCAAATCGAATTTAATATTTCCGATTTTTATTCATGAAGGCCTAAGTGAAAAAAAAGCGATTAACTTGATGCCCGGGTTTTATCAGCATAGCTTGAAAACACTTCATAAAGAGGTTGAAAGGATATGCCAAATCGGAATCGGGTCTGTTATTTTATTTGGGATCCCAAATCATAAGGATGAAATGGGAAGCTCAAGTTTCGAACCGAAGGGCATTATACAAAGCGCTATTCGGCTAATAAAAGAATCCTTTCCTCAAATAGTTGTCATAGCCGATTGCTGTCTTTGCGAATACACCTCGCACGGCCATTGCGGGCTTCTTAATAATCATCGTATTGATAATGACAAGACTTTAAAAATTTTAGAAAAAACAGCTCTTTCCTATGCTGAAAGCGGAGCTGACATTATAGCTCCTTCAGGCATGATGGATGGGATGATTCAAGCGATAAGAAGCGTACTTGATACCCATCATTTTGAAATGGTTTCTGTGATGTCTTATGCTGTGAAATATGCCTCCCAGTTCTATGGGCCTTTTAGAGAAGCCGGAGGCTCTATCCACAATTTTAAAGGAGATAGAAAAGCCCACCAATTACCCCCTACCCAAAAAAATGAAGCCCTTAGAGAAGCGCTTTTAGATGTTGAAGAAGGAGCTGATTTCCTAATTGTAAAACCTGCACTTTCCTATCTTGACATCATTAAAACCATAAAAGAAGAAACACTGCTCCCTTTGGTTGCTTACAACACATCAGGTGAGTATGCCATGATAAAGGCGGCTTTCTCTCAAGGGATGCTTGCAGATGAGAGGGAAGCTTTTAGAGAAACGCTTATTTCTATGAAAAGGGCAGGCGCAGACCTTATCATTAGCTATTACGCCGATGAAATAGCCAAGGTTATCCCTTAAGAAAAGACTTTTTAATCTTTTGGATCCTTAACTGTAGGTGTCGGGATCTATTTTTTGAAGAGCATCAAAGGCCGCTTTTTGCTGCGCCTCTTTTTTGGACATTCCCTCGCCAATGCCTGCAATTGAGTCATTGGTTAGGACGGCAATACGAAAAGCCTTGTGATGGTCAGGCCCTGTTTCTTCAAGAACTTCATACACGGGGGTTTTCTGATATTTTTTTTGGCAGTAGTCTTGAAGGATTGCTTTCCAATTGGATTCAGGGTTATTAAGCCTCCCTTCGATATCATCCAGAAAATGTCCGAAAAAAAAGATTCTTACCGCATCAAGGCCTCCATCTAAAAAAATTGCGCCAATAATGGCTTCAAAAAGGTCTGCTAAAATCGATTCACGACCCTTGCCATCGTTTGTTCTCTCTCCTTTTCCAAGAAGCAAATACGGATTCATCGCTAATTTTTTTACATATTCCATACAGGAGGAAGCCTCGACAAGCCTTGACCTTAAAGCTGAAAGCTTGCCTTCTGGAATATTTGGGAAATTTCGAAATAAATGCTCTGAAACAATAAGGCCTAAGACTGCATCTCCTAAAAACTCAAGGCGCTCGTTATGCTCTGAGACTTGCTTAAATTCATTGACATACGACCTATGAACAAAAGCTAGAAAAAGCAAATCCGGGTCCTTAAAATGGTACTCGAGTTTCCGTTCTATATCAGGAATTTTTGTTTTTAAAATTTCATGCGGTGTCATAAGAGTTCATCATAGCTAAACTTTATCTTTGATCCAATAAAATAAAAAATTTCACAAAAAAATATAATAGAATAATTTTTAAAAAATGAAAAAAAATCTTTTTATGAATAAGATGGTTTTGAAAAGCCCTAAGTTAAAAAGTTTATTGCTTTGCTTTAAATAGACAAAAAAGTGATAATTTTTCCTCATTTCTAAAATAAAATGTACCGGTTATATGGAATTTGCAATCACTAAGGAACAACGGCATTTTTTTGAAACTATAGGCGCCGTTGAATTTGAAGGTTGCTTAAGCGAAAAAGATTTAAAAGTCTTAAACGAAGCCCTCCAGATTGAATTAAAAAGACGTTTTAATGTTACAGATAAGGGTTTGCAAGCTCTATCGCCTCTTCAACTTTTCCAAAAAGGGCGTAACTTAAGCCAAGACTCTAAGGCTCTAAGCCGAATTCTTTTTAAAAGATCAATTGCCACCCTTGCAGCCGAGCTTTCTAAATCAAGAATTCTTCGCTATGGCTTGGATCAGCTTTTCTTAAGGGAAAATCTAACTAAATTGAAATCCCCTTTTGAATCTTCTTTTTCTATTCAGGGAATTGAAATCGGTGTTTTGATTTGTTTAGATTCTAAAGTGGAGAAACCGGCAGAACTTGGAGTTGAGCATCTCATACAATCGCCCTTTACAGGAATTAAAGGGAACCTCGTTTTTATTTCTAAAACGTATCAATTTGACGAAAGAGCGCTTCAAGACCCAAATTTAGAAGGAGCTTCCTACCTTTTGCTTAATTATGCGAATCCAAAGTCTGTTTATGTGCATAAAGAAGCGGATGAGCTCACTCATCACCTTAAGCAAAAAGGATATAATTTTGGAGACAAGCTCTCTGACGAAGACCATCCCATATTAATCCGATAGGGGAAAAAATGGAGTGGCTTGCCTACGATAGAGGTCTAAATCTTGCTGCCCAAAATATGGCCTTTGATTCGGAAATGCTTGAAAAGGTTTCTGAAACAAAAAAACCGTCCCTTCATTTCTACGAATTTTCGGAAAAATCAGCCACTTATGGCTATTTTATTAAACCTTTTGAACTCCTTTCAGAACAAACCTTAAACGAGCTTAATGTAGATATCGCTAAAAGGCCGACGGGAGGAGGATTTTTACTTCATGGCCAAGATTTTACTTTTTCAATAGCCATTCCTGAAACCCATGGTTTCTATAGCCAAAACCCTCTTGAAAGCTATAATAAAATCAACGGACTTGTTCTTGATAGTCTTAAAAAAATAACAAAAAAATCAGCCCTCGAACTCTTTGCCAAAGAAGATGAAGCTCTAAAATTTTTTAAAAACTTCTGTATGGCCAAGCCGACAAAGTTTGATCTTTTTTTTGATGGCAGGAAAATTGGAGGGGCAGCGGAGAGAAGAGTTAAGTTCGGAATGCTCCATCAAGCGACTATAAATATTCTCCCCCCTTGGATGGATTGGCATCATAGGGTGTTTGAAGATGAAACATTAAAAAAGGCTATACAAACAAACTCAAGTTCCCTTTTTTTAAGCCTCACCCCGAAAGATCGATTGGAGTTTAAAACTCTTTTAAAAGAGACCTTGAAAGAAGCTTTTTTCAATTCCTAAAAGCGAGAAGGTCATTCATTACTTCCTTCAATAGTTTTAACAATTTTTTCCAGACGATTGCCCCAAGTATGTTCTTTTTGGATAATCTTTTGAGCTTTCTCAATTCTACTTTGCTGATCCGCAGGCCTTTTTAAGGCTTCTAAAAGAGTTTCTTTAAAGCCATCTTTGTTTGTAAAATCGAAATAAAGAGGCAACTCCCCAAGAATTTCTTTTAAATAAGGATTTTCAGAAGTTGCCACCAAGCATCCTGCGCTAAAGCCATAAAAAATCCTCTCATGCGCTCCGGCCCTATTTTTTATGCTAGTATTTAAAAGAATCTTACTATTTTTCATTATCTCAAGAGCCTCTTTAAAGTTCACCTCTCGATGCAAGGTTACATTTTTTGCATCTCCAAATTCATTCTCCCAAGTTTTTTCATCTATCGTTCCCCCAAAAATATCTATTTTAAGGGGATTCAAGCTTCTAACCAGATTGATCCTTTCCATTCCTTTGATGTACAGTTCAAACTCTTCAAAAATTTGCCTTGCTTCCTCTTCTTGAAGCGGCTTTGGATTTAACCTAATATTTTCATAGAGCACTTCAATAAACGAAGGCCTCAGATTATTGGTAAAAGAAAAAATGGCTTTTTCCATGCCTTCAAAAATAAAGTTTCCAAATCGCTCCCTCCATTTTTTTCGTCTGCCCTCCGCATCAATGTAAGTGGCAAGGAGGACAATTTCATATTTTTTTGACTTACTAAAAGGAAAGAGAAAATCTTTATCTGAAGCATGAGGCAAAAAAAGGTTTCGTTCCATATGGGCATTATTTAACATTCGGCAGCCGAATTGATCATCGCAAGCGATCCAAATCTTTTCACTTCTTGTCTTGTCCCAAAATCGATAGGGAGGGTCTAGCAGCCAGGAAATATGCGGCACATTTATCACATCGCTTAACCATCTGCCATCAGCAAGAGAAGGCGCTCCATTAAAACAGATCGTTAGGTCAGGAGGGGTCTTATAAGGGACTTCCACTCTATCTTCGCCGTAAAGTAAACGTGTTGTGTAGCCGGCCTCTACACCTGCTTTAAAAAGGGCATGAGTAAAATGATGAATCACTTCATACTGACTTGTGGCCGGCATTAAAAAATCGATACGTTGTATGGGATTCATTTACAAATTCCTTATACAAAATTCACATTCGGTTGCTTAAATTGATTCAAATTCTGAGTATAGGGAATTCATGCTTTATAAAATTATTTTATACTTCACTTTTCTAAATATTTTTCTTTCCTCTCATTCAAAAGTGAATCCTCCTCAATTTTCAAAAGGCCATACTCGAGTTTACTTTTACGATAGAAAGTCTCATCCTGAAAATTTTGAGTTCAGCAATTTTTATCCAAGGGATGCTTGGTATAAAGGAACTTTTTATAAGACCGCAGAACACGCCTATCAAGCTCAAAAATTTAATTACACCCCTAGCGACCCGTCTCTTATTCCAAAAGTAAATCGAGCTTATTATCATGTAGTTAGCGCCCCAACTCCAAGGCTTGCTGCCGAACTTGCTGAAAAGTATCGAAGTTTTGTGATTCCAAGTTGGCATAAAGCCGATGAGACAGGTAGCAGTTTAAAAGATAAAATCATGCTCGCAGTTTTAAAAGATAAATTTACAAGACATAAAGATCTTCAAAATAAATTACTCGAGACAGAAGATGCAAGACTTGTAGAAGACTCTAAAATTGATAGTTACTGGGGTCGGGGATTCGATGGAAAAGGCAAAAATCAGCTAGGACGTCTGTTAATGAAAATACGAAAAGACATCCGAAATGAAAGCATATAACTGCATATGATTGAAAAATTTAGTAAAAAAAATGTTAAGAAGAGTCTTTTAAATAATCGAATGAAATTTCGAAAGAAGTCTAAAATTAAACTAACCCGCACAAATTTATTTACTGTAAATTAAGCAACTAAATTATAAAATATTAAAAATTATAAATAAAAGACATAGATTATGAAAAACTACTATTTACTATATCTTCTAACTTTTCTTAATTTCTTTTTTCACCCTCTTCAATCACAGGAATTTATTGCAGTCTTGATAGGCGATACTTTAGATGACTCCATCGGCAATTCTGTCCAATTGGATCTTAAACGAATGGAGAAAAAAGTAGATGCTCTTGCCAAAAAGCTAGAGATTACACTTAAAAAAACGATTATTAAAGATGACGCTTTCCAGTCTGACACGCTCATTGAAATTTTATCAAAAGTTGAAGTTAATGAAGACGACCTCGTTTTCATTTACTATTCCGGCCATGGCTATAGATCTGATTCGACTGAAACTCCTTGGCCAAATATCGCCCTTAAGAATGAATGGAGAGGGATCAGCCATCATGCCCTAACAGAAGTTTTCCTCAATAAAAAACCATTTTTTCTTCTTTCGATTGCCGACGCTTGCAATAACGTCATACCTGATGAGTGGGCGCCTATCCTTCTCAAAACAAAAGCTCTATCCTCTACAAAACATGAAAAAGAAAATCTAAAAAAACTATTCTTAAATCAATCTCTTTTTATTATGGCTTCCGGCTCAAGCCCTACCTATTTTTCTTACTGTAACGATTATGTAGGGGGATTTTTCTCGAGCACGCTGCTTAAAAATATTGACCTTGCTTTATCTTCTAATCAAGAGCCTGACTGGTATTTGATTTTAGCAAAAACAAAAGCTGAACTTGAGGATATGCAAAAGCCTCAATACGAAATCATACCCCTGAATTAAAATTATATTTTAACTCTTCAACTTGCTTGTTATTTATAAGACCATTATATGAAGGTTTTGATCTAATCACTTTAATAACCATAGGTAAATTAATATGACAACACCGCTATTTAAAATAAGCCTTGCAGCTCTTGTTCTTGCCGCTTGTTTTTTTATCACGAGCTGCTCAAGAGAGGACTCTTCTTTCACTCCGAGAAAAGTTGCCAAGCTAGAAGATAGAATCGGCAAGGATACGGTTTTCTATTTGCAATCCTCGAGCAATATTTTGACTTTGCAAATAAAACCGGACGGAAAAAATGGCTTTAGCACAGTTGAAGAAGCCGCCTTATCAAATGATGTTTCCAATCGTTTGAAAGAAGTTCTCCTAGAAGATGACAGCTATATATTTGATCGGACCAAATCCTGCTTATTTTTGCCGACTGAAGGGTGGAGATTTAAAGGAAAAGAGGATGTCGTTGTTCTCTATAGCTCCTATTGCAAGCAGATCAAAATTACAACACCAAGAAAAAATTTCATTTTGGATATTGATCCTGTGAATGAAGATTTTAAAGCACTCTCAAATAAGAATTAAGCTTTAAGGATTAATAGTGCTGTACTCAAAAAAAAAACTGGCCTTAGCCCTAAGTCTTTTTGTTTTTCTTTTTTATCAAAGTCCAAAACTTCATGCGAGAGTCATCCATGCGATTTTGGTTTGCGATACCAAAGCCATTCACATCAGTGACTCTGTCCAAAAAGACTTTAGCCAAATTCAATCCTTTTTAAAAGAGATTGGCGATAAAACCCATCTTAAAATTGACCAGCACTATTTTTTAGCCCCTAATATTACAGAAAACATTTCAGATCAAATTGAAAAGATCTCATCAAATTCAGACGACATCGTTTTTTTCTTTTTCTCGGGCCATGGTTATAGAACACCTTCAAAAGGAGCTAATCAGTGGCCTTATCTTTTTTTAACCCCTTTGCAAAGAGGGCTTGATTATCAAGAAATCATTGATATCTTAAAAAGAAAGAAAGCGCAATTGATGTTTTCTATGGCGGACTGCTGCAATAATATCATTCCGGATAAGTTAGCCCCGCTGCCTATGGAAAAGCAGATTCATTATAAGGGTGGAAAACAGAGCTGGATCGAGCAAAATTATAGAAAGCTATTTTTGGAAACCAAGGGCTCTATTGTTATTTCAAGTTCTATTCCTGGAGACTATGCTTGGGGCACGGCTATCGGCGGCGGCATCTACACTCAAGAGTTCATTAAAATTTTTAACGAACAAGTCAAAAAATCAGAGCCTGCTGATTGGGAAGTTATCCTCTCTCAATCCTCTCTCAGGGTCCATATGAAAAAATTAGGGCAGACGCCCCAATATGAAATAAAAGTATCCTCTTCTTAAAAAAACAAGAAAGAAAGCTCAGAATAATCCTTAATTTTTTTTAAAAAAAGGCTTTAAGCTCCATTCGGGCTCCGGCTATCTGAAAACTAGTTTTAGGATAGTCAAAGGGATAGTTTGATTGCGCCCCATATTTCCTATACCTATAAAATGGGACAACCGCAGCTCCAATCTGAAAGCAGCTTCTTTTTGGCAATTTAACCTGGAAAGGAAGCTCTACTTCTACCCCGGCTTTTTCTTTGATAAATTGAGTGACATTTTCAAGTTCATCAAAATTTTTGATTTTACAATGGACATCATAAGGGATTTTAACCTCTATCTGAAGGCCAAGAGAAATATAAGGAGTGAAAGAGTATTGGCTTTTAAAGCCAAGGCCTGTAAATAAAAAGTGCGTCTCCATCGTAAATTCAAGAGGAGAGGGCTCTATGAATTGATTGTTTCCTGTAAAAGCTCCAAACCCGATAAAAGGCGCAATACAAAAATTTGGGTATCTCTTCAAAGTAAAGCAGTAGCCAATCCTGCCTTCCACTTCACTTTCCTTTTTATTGGACTTTAACCTTGCATCAGAACCTGTATGGCCATCCAGGATTCCTTTGGCGTTATAAAAATGAACAGACCAGTAAAGGCGCTCCCTTGCAAATCTTTCATATTCTGTCCAAAATCCCTTCAATACACCGGACTGCTCGCTGCCTCCTTCTCTTGTCCGTCTCATCCAATAAGCTTGACATGATAAGGTTACCGAATGCCCTTCTCTTAGAGAGAACGAGAATGAATAGGCATCACTTATAAAACCAAAGAAAAACACGAGAGTAAAAAAAAGAAAAAAGCCTTTAGAAAATTTTAAACTCATGAAAAGGGACTATTTTTCTCAAATTTTGATAAAGCTCATACTCTAGCTAATTTTATCTTTGCAGGATAGAAAAAAGACAACTGCAAAAAAGCACTTTTTAAGAATTCATTCTCTTTTATTGATTGTATTTGCCGGAAGTTTCTTGAGGCGCTTTAAAGCTTGCCAAAAGGTATTCCACGAAGCCATTCCAATTTTCAGAGAGCAATAACTTTTTAATTTCAGGCTCCGGGAGCGACAATCTGTTTGCAAAATCGTGAATATACTCATCTTTAAGGTCATTAAAATCGCGGGCTTCATCAAAGCTCTCGCCCATCCCCTTCATGAATTTTTTCCAGATTAACTTTCGGTTCTTTATATTGTGAAGGGCGCTAATCGTTTCATTGTTTGAAAAAATAATTCTCCAAACATTTAACGGGTGGACTCTTTCAAATTTATCGGCAGCCCTGTTTAAATCATTTTCTAATTTTTTTAATTTTAGCAAAGGCTCCTTGCCAAGAGTAAGGACAATAAATCGGATGCCATCGATTTGCTCTTGGCTTGTTTCTATCCAATAGGGCCGTATCATTTTGGCTTTTTTTCTCGGCTCTTCTGACTTGGCAATGCCTTTTTCATTATAGGCAAGAAACGAAGTTTCATCGCCGAAAGAATCCGAATTTTTGGCGTTTAAAACACCGGCGCTAAAGAAAAATACTCCACATCCCAAAGCAAATAAATTAAAAGTCGATCTCATATACTTTTCCTTTATAGGTAAAAAAATGGATCATAACGAATATGGAATATTTTAAAAGAATGTTTTACGAAATAACTTTGCAAAAGATCAAGAATGTGGCATGCAAGATAACTATTGGCTGTTTGAGTTCTTAGATTTTTTTTGAAACTCTTGATTGAAAAGAACCTTAAAATGGAAAGCATTGTAGACCTATGACCGTTGATAAAGCAATCACTCTTGTCGCATCCTTTTTTTTAGTTTTCGGCCTTCCTTTCGTGCATTTTTATTTGAAAACAGTTGAAAACCCCTTTCTTAGCATCTACATAGAAGACGGAAATGCCTTCCATCAAATGGGGGCGCATCTCTTAAGCCCTTATCATTATATTATTGATGGAAAAAAAGGTTTAAAAACACCTGAAGATGTAAAAGAACGCTATACCTTTAAAGAAAGATTCAATTATGAGGACGGGTTTGAGCTGAAGTTAACGGCTTTTTTATTTCTTTTGCCTAAAACCTTTTATGAAGGTGTTTTTTTAAATGCCCTTTCGTTCTTATTTCAGGATCAAAGAAGTCAATTTCAAGAAATAAAAAGATGTCTTGAATGTAGAGATCTTCATTCAAATGAGGCTTATTATCGTGAAATCGGAATGCCTGAATTTAAGGATGAAACGCTTGTTTTAACCAAGGATTATTGCGAAAGAAGACCCGGCGATGAAAATCACTTAAAAAAAGAAAAGGAAGCTTTAAAAGAAATTGTTGCCATCCTGGAAAAAGAGAATATTTTCTATTTTGTTGATTGCGGCACTTGTTTAGGGGCTTATCGCTATGGAGGGGTTATTCCTTGGGATAATGATGTGGATATCGCCATTTTAAACCCTGACTTTGAAAATGTTAAACGGGTTTTAAAAGCAAATCTCGACCCCAATCTTTATCTTGTCGATGACTGGTCTTCAAGGGGCAAGCAAGATTCCTATCTAAAAGTTTATGTGAAAGAATCAGCTTCCCTTATTGATATTTATACATATATCATCGACTACGAAAATCGAACTTTAAAATATATTCTCTCCAATGAAGATAATATTTTTCTTACTAAGGAATGGAAAGAGAAAGAACGGATTTATAAAGAACCGATCAGCTTTGATTTAGTCTTTCCCCTAAGAAGAGGTACCTTTGACGGCATAAGTGTCATGCTCCCCAATAAAACTGAAGAATTCCTAAAAAAAAGATACGGGGAAAATATTGAGCCTAATATGATCTACGATCCAAAAACACAATCCTATATTAAAGATTTAAACCATCCTTACTGGTCGGCTACATAGTTTTTGTTCTTTATGAGAATGAAGGTTAGATAAAACCCTTCCATCTTTAAATTTCTTCTGCTAGCATTTTCTTTAAAAGGTTTTTTAAACCTAAATAAATTAAAAATTAATTTTAACGAGAATTTCCTGAATCTTATTCTCGATGCCTTTTAGTCATTTACGGGCAGTTTAAAAGAAGATTTTTTAATGTTGTTTAAGGTTTTTTAGGTCAAAATCATCAAAGTTCTGTAGAAGGGGTTTTTGTTCCAATGCTTCATCATTTCCGCAAATATCAACAGTACATTTATTTAGTTGTGACAGTTGTTATCATTATTTCATTTTCCTTCTTTGGAACAGCAGGCGTTATCGATTCCATGCAAAATTATGACGAGCCTGTGTTTAAAACAACAAGCGGAACCACAGTTAAGCATAGAGACTTAAATGAAATGGCCCTTTTCATTTCTACTGATAAAACGGATTCTCTAAGGTACCAAGGTTATGGCGGCCCTAATTTTTTAAATGATGGGGTTATCGCGAATGATTTCTTGAAGACTGGTTTAGCGTATGTCTTGCTTGAAAATTTTAAAGAACCTTTGAAGGCAGATTTGGAATCAAGAGCTGCCAAAGAAAAACATTTCAATCTCTATACCCATAAGGAAGCGCCTTTTATTAGTGTCGAGAATACCTGGAACTATTTTGCAAAGGATATGGCGCAAAATTACCGTACCCTTAAAAAAAATGATGACCCGCTTTCGGAAGAATCTTTTAAGGCTAGAGTTTCGTTATACAATAGGGAAAGAGAATTCCCTTACGCTTTTTTTAAACAATTTTTACGCTATCAGCAAGCTCAATACAGCTGGGTTAAACCTGATAGAGATTTAGAATACCAAGACCTTGCTCTTTTCAATTATCATACCTTTGACGATTGGTTTGGACCCCGCTTTATCAAACTTATCAGCGCAGTCATCCTAAACGCAAGTGATGCCGCCTTAAAAGCCGGCTACCATGTTTCCAAAGAGGAAGCCCTCGCAGAACTTAAAAAAAACGCAGCTGAAAGTTTCAAGGAAGCTCAAAAGCAAGGGACTCATCCTGCTAAAAATGTCGATGATTACTTTCAAGAAGAGCTTCGCCGCCTTGGTTTAGACAAAAACCAAGCCGTAAAATTATGGCAAAAAGTTCTTCTTTTCCGTCGTTATATCAACAATGTTTCAAGATCGGTGTTTGTCTCCTCTCTTCCTTTTAATTCATTTACAGAGTATGCGACGGAAGGAACGGAAGGCGAGCTCTTTACTTTGAAAAAAGAACTTAAATTTGATACTCCAAAAGAATTTGAGCTTTTTGAAATTTATCTATCCCAAATACAGAAAATAGATCCAAAATCCCAAAATTTATTATTGAAAGACACGTTTAAAACGCCTTTGGAAGTTGCAAAAGAAGCTCCAGCTCTTGTCGAAACGGAAGTTAAAGTAGAGTATGCTGAAGTGGACACTCTAAATTTAATGGGAAAAATTACTCTAAAAGATACTTGGAATTGGGAGTCCCAATCGGAAAATTGGCCTCTTCTTGTAAAAGAATTTCCTGAACTTGGCTTAAAAAAACCAACTTCTCAAGAAGAGAGAGTTGCAGCCCTTGATGAGCTATCTTCTGAAACACGATCACGAGTGGATTATTACGCAAAGAAAGAAATTTTGAAAAACCATCCTGAGTGGGTGGAGGAAACTTTTGCAAGCCTTGAATTCAATCCATTAACGCTTCATATCAATATGTTGGGAGAAAGCTCTGAGTTTCCTCAAATCGAGGCTAAAGCCCTTAAAGAAGCCATCGATGCCCTAAAAACAAAAGAAACTTCAGCTACCGCATCTTTGCAGTCAAAAGATAAGAAAAAGCACTTTCAAATACGGTTATTGGATAAATCTCATGACCCTCAAATTCTTACCTTCAATGAAGCGAAAGAAAAAGGGGTTTTAGAAACTATCTTAAATAAAAAACTTAAAAGCCATTACGAAAAAATCCGTGAAACAGATCCTAAAACCTATAAGGGAGAAGATGGCAATTGGAAAAGTTTAGCTGAGGTGGAATTTAAAGTAGCGGATAGTTATTTTGCGAAAGTCTTATCTTTAATTCAAAAAGAGGTAACGGGCTTAGGCGATGAATATAAAGGCTTACCAAAAGAAGTTAAAGCGCTATATCCTTATAGATTCTTAAGTTACATGAAACAATCTTTAGAAGAGTTTAAATCCGGACAATTTCAAAATTTTGAAGAACCCTCTTCTGAAAACCCCAATCGGTTGGAAAGTCAATTTAAAATTGTCAAAACCTCCTTTAAAAGAGATAGAAGAAATCCCGGCATTCCGGAACATAAGGATTTGCAAGAATCTCAATCCTCCCCTTCAAAAGTCTTTTTTCAAGCATCAGAGGGTCCTTATTTCTTTGTCATTGGAGGAGCTATTAATCCAAATACGGCAACAGGATCTATTGAAACTGCCCTTTCAGTTCAAGAGTTAATTGGAAATGAGGCGCTCAGAAACTTTTTTGAGGTTTTTCTTCATCAAATTAAAGAAAAGCAATCTCTAGAATCCCTTTTTCTAGAATCCGAGAATGATAAAACAGAGGTCGCCCTTAATGCTTACAAGGGATGATGATGAGAGCTATTTTGAGCTCTCCCCCGCGAATTTTTTTGAAGTTTCTTATGAAGTCCCTTTTTTAAGCGGAAAAAATCTCCCTTCTTTAACTTCTAAAGAAGGGAAGAAATTTACTTTGCCAAGTCCGGATTTTTTAACCGGAGAAGAGACTTTTGCCTCTATAGGGCTTGGATATAATTTGGAAGGGATTGCGCTTCGAGTAGAAGTTCAAAAACCGGTGGAGAGAGTTTTCTATCCTGAAATAAGAGAGGGCGATAGCTTTGAAGTTTTCATCGACACACGAGACTTAAAAACAACCGGCTATGCCACACGTTTTTGCCATCACTTTTTCTTTTTACCGGAACTTGTGGACGGAAGAAAAGCAGGCGAAATCACAAGATTTCGAGGAGAAGAAAGCCATCCTATTGCAGACCATAACGAATTGTCTTTGAAAATCCACACGACCAAAAAAAATTATACCCTCGAAATTTTTATTCCTTCCCATTGTCTTTATGGTTTTGACCCTGTTGAATTTGATAGAATAGGTTTTACCTACCGGATCAATAGACCCCAAGAAGCCTCTCAGCACTTTACAGTTCTTTCAGATGAGTTTAAAGTTGAAGATCAGCCTTCCCTTTGGAGTAGCTTGACCCTTAAACAATCTCAAACACGAGAACATCAATAAGTTGCAGCAACTCGCCGTCAATTTTTTCAAAAGCTGCCATATACCTCACTCAAGATACTCTTTACCAAGGGATAAAACTTCCCTTCATTTTTAATATTTAAAAATACCGGACTTCTTTCGAAATTCGCTTTGATTGAAAAATGAGCTGCTTTTGTGCAGATTTTTTGATAAATTTTGAAAGCATAGGATAACCTAATCAAAGCATTTAAGGTAGGAGTAATAAAATGGTTAAAGTTGCTTTATTGGTAATATTAGAAGCTAAACCTGAGAAAGTTAAAGAAGTTGAGGATTTTCTTAAAAGCGCCTTGCCTACTGTCCAAAAAGAAACTGAGACCACAGCATGGTTCGCCATCCGTCTTGGGCCGACTACCTTCGGAATATTTGATGCTTTTCCAAGCGATTCAGGAAGAGAGGCTCATTTAACAGGAGATGTTGCTAAAGCCCTGATGGCTAAAGCAAAAGACCTATTTTCGAAACCACCTTCCATTCAAAAAGTTGATGTGTTAGCAGATAAACTCCCTAAATAAGAAGTTTTCATCAAAAGCCGTCTTACTTAAAGCAAGGTGGCTTTTGATTTCTTAACCCGGCAACAACTGCTTCCAAAGAAGATTTGCATTCATTTTTCATCCCCGAAAAAATCTTTTTTCCATCCAAGTTTTAAAGATTTTAAAGACAAATCTTTTGCTTTAGGCTATAAAAGAAAAAGCCGTTTTTTGGAGATTTAACAAAATGAAAACTGTTCTTTATGACAGCCATAAAGCATTGGGAGCTCATTTTTTTTCATTCCATGGCTTTGACATGCCTCTTTTTTATACAAGCGTCTTAGAAGAACATAAGCAAGTTCGAGACAAAGCAGGTCTTTTTGATGTGACCCACATGGGTGTGATCGAAGTTAAAGGAGAGGAAGCTCTAAAATTTCTTGATTATTTATCAGTCACTCCTCTTTCTGATAAACTTGAGAATACAGCCATCTATACCCTATTCGCCAATGAAAAAGGGGGCACAGTGGATGACCTTCTTATTTTTAAATTATCTGAAAATCACTTCTATTTGATAGTCAATGCTTCTTGCAAAGAGAAAGATTTAGAGCATCTTTTGCGCCATAAGAAGGCTTTCAAAGTAACTGTTAGTCCCCTATTTCAGGAGTTAGGAACTCTCGCCCTTCAAGGCCCCCTTTCAAGGGAGGCCTTATCAAAATTATTCCCCTCGATTCTTAGGTTAGAGCCATTTCAATTCACTATGGAAAATTATGAGAAGAAACCCATTTTGCTCTCAAGAACCGGCTACACAGGTGCGCTTGGCTACGAAATTGTGGCCCCAGTTTCTCTTATACCGCGAGTCTTCGAACAAATTCTTTCCCTTGATTCAAGAATTAAACCGATTGGACTTGGAGCAAGGGACACTCTACGATTAGAAATGGGGTATGCCTTATATGGTCATGAACTTAGTGAAACGATTGCCCCGATTGAAAGCGTCTCTTCCTGGACTGTGCATCTAGACAAACATGATTTTATTGGAAAAGATGCATTGGCTGCCCTTAACCGGTCTCTTAGCAAACGCTACGAACAAGGAATTCTTTTTGAAGAAGGTCGGATTTCAAGGGAAGGCACCCCTCTTTATTTTGATAATAAAGAAGTGGGTGTCGTAACCTCAGGTAATTTTTCTCCGACTTTAAACTGTCCTATAGCCATCGGATTATTTTCACAAAAATTTCCCATAGGCACCCTCTGCAAAGCTAAAGTCAAAGATAAGGAAATTTCAGGCAAAGTCGTCCGCTTGCCTTTTGTTAAATCTTCAATCAAGGGAGGATCCTTTTAATGAAATATTACACAATCACACACGAATGGGTAGAAGCTCATGGCCGAAGCGCGACAATTGGAGTGAGTAATTTTGCTCAGCAAGAACTCGGGGACATTGTTTATGTGGAATTGCCGGAAGTTGGAAAAAGTGTGCAAGCAGGGTCTGAAATTGCCGTGCTAGAATCGACAAAAGCTGCCGCTGATGTTTACACTCCATTAAGCGGAAAAATTATCGAAGTGAATCAAAACTTAAAAGAGAAAGCCGAATTGATTAATACATCTCCTGAAAAGGAGGGTTGGTTGTTTAAAATAGAACTTTCTAATTTAGAGGAATTAAAGACCCTTCTTGATGCAGAGGGCTATGAGCGTTTAATCAGCCATAAAAAACCTTAAGACTTAAATTTTTAATAGAAAAAGAAAATGGATTATATTTCGAACACGGATAAAGAACGTGAGGAGATGGCAAAAGCCATCGGTATCCAATCTATAGAAGATCTTTTTGAAGATATTCCTAAAAAACTCTTGTTAAAAAAAAGAGGGCTTGATGATGGATTATCTGAGCTTGAAGCCAAAGTCTGGATGCAAAAATTAGCCGATAAAAATAGCTACCCCTCATTTGATAGTTATTTGGGAGCCGGCAGCTATGACCATTATATCCCCTCTTTTGTTCGGGCTATCTGTCAAAAGTCTGAGTTTTTGACAAGCTACACGCCTTATCAAGCAGAAGCCTCTCAAGGAATGCTGCAAGCTTTGTTTGAATTCCAGTCTTCGATTGCAGCTTTAACCGGGCTTGATGCAGCTAATGCTTCTGTTTATGATGGGGCTACAGCTGCCGGAGAAAGCGCTTTAATGGCGCTTCGCGTCAAAAAATCTCGAGACACTCTCATTTTATTTGAATCGATTCACCCGCTTGTTCAAGCGGTCATTTGTCAGTATGTGCTCTCGCAAGGCTTTAAAATTAAAACAATCCCTTGCGACAATATGGGAAAGTGCGACTTAGAAACTTTCAGGAAAGAAATAAATGAAACGATTGCCGGCGTTATTATTCAAAGCCCCAATTTTTTTGGACGGTTAGAAGACGCTAAAGGCATTTTTGAGGAAGCGAAACGATTCGAGAGCCTAGCGATACATCTTTCTAACCCTATAGCTTACGGTCTATTTTCTTCAGCTAAAGAAGTTGGAGCCGATATCGCGGCAGGGGAGATGCAGCCACTTGGAATCCCCCCTCAATTCGGGGGACCTTACGCCGGCTACATGGCTTGCACACAAGATTTAATAAGGCAGATGCCTGCAAGAATAGTCGGTGAAACAGTCGATAGCGAGGGAAAAAGGGGTTTTATCTTAACTCTTCAAGCAAGAGAGCAGCATATTAGACGGGAAAAAGCCACCTCTAACATATGTACGAGCCAATCGTTAAATGCTTTAGCAAGTTTATTAACCTTGCTATGGTATGGTAAAGAAGGCCTTAAAAAGCTTGCTGAAACAAATTTTAAAAAGGCCAATTATCTAAAAAATCAATTATCTCATATTTCGGGACTAACGCTTCCAACTGAAGGCGTCTACTTTAATGAATTTCCGGTTCTTTTTCCCATAGAAGACAAAAAGGTAATTGAACATTTTATGGCAGAGAAAATTATTCCTGGAGCCTCTATTAGCTCTCTTTATAAGGGAACAAAAAAAGGGTGGCTTGTCAATGTGACGGAGAAAAAAAATCTAACACAACTTGAAAACTACCTTTTTAAAGCTAAAAATCTTTTTAAATAACACAAGTGATCCAAGTTATGGCCAATTTAAGAAAGACACTCTTTGAGAAAAGCATTCCGGGGCAAAAAGCTTGGAGTTTGCCTAAAGAAGAAACGCCTATTTCTCAAATTGAATTGCCTCCTACCTTTAGAAGAAAAGAAGAAATTCATTTACCTGAAGCTTCCGAGCTCTCGATCACAAGGCATTTTAGTCAGCTTGCCAAGGACAATATGGGGATCGATACCCATTTTTACCCGCTTGGGAGCTGCACTATGAAATTTAATCCAAGGATTAATGAGGAGTGCGCCTCCTTTAGCGGTTTTGCTAACTGCCATCCTTTGGCGCCGGATGAAACGGTACAAGGGTCTCTTTTCATCATGCATGAACTTATTCGTCTTTTATGCGAGCTATCGGGGATGGATCAAGGAAGCTTATCTC
Source organism: Criblamydia sequanensis CRIB-18 (assembly GCF_000750955.1). Taxonomy (NCBI): domain Bacteria; kingdom Pseudomonadati; phylum Chlamydiota; class Chlamydiia; order Parachlamydiales; family Candidatus Criblamydiaceae; genus Candidatus Criblamydia; species Candidatus Criblamydia sequanensis. Next base: position 2,993 of record NZ_CCEJ010000001.1, on the reverse strand, counting down.
CTAGCGCCGGCGCCCAAGGCGAGTTAACCGGAATTTTGATGATAAAAAAATATTTTGAAGAAAGAAATGAATCTTTTCGAAATGAAATTATCATACCGGACAGCGCTCATGGAACCAATCCCGCTACAGCTGCCATGGCAGGGTATAAAACCATTTCCATTGAAAGTGATGAAGATGGAGACATTAATTTAGACGACTTAAGGAATAAAACAAGTTCAAAAACTGCTGGACTTATGCTTACCAACCCAAACACTCTCGGGTTATTCAGCCGTAGAATTCTATCTATCGCAGAAATTATTCATGAAAAGGGCGGCCTTCTTTACTACGATGGGGCAAATTTAAATGCCATTATGGAAATTGTGAAACCCGGCCTTATGGGATTTGATGTGATGCATCTAAATTTACATAAAACTTTTTCAACACCTCATGGCGGAGGCGGCCCTGGCTCCGGCCCTATCTTATGTAAAGAAAGCTTAAGCCCTTATTTACCGTTGCCTTGGGTTCAAAAAAAAGAAGATGGCCTGTTTCATTTGATCCGGGAAAGCAAGACGAGTATGGGTCAAATTTCATTTTTTAATGGAAATTTTGGCGTTTTTGTAAAAGCCTATCTTTATTTTATTATTCACGGCTTTTATGGTCTTCGAAAGGTTTCAGAAAATGCGGTTTTAAATGCTAATTATTTAAAAACAAAAATATCCCCTCTTTTCAAAGATCCCTTTAAAGATCGATTCTGCATGCACGAATTTGTACTGCAAGCCGACCGCTTTTTAGACTCTAGGATAAAAGCTTTAGATATAGCTAAAAGGATGCTCGATTATGGTATTTATGCTCCAACCATTTATTTCCCTCTGATTATTAAAGAATCTCTTTTAATCGAGCCGACTGAAACGGAATCCAAATCCACCCTCGATGCTTTTATTCAAATTATGGAAAAGATTGTCGAAGAGGCCAAAAATAATCCGGACCTATTGCGAAATGCCCCTTTAAACACACCTGTTAGACGTTTAGATGAGGTTCGGGCGGCCAGAAACCCTATTCTCAAACACACCATCCAATAGTTTTTTTTAATTATAAAAATTTAAAAGATCCTTATGAGTTATTAATATTTGCCAGATAGACTTACTTGAACTTAATTATTTAATTCAAGATGGCTTAAAATAGTAAATATTTTAAAGCTCTCAAAACTAAACTAAGGAGAAGGTATGACGTCACCCGCTGCCCCCTCGGTTCCGGCAACCTCGTCGCCAGGACTTGGAGAAAATATCGCGAATGCGGCTTCAGTAACCTGGAATGGTATTAAAGTCGCAGTTGTGGCTGTGAAAGATTTTATTATAAAAGCAGCTATGGCTATTTTTAACTTTCTTAAAAATACAGCCCAAGCCATTTGGAATTCCAAACCGGCGAGGTACACTTGTGCAGCGATAGCCTCTATTGCAGCTGCCATTGGAACTGTCTTTCTCGGGATATTTATTGCCAACAAGTTGAAAAAACCGGATGGCACTAAAGACGAAAACCCAGGAGATCCCCCTCAACCCCCATTGCCTTCTAAAGAAGATACTGACAAAGCAGCTGATTTAACCGCTAATAAAGACCCTAACCCTGAGCCTGATTTATCCTCGCCCCCTACCATAGAACTAAAAAAAGATGAGGCTCCTAAACCCTCTATTGCAGAGAAAAAAGAGCTGCAGATTCCGGCGGCGGAAGAAAGCGTTCAGACAAACGAAGTTGAGAAACTCTCTCTTTTATCAGTGTTAAATAAGCCAAAAACACGAAAACCTGAAATTCTTCAAAAAGGAAGACCGCAAATTCAAGAAGGGACAAGACGTCTTCCTTCAAGAAGAAGCCATACAGAAAATGTAAAAGAAAAGGAGACTCAGCCTACGGCGCTCCCTTTTCTAGAAACGGGGAATAAGGACGATGTCTCCGATTCAACTATAGCTAGAGAGTTGGCCCAACAGGAGGTTGGAATAACTTTTGAAGATTTACTAGAAAGCTTAGAAAATGAGCGTTTAACAGAGCAGTTTTTACAAGATGAAGCTTTAGCAAAATTTCTTGCTGATGAAGAATCCAATAAGCCAAAACCTGCCCCGGAGCGCCAAGAAACGGCTCAAAAATACCCTCAAACGGGTAAAGAAACGGTCATTTCTCAGCATTCTAATGCTAATGGCCTAAAAGTTGAAAAAGTCGCCGTCCGCCAAGCAGATGGTATGGAACTTTTATTTCAAAGATTTAGAAATCAGCCAAGACAGATGGTAACAGCTCTTCTTGGGCAAACAAAAGCAGCCTTTATTAAAGTTTAAATTTAAGGCCAAGTCTTTTGACTTGGCCCTTTTCTCTATTTTTTAAAGAGAAGCTCGGTAGTTTTTAAAGCGCCTTCTCCTATACGAAAAGGGCTTACAAACTCAAGCACTCTATTCATAAGTTGGGACGGCTCGCCAATTGAAACTCTTAAAATTTCACATAAAGCAGCGCTTAGAGCTAAACCAACGCCTGCGCTGATAACGATAGTAGCGTTCGGTATTTTATACTCGCCTGTATCATTCTTTTCTCCAAAAGGTCTAAGAGAAACATTTTTCATCACATAAGACTCGGTAATAGGACGAGCCCAATCTTTAACTCTACCAGCTAGGCTTCCCGGACTTGTGTTATATTCTAAGGCAGGTCGGATTGGTAAAGCTTCTAAAAATCTTAAGACCGCTTCAGCAGTTAATGCAAGAGCTGTCGCATTCATGGCATAAGCCGGTAATCTCATTGAGGCATTTAGCGATAGCATCCAAATTTTTCCCATTACATTATTATCAACATTCATTGTCAGTCTCCCCTGTTAAATTGGATACAATTTCCGGACAATTTAAACATTTAAGCATTCCAATGCAAAAGGAAAACTTTAATCTTAGAAAACAAATATAGGAATTTGATTATTAGCGTGATAGTAATAATTATAAGCAAAAAAAAGAGGAGATTTAGGGAAAAAAAAAGCCCTTACAGAGAAC